>AP025179.1:6037160-6346450 GCA_021654635.1 Mycobacterium kiyosense
CGGCTGCTGGGCATCGCGATGGGCGTGCTGAACGACTGGCCGCTGCTGTCACGATCGCAGATCGCCAGCGCGCTGCCAGCTCCCGGATCGGGTCTGGAGAACCAGGTCGAGCGAATCCGGATCACCCCCGATCCCCGGCCCCAGGACGAGATCTCGCGCATGTGGGTGACATTCGGGACGGGCTACCG
The DNA here is from genome assembly GCA_021654635.1 of Mycobacterium kiyosense. Lineage (NCBI taxonomy): Bacteria > Bacillati > Actinomycetota > Actinomycetes > Mycobacteriales > Mycobacteriaceae > Mycobacterium > Mycobacterium kiyosense. The sequence goes on from AP025179.1 coordinate 6,037,349, forward strand.
GCTCTCCGTCAGCTACGACGCCGCCGTCGTCCTCATCGACAGCACCCGCTCGCCCGTCGCAGCACCGCCCGTGCTCACGCGGGGACGGCAAGACACCGGCCCGGTAGCCGCCGGCTCCCCCTTTCCCCAGCTTCAACTCGCGGTGCCCCCGAACGGCCAGCCGGCGGCCCAGCCCGGCGACGTGCTGACTCTGACCGGCAGTTACCTCGACGCGGTCACCGCGATAGAACTGAGCCATCCGCTGGTCGATCAACCGGTCGCTTTGACGCCGCTGAGCGTCACCCCGGCTGCGGTAACAGTTCAGCTCCCCGATCCGCCGACCCTGCCGGCTGGGATGGCGACGGTCATGGCAACCTTCGACGCCCTGATGGACCAGACACTGTCCCCCGGCGCCGGACCGGTGACGGTTGCCAGCAACGCCGCACCCGTCGCGTTGGCACCCAAGCTGGTCAGTGCCACAGAACCACAGCTCAAGCTGACCAAAGCCGGTACCGGAAGCTTGACCGTGAGCTGCGTTCCCGCTGTGCAGCCGCATCAGAGCGTCGCCCTGATCGTAGGTAGTCAACTGGTGACGCCGGCGCCGATCCAGACGGCCACCGAACAGCTCACGTTCAACCTGCAGGGCTTCTCGGCCGGCACCTACCTGCTCCGCTTGCGGGTCGACTCGGTGGACAGCATCCCCCTGACCGCTCCCGCGGCAGCCGCGAACGGCAACCAGCCGGCGCCCATGCAATTCGATCCCAACCAACAGCTGGTGCTGACATGACCGCGGCGACCGGAGCTCGCGAAACAACGAACGAACCGGCCGACTGGGAAACGACGAACAATGCCTATCTGACCGCGGGACTGGCGTGGACCCGGGACCAGCTCAGCGGCGCTGCCTCGGATGCCGAGGCGTCACCGTGGTGGGAAATCGGCAGCGAGGCGGAGCCTCCGCCGGCGCTCGAGCTGCTGGGAGATCGGCTCGGGTTATCCCGATTCGAACGCCTCGTCCTGATACTCGCCGCCGCCATGGAACTGGACCCGAACACCCCCGCGCGCTGTGCCGACGCGAGCGGAAATCCGCACACCACCTACCCGACGATGGCGTTGGCACTGACAATGCTGCCCGGCGCCACCTGGGATGTCGTGTCGCCGCAACGGCCGCTGCGGTATTGGCGGCTCATCGAATTCGACGAACCCCGCGCCGATGCATTAACCGCCACCCGGTTCCGCATCGACGAGCGCATCGTCAGCTTCATCAAGGGGCTGAACGTGATGGACGAACGGCTCGCGGCGATCGTCTCCCCGGTGCCGATGGAGCTGACGCCGTCCCTGCCGCCGACGCACGAGCGGGCGGTCGCAGACATCATCGTGGCGCTGACCGAGGAGGGCGACGAGCAGCCGCCTGCCGTCCAGTTGGTCGGAGTGGACGCTTCGGTGCGCCGATACCTGGCCGGCACGGCGGCGCAGCGCCTGGGCCGCGATCTGTATGAGATCACGGCCGAACGGGTGCCGACGCACCCGCAGGAACTGTCCGACCTGATCCGGCTGTGGGAACGCGAGACACTCCTGCTGCCGGTGCTGATGTATGCCGACACGGCGGAGGTCTCCCGCGAAAGCTCGATTGGAATCGACGCGCTGTTCGAACGGGTGCGCAGCCACGTCTTGCTCGGCACCCGCGAACCCCGGCCGCTGCGATCACGCCGCCTGCGCGTAATCGACACGCCCCGACCAACCCCGGCCGAACAGCAGGCGTTGTGGCAGGAACTGCTGCCCGACGACACCGAAACGCCGCAGCGGCTGGCCGCCGAGTTCGACCTGAGTCAGCTGGCCATCACCGACGTTGTGCGCCAGTGCGGCCAAAATGGGAGGGGGTGCGGCGGGCCTCTGGTCGGCCTGCCGCGCGCAAACCCGGCCGCGATTGGACACACTGGCGCGTCGCGTCGAACCGTCGGCGGGGTGGGATGACCTCGTGCTCCCCCGACGCCGAACTCGCCCTGCTGCGACACATCGCCGACCAGGTGCGGGGCCGGGCAACGGTGTTGAGCTCCTGGGGCTTCGGCGAACGGATCACTCGCGGAAGCGCCGTGACAGCGCTGTTCGCCGGCGGCTCGGGCACCGGTAAGACCCTGGCTGCCGAGGTGATCGCCCACGAGCTCGAACTCGACATGTATCGCGTCGACCTCGCGGGAGTGGTGAGCAAGTACATCGGCGAAACCGAGCAAAACCTGCGGCGCGTCTTCGACGCCGCAGAAGAAGGCGGGTCGCTGCTGATGTTCGACGAAGCAGACGCGTTGTTCGGCAAGCGCAGCGAGGTCAAGGACAGCCACGACCGCTACGCCAATATCGAGGTCAGCTACCTGCTGGCGCGGATGGAGGACTACCGCGGGATCGCGATCCTGGCGACCAACCTGCGCCACGCCCTCGACGACGCGTTTCTGCGGCGGCTGCGATTCATCGTCGACTTCCCCTTTCCCTCACCGACCGAGCGGGCCCGCTTGTGGGCGCAGGCGTTTCCCGCCCAGGCACCGGTCGACGAGTTGGACCTCGAGCGCCTCGCCAGGCTCGCCGCCAGCGGCGGAATGATCCGCAACATCGCGATCAACGCAGCGTTCTGCGCGGCAGGACAGGGGACGAGGGTCGGCATGGAACTGGTGCTCGAGATGGCCCGGATCGAGTTCCGCAAACTCGAAAGGCATGTCAACGACGCCGATTTCAGGATCGAGGGAGCACCGGCATGAGGACCGATGTCCGGATCGATCACCTGGTGCTGGACGGGGTCGAATTGTCCCATCGGCAGCGCGACGCCCTCGGGCCGGCGATCGCGCGCGAATTGCGCAGGCTGGCCGACCGGCCAGTAGTTGGCCCGGCGGATCAGGGCGCCGCGGATCGCGGGCGGGACTCGACCGTCATCGAGATCGCACGTCAGGTCGCCGGCAGCGTTCACCGGGCCGTCAGCGCGGTGCGACCGCCGGCGGCAGTGACGCGTTCGGACATTCGCAGGGGACGCCGATGACCACTACCGGCTTCCCGGGGACACCCAAGACGCTGCGCGGCGGCCTGGTGCGAATCGACCCGAACGCGCGGACCCTGCTCGACGTGGTCGTCTTCCAATACAACCCGGACACGCTCACCCGGACGCTTCAGCCACGGGCGATCGGCGGCGAGCCCGGAGATCGACTCGAGGTGCTCCGATTCATCGGTCCCCCGCACGAGACCATCAAATTCGACGCCGAGATCGATGCGACCGACCAGCTGGAGAATCCGGCTGACAGCGCAAACCAGCCGGTCGTCACCTACGGGTTGCTGCCGGCGCTGGCGGTGCTCGAGCGGCTGGTGACACCCAGCGTCGCCGAACTCCTGGCGACCGACGCCCTGTTCGACAGCGGCACGCTCGAGGTCTCGCCGATGGAGGCGCCGCTGGTGCTGCTCGTCTGGGGAGTCAAACGAGTCGTGCCCGTGTTGGTGAGCAACCTGTCGTTCACCGAAGAAGCCTTCGACACCAAGCTGAGGCCCATCCGGGTCAAGGCCAGCATCGAATGCAAGGTCCTGACCAGCAGCGATCTTCCGCTGCAGCACGTCGGCGGAAACCTCTATATCGCCTACCGGCAGGCGGTGGAACAGCTGGCCGCGATGGTGACCAGCTCCGACGTTCGCCCCCTCGGATTGGAACACCTGCCATGAGCGTCAGCCGTTACGCGAATGTTGGGCAGGCGGTGTGGACCGCGCCCGACGGCTCTGAAGTCCCTTACCTACTGCGGCGGCTGCTGCCCGCGCTGGGATCCCTGCCGGCAGGCGGCGAGCACCGGGTCCGCCCCGGCGAACGGATCGATACGATCGCGAACTCCGCGCTCGGGGACGCGACCCTGTCGTGGCTCCTCGGCGACGCCAACCTCGCCACTCGCCCCACCTTGCTCGCAACCCCGGGCCGGCTCCTGGCGATACCGCCGCGGGGCGGCGCGCAAGGAGCCTCAGGTGCCCAGTGAGCTGACGCTGAGTCTCATGGTGGGCATGGGACTGGATCCCGCGCCCCGCGCGGTGATGGAGGCGCTTACCGACGTCAGCGTGTCCGTCGGCGCCGGCGGGTCCACTCCCAGCGGTTTCGATCTCAAGTTCGCCACCAGCAAGCTCTCGCCGATCACCACCCAGCTGCTGCCGACCGGCTATTTCGACCCGCCCACCCGCATTGTCATCGCGGCGACCCTGTCGGGGTCGACGACCGTTCTGATGGACGGCGTCATCACCCAGCAGGACGTGGTGCCCAGCGACGAAGCGGGCAAATCGGTGCTCTCACTCAAGGGCGAGGACCTGACCCGGATGATGGACGTGATCGACTTCAGTTCGATGATCGCCTACCCGGCGATGCCGGCCGAGGCGCGAGTCGCGCTCATCTTGGCCAAGTACCTGCCCGTCTACGGAATCGTTCCGCTTGTCCTGCCCAGCGTGCTGATCAACGTTCCGCTGCCCAACGAGACCGTCCCCCAGCAAAGCGGAACGGATCTGCAGTACATCAACACGCTGGCAGAGCAGGTGGGCTACACGTTCTATCTGCAGCCGGGTCCGGCGCCCGGGATGAGCATGGCCTACTGGGGACCCAAATTGCAGATGGCGATACCGTTCCTGGCCACGCCGCCGCCACTGGCGATCGACTGGGACGGACGCAGCAACGTCGAATCCCTGCAGTTCTCGTTCGACGGCTTCAAGAAGACGCGTTTCTTCGTGTGGGTTCAACTCCCCGACGTCCCGGTCCCCCTGCCGATTCCGGTCCCGGATGTGACGCCGCTCAGCCCTCCACTCGGGCAGAAGGATCCGCTCCCGCTAAAGGTGACACCGCTCAGCGGGCTATCGGGCTACAACCCGATTCAGGCGGCAGCCATCGCACTGGCGAAGACGGCCGACTCGGCCAACGTGGTCACTGGGCAAGGGACCCTCGACGTGTTGCGGTACGGGTCGATCCTGCCGGCACGGACGGTGGTTCAGGTGCAGGGGGCCGGAATCACCTTCGACGGAGAGTATTTCGTCTCCACCGTCACTCACACGATCAAGCCGGGCTCCTACAAGCAGAACTTCACCATGCAGCGCAACCGGCTGGTCGGCGGGAATTCCGCTGATCCGGCGAGTTATGGCCTCGGCCAACAACTCCCGGCATTTTCCAGTTCGGCGGCAACGGCCACGCCCGCGTTGCCTAGCCCAGGCCCGGCCCTGCCGGTTCCGGCGCCCGCCGGGCCGGCCGTTCCCGTGAACACCGGTGCTAGCACCGCGTCGTCCCTGCCGGCCTCACCGGCCGGCTGATCGATCGGAGAGCCCATGCCCGACAACAGTGTTTCTGGCGCCGTCCACCACACCACCATCGATCCGGACACGGCGCGGGAGCAGGACCCCGAACCGCCGGTGGCCAAGCGGTATTGGGGCAAATACCGCGGCACCGTGCTGGACAACGTCGACGTCCCACCGTCCGGGCGCCTGCTGGTCCGCGTGCCCGGAATCGTCACGGCCAACTGGGCCATGCCGTGCGTTCCGATCACCGACGTGCTGATGGGCACCTACCTGCGGCCGCGCATCGGCGCCAACGTGTGGATCGAGTTCGAACGCGGCGACGCGGACAAGCCGATCTGGGTCGGCTGTTACTGGGGTGACGGCGAAATCCCCACCATGGCCGAGGAATACAACGCCTACCCCGAAGTCACCGCGATCAGCATCGAGAGCGCCACCGCCGGAATATCGATCGCCGACGAGCCGATCCTCGGCGGCGGCGATACCCCCGGCTGCGTCAACATCATCGCCGGCAAGGGCGCGGTGGCCATCGCACTGACGCCGGGCAGCATCGACATCACCGCACCCGAGGTGACGATCACCACCGCCAGCTTCAACGTGATCACCGCCACCGGGACGTTCTCGGTCGAATGAGCACAGTCAACGTCGCCTTCCCCTACGGTCTGGATGGCCGTGGCCGAACGGCCACAGCGAGCTACGGCGACCACGTCGAGCAAATGCTCTTGCTGCTCCTGCTCACCCGCCCGGGAGAACGCGTCAACCAGCCCACGTTCGGCTGCGGACTGCTCGATCAGGTGTTCTCCCCGAACTCCCCGGAAATCGCCGCCGCACTGAACGTGACAATCGCGGCGGCGATCAACCTCTGGCTGCAAGACGTGCTGTCGGTGACTTCGCTTGGCGTGAGCAGCCAGGATGGCGTGCTGAGCGTGAACATCGGCTACGTCGTGCTGGCCACCGGCGCTGCGACCAACCTGACGCTGGCCGTCCCGGGGGGGGGCCATGAGCACCGAAATGCGGTGGGGCGACCTGGTGGTCAGCGGTGACGCGCGGCGGCGCACGCTGCATGAACGCCACGCCAACGGCCTGGACGGGGTGGAAGTCCACGACGGCGGCCGTCGGCTGCTCGTGTACTTCTTCGAGCACGCGCCGAGGGGGCTGCAAGCGGGCAACATCAGGATCGAGGCCCCCCGGGGCGCCCGGCCGGTGCGGGCGGTCGAGGTGCGCCGCGCCGAGGAGGCCGGGGGGCGACCTCGAAGACCGCCTGATCGTCGAACTCGACCACGCCGGCACGGCAGGCCCTTACCTGCTCCGGGTCGTCGAACGCGGGCCGGACGGGGCGCCGGGCTCAAGAACACATCACGGCATCGACCCGCGCTACGCACAGGTGCGGTTCGTCTTCGACGTCGACGAACCGCGGCCGCCGGTCCACCGGGGGCCGGGCGGCGGGCCCTTCTCCGACAACGCGGTGTCCTACCTCTACCGCGACTACGCGGGGCTGCGACAGCTCATGCTCGACAGACTCGCGGTCACCCTGCCCGAGTGGAGCGAGCAGCACGAGCCCGATATCTGGATCACCCTGGTCGAGCTGCTCGCTTACATCGGCGACGACCTGAGTTACTACCAGGACGCCGTGGCCACCGAGGCCTACCTGCAAACCGCCCGCAACCGGATCTCGGTGCGCCGACACGGCCGCTTCGTCGGCTACCGCCTGCACGAGGGTTGCAGCGCCAGGGGCTGGGTGTGTATCCGCGTGAGTACGCCGGTCTCCTTGCCGCTGACCGATATTCGTTTCGCCGCGGCGGGGGTCCTCAGCGACGACGGCCCGCCGGTGCTGAATGCGGACACGCTGCCCCCGGACGTTCTGGCGTCCTTCCCCCAATACAGCCCGGTGTCCGTCCAGCCAGGTGCGCAAGGGCCGCCGGCAGTCGCCGAGCTGCTACCCGCCCACAACACGATCGACTTTTGGAGCTGGGGCGAGGACGACAGTCACCTGGCCGCGGGCGCGACCAGCGCCGTACTGGTGGACGGGCAGGATTCCCGCGCCGCGCCAAAGGTCACCAAACGCCCACCGCAGCGGACCTTGCAACTGCATGCGGGCGACGTGCTGGTCCTCGAACAGACCAAAGACCCAGACACCGGCGGGGTGGGGCCCGCAGATCCCGCCCTGCGCCAAGCGGTCCGCCTCACCGGAACGCAGCTATTGACCGACCCGCTGTTCGATCAGCCATTGCTGGAAGTGCAGTGGGCCGCCGAGGATGCGCTCCGCTTCGACCTTGCCGTGACGGCAGCGGGCCACCTCTGCGGCCAGGCTTCGGGCAACGTGGTGTTGGTGGCCAACGGAGTGGCTGCCGCGGATCCACTCGATCCGTCCGCGCCGGCACTTTCCCGGCCAGGGCTGAGCTACGCGACACCATTCCCCGACCCGCGGACCGTCGGCCGCCACCAAGCCCGCCGGCTGCATTCCATCTACCACCGTTGGCGCGAGCAAATCGCGCATTGGCGCACCCAGGCCGACCACGGCACCCCGCTATCCACCGAACACCTGGAGATGCTGGCCCTGCAGGTTGGTGACGACGCGCTGGAGCGGCTCGGGCTCGGCGCCACCCGCCGCGGACTCCGCAAAGACATCCGGGCCGAGCTCGACGCCGACGCGCTCACCGAGTTACTCGCACGCGCCGACCGCCTGCTGGCGGGCCGCCGCCGGAGGCTGGACTATCTGGCCCGGGTCGCGGCGGGCACCGGCCCACTCGACGCGGTGCTGATCGACGAGCTCCAGCAGGATTGGGGGACGGAGCTGACGGCAGCGCTCGCGCCGGGGCAACCCGGCTCCTGGGGACCCGCCGCGACGGCGATTTCGCAGGACCCGCGCGCAGCGCTGCCGATACTCCAACTCACCGATGGCGCGGGCAACAGCCGGCGCCCGGTACTGGACCTGATCGGCGCCGCACCGACGGATCGAGTCTTTGTCGCCGAAGTGAACGACGAGGGAATCGCCCAGCTGCGGATCAACAACCCGCCGGCTGCGGCCGGGTCGCTATCCGGGGCGTATTGGGTGGGCAACGGCGCGGCGGGCAACGTCGAGACCGAGGCGATCAACGCGTTGGTCTGGGTGCCCGGCGAGCAGGCCGGCTCCGTCAAACCGCCCGCATTGAGCGGCATATCGGTGATCCGCAACCCTCTTGCAGTCGTCGGCGGAATCGAGGCCGAGAACGTCGCAGCCGCAAAGCTGGCGATCCCCGGTTGCTTCGCCGTCGGGCAGCAGCGGGCCCTCACCGCGGACGATTACGCGGCGCTGGCCGCCGCGCTGCCCGGGGTCCGGCGTGGCGCAGCCGAATTACGCTTCACCGGTTCGACGGTCGTGGTCGATGTGGCCGTCCAGCCCGACTTGGGCGAGGACCCTTCCGACGAGCTGCTCGCCGAGGTGCGCAGGTCGCTTGCGGCGGTGCGCCGGATCGGCCAGCAGGTACGAGTGCTGGCGCCGCACTATCGGCCAGTGGCCGTGGAACTCGAGGTCGGCCTCGGCCGCGGTGCGATCCGACGCGACGTTGCTCACCACCTCGCGCGGCTGCTCTCCGGCGGCTGGCTGCACGACGGTACGCCGGCGTTGTTCAACCCGGCGAAGATGGGCTTCGCCGCGCCCGTGTACTCCAGCCCGATACTGGCCGCCGTCGGCGCCGTCGCCGGCGTCGACTCGGTGACGCTCACCCGGTTCGGGTTCCTGGACCAGCCGGCCGCGAGCGGATCCGCGACGCCGGCTTCGCCGCTGCAACTCGGGGCGCTGCAGATCGCGCGCCTGGACAACGATCCCACCCGACCGGAGCACGGCTACGCGCTGGTTTCGCTGGAGGGCGGACGATGACCGGCGCCTTTGTCCCTCCGCACAACTCGGCCCGCCGCGCCGCGCTGTTCGAGCAGCTGATCGTCGCGTTGACGTCCAGCGACACACCGGCGTTGGGTCTCCAGACCCGCGTCCCGGACGACCCCACCATCGCACTGCTGGACGCCTGGGCAACCGTCGGCGACGTGCTCGGCTTCTATTCGGACCGGATCGCCGATGAGGGGTACCTGTCTTCCGCTGTCCAGTCGGGTTCGATCCTGGCCATGGCCAACCTCGTCGGTTACCAACCGGTACCGAGCCTGGCCGCGCAGGTGCACATGGCCTACACGCTGGCCCCTGATGCGGCCGACGGCGCGGTCCAGTTCAGCCCCGGTCTGCTGTTCCAATCGGTGCCCGGTCCGGGTCAGCAACCGCAGACCTTCGAATCCGCCACCAAGCTGACCGCACGGCCCAGTTGGAACCTGCTGACGGTCAAAACCGGCCAACCGGTTCAACCCACCGACACCTCGCTGGTGGTTGACAGCACCACCGCGAAGCTGGGCCCCAACAGCGTGCTCTTGCTGCAGGCCGGCACCGGCCAGTACCCGGTCGCCGTCCAGTCCGCCACGGTTGACTACACGGCCAAGGTCACCAATGTGACGCTGCAGCAATCGGCGATCCCGCCGCCGAAGGATCGGGCCGACAGTGTTGCGGCGGGTTCTTCGCAGGAGGTTCAGCCGCCTGCCAACACGACGGCCGCGATAGACGCTCTGCTCACTGACGGCCTCAGCAAGCCGGTACGAGCACCCAGCTCGTCGTACCCGCAGCCCCAGACATCGGGCAACGGCGCTCGAACACCCGCGTTCAGCACCGGCTCCGACAGCGTGCCGCGGCTGCTGGCGGCCCTGCAGCCGTCCATCGCCCCAACGCTGTATGCCGCGCTCGGCTCCACCACCATTGGATCAGCGCCGGTGACGGGCGCATCGGTCATGGCGGTCGCGGCGGCCCCGTTCGGCGGCGCCGCCCCTCCGCAGCCCATCTTCAATGCCGGCGGCCAGCCGTCCGGCAGCCGCGACTGGCCGCTCGGCGATACCTTCGACCTGCAGTTCAGTGTCACCGCGGCGGACTTTCTGCTTTTGCACCAGGCCGCGTTGGAGGCGCTGGGCATCAGGTTGGATCCCGCCCGGGCCGGCCTACTGCAACGCATACTCGGACGCATCGAACAGGATCGGACAACCGAATATCCAGTCCTGGACGTGCAATGCAGTGCCGGGACGTTCACCAGCCAGGCCACGATCACCGTCAACCCGCGCGCCTTCCCACCGTCGCCCGCCACCCCAACGCCGGCCTCTTTCGGCGCAGTCACGCTCTCGACAAACCCGGACCGCACGATTGCACTGGCCTACGCCGGCTACACGACGGCCGACCCGGCTTCGACACCCACACCCCCGCCGACGCCCGCGCTGACCGTGAACCTCGGTCTCAATCCCACCACCGGCGCGGTCACCCTGGCATTCACCGGCGGCCCGAACCAAGGCTCGTTGATCTGGGATCCCGCCGTGAACACCGTGTTCAACGGGCAGGTCGGGAACGCGCAAGTGACGATCGCCTGGTCGACCCCCACCGACGCGCCGCACTCGATCGCTCTCTCCATCGCGACGCCGCTGCCGCCGGCCGACCCGACGCTGCTGCTGCTTGACGGGAACTACCCGGGAATCACCGCGGGCAGCTCGGTGCTGATCCACCAAGCGGAGACCGACATCTCGGTCGCCACGATCGCGCAGGTCCAGTCGGCTGACACGGTGTCCGTGAGTGGCTTCGGGATCACCGGCAAGGTCACGCAACTGAAGCTGGACAGGGCCTGGCTCGACAGCGGAGCCGTACTTCAATCCGCACTGCGGCCGGTGACCGTTTACGCACAGCCGACCGTGCTGCCGCTACAGCCGGCGCCGGTGACCGACGACGTGGCCGGTGTTTCGATCGACCTCGGCGGCCTGGTCGCCGGCATGGATCCGGGCCGCCTGATCGCCGTGACCGGCACCCGCACCGATGTGCCGGGCGCGTCGGTTCCGGGCGGCGAGATCGCGACGGTCGCGTCGGTGTCGATGACCGCCGACGCCGGCGGCGCGCCCTACAGCACCCTGAACCTGGCGCAGCCGCTGGCCTTTAGCTATCAGCGCGCCACCGTGCAGGTCTACGGCAATGTAGTCTGCGCCCACCAGGGCGCGACGATCAAACAAGTGCTGGGTAGCGGCCAACCCGCGCAGGTGCCGCAGAGCTTCACGCTGTCAGCCGGGCCGCTGCTCGCCGACCCCGCGTCGTCGGTATCCGGCTACCGCTCCACCCTGTCCGTGACCGTGGACGGGGTGGGCTACGCCCAGGTCAACCGCGTCGACGACAACACGTCGGCGCAGGCTTTCGTGGCGAGAACCAATGCGTCGGGGCAAACCACGGTCGTGTTCCCGTCGCCGCTTCCGCCCGGCACCGGAAACGTCAACGCCACCTACCGGACCGGTGACGGCAGTCAGGGCAATGTGCCTTCCGGCCAGATAACGCAGCTGCTCAGCCGCCCGGCAAGCCTGAAGGGCGTCACCAACCCGTTGCCGGCCGTGGGTGGCACCGGCGGCGACGACCAAGACTCCGTGCGGGCCGCGGCGCCGTCGGGCCTGAGCTCGCTCGGGCGTGTTGTGACCGTCGGTGACTACGCCGCGCTGGCCGGGTCGGTTGCCGGCGTCGGCAAAGCCAGCGCCGCCCTGACCCCAGCCGGGGTGGTGGTCACGATCGCCGGGACCGATCCGACAGCACTGAGCCCGCAAGGGGGGCTGTGTGCTGGTGTCGCCGCCGTCCTCGCCGCGGCCGGCGACCCGATGGTGCCGGTGCGGGTGCTGCCGGCCGATGTATACCTGATAGCCCTGAGTGCCAACGTGGTCGACGATCCAGCCGCCAATTGGGAGGACACCGTGACCGCGGTGCAGGGAGGCCTGCAGACGAGGTTCGGCTACGCTCGACAGAACCTTGGCCAGGACGTCGCGGTCAGCGATCTACTAGCCGCGGCGCACACCGCCCCGGGCGTGCTGTCGATCACGATCACCGGGCTGGCACTGGTGCCCGCGACGGCCTCTGCAACGGACCTGTCCAGGAAGCTGCCGACGCTGCTCACCCAGCCGGTGCCGGCGGTGGCCACGCTTGCCGCCGTCGCGGCTCAGTGGGGACTACCAACCACCCCCGGCGCGCCGACGCCGGCCGCGGTCGCTTACATCTCCGATGCGGTTCCCGGCATCGTGACCCTGAACGAGCAGACATCGTGAGCACCGACCGACAGAGCACACCCGTGTCGCTGTACAACCTGCTGCCCGCGATCTATCGGATGCGCGACGCGCAACAACAGGACACGCCGCTACTGGCCCTGCTGACCGCGATCGCCGGACAGGTCGACCAATTCGACGCCGACATCGGGCAGCTCTACGACAACTGGTTCGTCGAGACCTGTCAGCCCGAGTTGCTGCCCTATTTCGCACAATTGGTCGCGCTGTCACTCGGGCCGAGCTTGCCGACGAGCGCTTCAGACGCCGGCGCCGACGCCGTCTGGCGCCGCGCCCAGGTCGCTGACGCACTCACCGACCGCAGACGTAAGGGCTCCTACTCGGTGTTGCAGGACTTGGCGAGGCAGGCGACCGGCTGGCCCGCGCTGGCGGTCGAGCTGCGCCAAGTCGCGCTGGCCACCCAGTCGGTACGGATGCCCGGCGTCGGGCGGCGGCGGCTGGTCGACTTGGGTGATTCGCAGGCTCTTGAGGTGTTGGGGACGCCGGCCTCGGACGCGGCGCCGATCGCCGACCTGCGCCGCCTGTCGTCGCACCGGACACCCGGCACCGTCGATCCGTCGGGTGTGGCGGTGTGGTTGTGGCGACTGGTTCCCGACCGGGTGAGCCAGGCCCCGGCCGCGAACGACGGCGAGGAACACCGCTTCACGTTCGACCAGCTCGGGAGAGCTCTTCCGCTCGCCGTGGTTCCGGTCAGCGCCCCCCACTGCCCACCTGCTACGGAGTTCGACGTGGCCACGACCATCACCCGGCGCGCCCTCGAGCTGCGCCTGGACGACTACTACGGACCCGCGCGCAGCATCTGCCTGTATCGCGGCGGCCAGGCCGTACCCCGCTCACAGATCCTCGTCGCCGACCTGAGCCGCTGGCACGAGCGAACACCGGACGGCCACGTCACCATCGACCCGCTCCTGGGCCGAATCGCGTTCCCGGCCCGGCGCCCACCGGACGAGGCGATCTCGGTGACGTACGCGCACCTCGGCATCGGAGCGATCGGCGGTGGCAGCTACCAGCGCCCGCTCGCAGCGACCGCGGACTATCAGGTCGGCCCTGGGCACCACGCCAGCATCGAGAACGCGTTGCGGGCCTGGCATGCGGCCAACAAGAGCGGGAAAAAGCCCTACGCGGTAATCGAAATCAACGACGACGGCGTATACCGCGAGCACCTCGACATCAGGCTCGCCGCCGGCGAGCGATTGCAGATCCGGGCCGCGCAGGGACGCCGCCCCGTGATCATCCCCGTCGAGGCCGGCGGTGGCCGCGCCGACCGGTTCCGGGTGCGGGGCATCGACGATCCCGGCGCCGCCGATCTGCCGCACTTCTCGCTCGACGGTGTGTGGGTGGCGCGTCATTCGCTCGACCTCTACGGCAGCTTCGATAGCGTGGCTCTGCGCCACTGCACGCTGGTACCGGCGGGCAGCCTGGCCGACGTGGAAGCGCCCGACCAGCGCGAGCTGCCCAGCCTGATCGTGCACGGCGCGCCGTGCCCGCTGTCGATCTCGTCGTCTGTCGTCGGCAAGATCCGCGTCGAAAGCCCCGAGACCGGGTTCGACCCGCTACCACTGAGCGTTTGCGATTCGGTGCTCGACGCGTCGGGCCGGCACAGGTGCGCCGTGCTGGGGGCCGACGATCGGCCGGCCTGGGTGCGCCTGTCGCTCTCCCGGGTGACCGTCCTGGGAGGCGCCGACGTGCACAGCGTCGGGCTCGTCGAGGACTCGATTATCACCGGCGCCCTGGACTGCGAGCGGCGCCAGAGCGGGAAGGTGTCCAGCTGCTACATCGCGCCGGGCTCCCGCACCCCCAAGCGCATGAATTGCCAACCCGACACGGCGCTCGCCCGCGCGAAGCTCTCCGGGTTGGCAGTCCATCAGCGCCTGCGGCGGGCGGCCCGCATCGTCGAGCGCCTGGTGCCGCGCTTCGATGCCGTCCAGTTCGGCCAGGCCGCCTACGCGCGGCTCGCCGAGAGCGCGGCTCAGGAGCTCACGCACGGCGCTCACGACGAAGGCGAGCTCGGGGCGTACCACGACCTGTGGCAGCGGCAGCGAGTTGCCGACCTGCGGTGCCAGTTAGAACAGTTCACTCCCGTCGGAGTCGACATCGACCTCCGCTTTGCGACCTGAAGGAAGACTCATGTACGGCGATTTCTCAAGGCTGCCAGTCGGTTTCGCGGACCCGTTCTCCAGCGTGTTGGCCCAGCAGGGCCGGCTGCTGCTCGACGCGGAACTCAACGAGCAGAACGCGATCCTGCTGGACTACCTGCGCGACCTGACCACCGACCTGATCGGCCCCTTCGGTGGCCCCGCGCACCGGGCCGGCTTCTCGGTCGAGCCGGTTATCGAGGACGGCACGCTCCGGGCCGTGCGGCTCGGACGCGGGCATTACTACGTTTACGGTCTGCGCTGTCAGGCTCCGGCGCCCTACCAATACGCCGAAGAGGAGCTGCCGATCGGCGAGCACGAACCGCCCGCCGTCATCTTTCTGGTGGTCTGGGAACAGTCGGTCAGCGCGCTGCAAGTACCCGAGCTCATCGACCCCGCGCTCAGTGCCAGCGTGCCGGACACGACGCGACGCAGCCAGGTGAAGTGGCGGCCGCTGGCCCGGCGCAAACTGCCGGTCGGCGACACCGACCTTACGGAACTCAAGCCAGACCAGATCATCCGCGCCTTCCACGAGTTCAATGCCAACCCGACCCACAAGCCGAGGCTGGGCGCTCGAGCCCACGCAGGCGGTGAGACCCGGCCGGGGCCAGCCACCGCCGCGACACCTTGGGGTTACCGCGGCGTCGAGAATCAGCTCTACCGCGTCGAGGTGCACCGTGGCGGTGACGCCGAGGAGGCGACCTTCAAGTGGTCGCGGGACAACGGCAGCGTCGAGTTCGGCATCGAGGAGCTGAGCGAACCCGACGGCGACGTACGCACCGCCATCCTGCAACGTGTCTGGTACGACGCACGGCAGGGTCTGGCGGTCGGGGACTGGGTGGAACTGGTCGACGACCACTGGGCGCCGGTAGGCACGGCGCCCGCATTGATGCAGGTACAGGGCGTCAGCCTGGCAACACGACAGGTCATGCTGTACGACACCGAAAAGAATCGTGCGGTCAACTCCACACTGCACCCGATCCTTCGCCGCTGGGACCAGCAACCCGACACCGAGGCGCCGGGCCACGGGATTCCGGTGCGGCTGGCCCAGCACGAATGGTTCGACCTCGAAGACGGGGTGCAGATCACGTTCGAGGCGCCCGAAGCCCAGTACGAGCGGGGGGATTACTGGACGATCCCCGCGCGAACGGCCACCGGCGGCGTCCTCTGGCCGCAGTCACGGGACAGTTCGCCCGCTCCCCTGGCGTTGCCCCCCGAAGGACCCACCCGGTATTTGGCGCCGCTGGCCTTGCTCCCGCAGCCGCCGGGTAAACCGGTCGAACTTCGAGTGCTGTTCGGATATCGGGTCCGCGAACCCGAAACGGGTTCGGAAACAGCCGTATCCCCGATGCCGCGGCAGCGACAGGCCGACGAGATAGCGACCACCGCCGTCCAGGCTGTGACCATTCGATTCTCATTGCGGTCCGTCTCGACGCTCGACCCGGGCACTATCCACCCGATCTTGGACGGGACAACCATCGGCCGGGCGGCCGACGCAGGAATCCACATTGACCATCCCGACATTTCACGCCACCACGTTGCCTTCAATATCGCCGACGGGATCCTGTCCGTCATGGACCTCGGCTCCACCAACGGCACCGAGGTCAACGGCCACGAGCTCGCGCCGAGAGTGCCGGTGCCGCTGTCGCCCGGCGACCTGATCCAGGTCGGCTCCCCCGAGCTGCAGTTCCGGGTGGAGGCGGCTTAAGTTGACGGACGGCGTGTTACGGAACCGTGGCTACGGTGGTCTGCCCCGGGTTCACCACCGCGATCGTGCCGGCCCAGGCGCACTGGCAGGTGGCCATCTCGTCGAAGACGGGGTCTCCGCAGACGGCGGCCGCTTGGGGCGGGGTCCATGGGTCCGCCGTGGCTGGGACGCAGGGGGCCGGGGTGAACGCACCGGCCTTGGCGGCGGTGGCGGCTATCACCGCCGGATTGGTCGGCGAGTTGCACATCCCGAAGGTCGGGATGTTGGTAAGCGGCAGGACGTCGGTGACAGTGGCGAGTTGGATGCCCGGCACCGGCGCGGAGGCGACGTGCGGCGGGCCCGGCGTCACGGTGAGAATCGACGGAGCGACTCCCATGTCGCACATTATTTGGGCGCCATTGGCGACGAGAATTGCCATGTGTTAATAGTTTCAGAACGACAGACGGTATTCAACAAATTTCCCCCTAATTCGGCCGATTTTGTCCCCAGCCGCCGCGATCAGCTTCGTGGCGAATCAATGGTTGAGTGCAGTGGCACCAAACTAGAATGCCGATAAAATAAATGAGGGACAACCAACATGACACGAGCTTTTAAAGCCGAACCGGCGTCGGCGCAGCCGACTCATCCACTTCGTGCTGTCGAAAAGATGCGATCTAGCCCAGGATTTGCGCTTGACCGCGACCTTCGGAACCGCATGGAGCATCGGTACGGCCGTGACTTCAGCAAAGTACGGCTACATGCTGACACTGCGGCAGCCGAGTCGGCGCATGCCATTCATGCTCGCGCGTACACGGTCGGACAACACATTGCCTTCGGCGCCGGGCAGTTTGCCCCTCATAACTCCGACGGCTTAAGGCTAATCACCCACGAACTCGCGCATGTGGTTCAGCAGACCGGATCAGACACGGCAGAGCCAGTCAAGCTGGACAATCCGGCTCACGCAGTCGAACGCGACGCGGAACGCGGCGCCGAGAGCGGTCGTGTCGCGGAGCGCACTCAGTCGAACGTTGTCCACCGCTCCTTCATCGGTTCATTACTTGGTGGGGTCGCCGGTGCGGGCGCGGGCGCTGCGTTAGGCGGACTGGTGGGTGGCCCTATCGGTGCCATCGTTGGGGGGTTTCGTCGGCATGGTGGGTGGCGCTATCGCGGGCAATGCCGCCACAACAAAGGAACGTGCGTTAACTACTGACGAGATCAATTACGCAAAAGAGATTTTCGTCAACAGTCTCGACTACTCCAAGATTCGAATCACACGAGACAGTATGTATGCGACGGGAGCACCGCGAACGATCGGTAATACTATTCACTTAAAATCTAGCTGGGGACATTTCAAAGGAGATGGCCTGGAGCTTACAGAGGAGGGCCGGGACAACTCTGATCCACGAAATGACACATGCTTGGCAATTCCAAAATGGCGGCCTAGCCTACATACCCCAAAGCGTGATTGCTCAAATCAAGGCTGCGTTGAAGGGTGGCGACCGAGGCGGAGCTTATGATTGGCGAGCGGCGCATAAAGAGAAGTTGCCATGGAGCAAATGGAACCCTGAACAACAGGCTAGCGCAGTCGAGGACTACAACAAGCTGCTCAGGGCAAGCAAAGACAAAACAGCAACACCTGACCAGATTGCCGAACTCGCCGTGCTCTCAACTTACGTGCGCTACGTCGTCAACCGGCAAGGAGCGCCTTCATGGTAAAGCGAACTATTCACAAGGTCAGGCTATTCTAATAGTATTACTGAATATTGCACGCAATCTCGTGAAATCGAAATCGGAATCGCTGAATAAATCTGCATAGTCGACCGGCGCCTTGATTCACGGCAAAGAGATCTCGCCATCTTCCCAGAAGCGAATTGCCCGTGCGATCTCATCGCACTCCGAACCAGGATCATCTCTATAACATTCACCGTACTTAAGCATCGCGATTAGGTTCAAGTACGTCACAATCGCCTCTCGTTCCCTGAGCGTGAACTGCGCCGCCCGCGTAAGAAAATATTCGTCATCGACCGGCAACGCAGGCGGAAAAAAGTTCGAATAAGACGAAGCTCACGATATCGTTGTTATCGAAGCAAAAAATTGTGTTCTGAGCTTGCTGGCTCATTGCTGAAATCCAGATCCGCGGCAGGCGTAAGACTAGCCAACATATAGGCAGGCATATAATAGCGAAACGCCTGACTGGTAAATAGAGGCAATGAATCGGCGAAATTCCCGATCATGTCCACTGAGACCTCTTGCCAACTCTTACCTCTGAAGTTCTCAGCAATCTGATCGCACTCTGGATCCTCACCTGGCTTGGCGACAACCAATATGTCGTCGCCCGGATAGGGCGTCTCGGCAAACGCCTCACGGATCGTCGCCATCGCGGACGAGTGCGCCTCAGTCACGTCGTCTCATGGTGTGGTCAGCTTCTTCTTTGCGAGCTCTTCGCATTCATGGAGCATCCTATAGAGAGCGCCGATCTGTTTCATATGTCCGTGGTAGTTTTTATCACCTTTCTGCCAACAATTCCACTGATATTTCTCCCGCGCAGAAATGCAATCATAGAGCTTTGCTATTTTCTCAATCATTGCCTCATGCGTATCTGTCTTCAAGCAGCTGAACTTACCTCGGTTCTTGCACGCTTTTTCCACCTGGCGATACAGGTCTGCCTGCACCGCCTCAGTGCACTTCTTGCTTCGTTGCCGCGGTACCGGCGCAGGGACTGGCGGCGCGCTCGGCGCGTGCGAGGTTCCAGGGTCGACATGTTCTCGCTCGCCCGCTATCGGAGGTTGCGGCGCGGAATGTTCCGCAGGCGGCGCATTTGGACCCGGGGCACCCGGTTGCGCCTCAATCCACTTCCTCAAAGTCTCAGCATCCGCGTCGTTGTGGCCGGGAATCTGAGGCATCCCGGTCGTCGGTCCGCCCGGCAATTGCGGGGATTGCAGAGGGCCCTGCGGACCAGGCGCTCGCGGCTGATGGCATCCGCCGATACAAACCTGGAGCGGATCCGGCAAGACCACGAATCCGTGCCGTTGTAGTGCCACTTGAAACGTTGCAAAGCCGATCAGATCCACTGCGGCGAGTATTACGTAGACACCTAGCGCCACCGGAATCGCGACTGCACCAATTCGTGCCGCCGCCGCTTCGGCTTCTCGCGCTGCCTGCTCTTCTGCAACCCGCGCAGCTTGAGATGCCCAGCGTTCAGTCGCTTTGGCTGCCGCCGACTGTGCCGGCGGCGCCGCGGCTGGAGGTGCTGTCGCTGGACTCGCACCAGCCCCGCCGGGTGCTAGGGCGGGCGCAGTCGCGGCAGCGAATCCCGCCGCGGGCGCGGTTCCCCCGGCGCTTCCTGCATCGCTTCCGCGCTCGCCCGCTTTTCCCGACTCTTCACCGAGTCCCGCCTTCAATCGCCCCGTGCGATATGCGGTGTAGGCCTCCGCCGAGGTTAGGAGCTTCTGACAGCTACCCTGCCGACATCTCCGCAACGCGTTCGCGGCCTCAATCATGCCCATACGTCGATATGTCGCTTCCAGTTCCGGCGACCACTTTTCGAATGGGACACCGGGCGGCCCAGTCGTAAAATTCGAATCGTGGACGCCACCGGTCGGCTGGCGTTGCACCCTTACGCCGGTGCGACCGGCCGACATCCGTCCGCCGCCCATGGGGCGCGCGCTCCCCTGCTGCACCGTATGTGCCAGCTCATGTGCGAGCAGGCGCCTACCGCTCTGCGTGCTGACGGAAAATTGATCTTGACCAAATACAACATGCGGGCCCACCGTGTACGCGAGTGCTCGTATCGATCGCGCGGACTCTGCGGCTCTTGTGTCCGCATGAATCCGTACTCGGGAGAAGTCACACCCAAACCGTTCTTCGAAGTCCCCGCGTGCAGCCCCTTCTAGCGGGACGCCAGGCGATTGCAGGACATCTTGGACGGCTGGCGAGATATCCAGGCTTCCGGTTGTGCTTCCAGACATCGCTTTGCGCGCAATTTTCTTTTCTTCTTCGTTCCGTTCACACGACGCGCACTTGTGATGCAGTTGCCCCTGGGTCTGGTCTTCCTGCTCGCATGATGCGCACTTTCGTTGAATGCCTGCAGCACCTAACTGCGCTGAGACTCGATGTCCGACATTCCGCACTCCGTGCCCATGCAGGGCCTCGTCAGCCATTTGATCTGCTTCCCGCTCCTGCGGATCGTCTATCGGCCCGATTTCAAGCTTTGCTTGTAGGGGGACCGAAGACCAGGAGCCCGAGCTAGATACCCAGCCTCTAGCGAAAGACGGATTGCTGTCGAACAAAAGTGTGTGAAGGCCGTCAGAGGCGGCGGCAGGAACTCCGCCCAGATGTCGATCCTTATCAGCAAAGCCCACGTTTACGGCGGGATTCTGCTCCCGGAGTTCACCGTCGGGCGCGGCGGATCGTAAATCCCGCGCTCCGGTCCTTCGATCCCTGGACTGTCCAAATCGCGTCGGACCACCGAGTGGGGGGATTTTGGGCTCCGCTAGGAACTCGGCAAACATCGATTCTCCCGCCCCCCTACTCGACGTGGAATTAGCATCGAAATGGCGCTCGACGCCGCACATCTCACCTTAGTCGCAATGATCCGCAGAGTCACTAGGGGTGAGCGGCTAGATCACGGTCGCCTGTCAGCCAGCGGCACGTAAGACGTCGAGCCAGATCGGCGTAACTGACCAGCCGCGGCAGAAACCAACGGCGACGAAATCGATGGTAGGCGTTTGGGACGCTTTGCGAGAGGTTTCGGAACCGTACGCCTGCTGGGTATTCTATGTTGTAGTCGAATAGTCAATTTCTCGACGCAACCGAGTCAATTTAATGGACGGTAGAACCCTGAATTAAGTGTGCTAAACAGGTAATTTTATTTTAGCCAATCCGGATTGCAAAGATCCGCGTCGGCTGCCCGGAATCCAGCCTTGTCGCCGGATGACGGACACCTGCGAGAGCAGCGCGGCCAGCGACCGGGAGCAACGCGGGACATCACAGCACCTTGACAGGCGCATGGGCGAAAATCGCGGGACTACCGCGCGCGTCGACCCGCCTGCGGGCTCAAGGACCGTAGCCACCTCCCCCTGCCATTTTGGCGCCCGACCCAAGCGCGGTAGAGTGCAGGGCGTGCAGCGGGTGCTCCTTCTCGGACGCCGCGACGGGGTCTGATCCAGACCGGCTTCCCGTCGCGGGTGTTCGCGATGCGCCGGTCTGAGGTTCACTCTTAAAACCCCAGGAGCACAATCGTGACTACCAATCCAGACGCTTACGTCTCAGCTCGCACCGTCATCAAGCCCGCGGGACCCCCGCGACCCGGCCAGCCCTCGTGGAACCCCCAGCGCGGCAGCGCGATGCCGGTCAACAGGTATCGGCCGTTCGCCGAAGAAGTCGAACCCATCCGGCTGCCCGACCGGACCTGGCCCGACCGGGTCATCGAGCACGCGCCACTGTGGTGCGCGGTCGACCTGCGCGACGGCAACCAGGCGCTGATCGACCCGATGAGCCCGGCCCGCAAACGCCGCATGTTCGACCTGCTGGTCGGGATGGGCTACAAGGAGATCGAGGTCGGCTTCCCCTCGGCCAGCCAGACCGACTACGACTTCGTCCGCGAGATCATCACCGACGGCGCGATCCCCGACGATGTCACCATCCAGGTGCTGACCCAGTGCCGGCCCGAACTGATCGAGCGCACCTTCCAGGCGTGCGACGGAGCGCCGCAGGCAATCGTGCACTTCTACAACTCGACGTCGATCCTGCAGCGCCGGGTCGTCTTCCGCGCCGACCGCGCGGCAGTGCAGAAGATCGCCACCGACGGCGCCCGCATGTGCGTCGAGGAGGCCGTCAAGCATCCGGGCACCCGGTGGCGCTTCGAATACTCCCCGGAGTCCTACACCGGCACCGAGCTGGAATACGCCCGTGACGTGTGCAATGCGGTGGGCGAAGTCATCCAGCCGACCCCGGACAACCCGATCATCTTCAACCTGCCCGCCACCGTGGAGATGGCGACGCCCAACGTCTACGCCGACTCGATCGAGTGGATGAGCCGCAACCTGGCCAACCGCCAGTCCGTGATCCTGAGCCTGCATCCGCACAACGACCGCGGAACCGCCGTCGCCGCAGCCGAATTGGGTTACCAGGCCGGCGCCGACCGGATCGAGGGTTGCCTGTTCGGCAACGGCGAACGCACCGGCAACGTCTGCCTGGTGACGCTGGGGCTGAACCTGTTCTCCCGCGGGGTGGACCCGCAGATCGACTTCTCCAACATCGACGAGATCCGCCGCACAGTGGAGTACTGCAACCAGCTGCCGGTGCACGAACGCCACCCCTACGGCGGTGACCTGGTCTACACCGCGTTCTCCGGCAGCCACCAGGACGCCATCAACAAGGGCCTGGACCAGATGAAGATCGATGCGGACGCTGCCGACGCCGACGTCGAGGACATTCTCTGGCAGGTGCCGTACCTGCCGATCGATCCCAAAGACGTCGGGCGCACCTACGAGGCGGTAATTCGGGTCAACTCGCAGTCCGGCAAAGGCGGGGTGGCCTACATCATGAAGGCGGATCACGGCCTGGCCCTGCCGCGGCGACTGCAGATCGAGTTCTCGCAGGTGATCCAGAAGATGGCCGACGGTGATGGCGGCGAAGTCTCGCCCAAGGAAATGTGGGAGGCCTTCGCCGAGGAGTACCTGGCCCCGATCCGGCCGCTGGAGCGCATCAAGCAGCGGGTCGACGCCTCCGAGGAAGACACCGGCAGCACCAGCATCGCCGCGACGGTCAAGATCGACGGGGTGGAGACGGAGATCAGCGGCACCGGCAACGGGCCGTTGGCGGCGTTCGTCGACGCGCTGAGCACCGTCGGATTCGACGTGGCGGTGCTGGACTACAGCGAACACGCGATGAGCTCGGGCGACGACGCCCAGGCGGCTGCCTATGTGGAGGCTTCGGTTACGGGTCGAGGCACATCAGGCCCATCAGGCCCCGCGGACGGGAAGACGGTGTGGGGTGTCGGTATCGCTCCGTCGATCACCACCGCCTCGCTGCGCGCTGTGGTGTCGGCGGTGAACCGCGCCCTGCGCTAGTCCTGCGCGGCGGGGCAAACCCGGCCCTCAGGGGTGCAGGGTCAAGGGCCGGGCTTGCGGTACTTTAAGACACAAGTTGAATAGCCCCAATGTCTTTGGCGCAAACGTCAATTCGCGACGGGCCTGGAACTGGGTTACGTCAGAACAGGACAAACTGCTCGTCGGCCGTCGTGACGTCGGCGAACTGTTCCATGCTGCGGCCACCGACGACGGAACTCACTCCGTCCATGAACTGCGCGTCAGAAACCACCGGAACACCCAGCTGGCGCGCGTGGTAACCCTTGCCCTGCACGGGTGCGTCGTCGTTGCAGACCACCAGCGAGGTCGCGTTGTCGACGTCGTCGCTGTAGGCCAGGCCGGCGTGCAACATCCGCTCGACGAGTTCTTCGTGGGTCCGGCGCACCTCGGTGGCCAGCGCCACCCGCATGCCCTGCACCAGCGGCCGGCCCGAGACGTAGCGACCCGGGTTCAGATACGGGCAGGGCATCCGGGCGGCCAGGGCCTTCAGCGGCCGCAGCTCGTCGTGGGTCACCCGGCCGTTGGGCCAGCGGCTGCGGGTCACCGGGTGCACCGGCAGCCAGATGTCGCGGTCACGGGCTCGCTGCAACGCCGACGCCAGCACGCCGGTCAACACCATCGCGTCGTCGAACGCGTCGTGCGGACGTTCCTGGGTGACACCCCAATGCGCTGCCAGCGTCTCCAGCCGCAGGTTCTCGACGCCGAGGTCCAGGCGCCGAGCCAACTCCACCGTGCACATCACCGAGTCCACCGGCAGCACGGCCCGCGCCATCTCCGCCTCGGCCGCCAGGAACGAGTAGTCGAAGGCGACGTTGTGTGCCACCAGCGTCCGGCCGCGCAGCACCTCGATCACGTCGTCGACGATCTCGGCGAACTGCGGCTGGTCCTCGAGCATCGCGGCCGTCAGCCCGTGCACGTGCGTGGGCCCCGGGTCCACACCCGGATTGAGCAGGCTGACCACGGACTGCTCCACCCGGCCGTCGGCGTCGAGGCCCAGCGCGGCGATGCTGAGGATCCGCGCTTGACCCGGACGGAAGCCCGAGGTCTCGACATCGATGACGGCCCATCCCCCGTCCGGCTCCCGTGCGGGCCGGCCCCAGGAAATCCGGTGCATGGCTTGAGAATGGCACGTCCGACCGACATCGCCGACAACGCGGCGCGCCGTGTCGGGCTCTAAACTTCCCGGGGTGATCACCGCGCGCGCACGTCTGGCCCTGGCCGCCGGCGCGAGCGCGCGCTGGGCGTCGCGGGTCACCGGTCGCGGTGCGGGGGCCATGATCGGCGGCCTGGTGGCGATGAGCCTGGATCGCTCGGTGCTGCGCCAGTTGGGAGCCGGCCGGCGCACCGTCATCGTCACCGGCACCAACGGCAAGTCGACCACCACCCGGATGACCGCGGCGGCCCTGGCAACCCTGGGGCCAGTAGCCACCAACGCCGAAGGCGCCAACATGGACGCCGGGCTGGTGGCCGCGCTGGCCGCAAACCGGCGGGCCGTACTGGCCGCCCTGGAAGTGGACGAAATGCACGTCCCGCACGTTTCGGATGCGGTCGAGCCGACGGCCATCGTGCTGCTGAATCTGTCGCGCGACCAATTGGACCGGGTCGGTGAGATCAACGTCATCGAGCGGGCCCTGCGCGCCGGCCTGGCCCGACATCCGGACGCGATCATCGTGGCCAACTGCGACGACGTGCTGATGGCCTCGGCCGCCTACGACAGCCCGAATGTGGTGTGGGTGGCCGCCGGCGGATCGTGGGCCAACGACTCGGTCAGCTGCCCACGCAGCGGTGAAGTGATCGTGCGGGAAAACGGGCACTGGTACTCCACCGGCGCCGATTTCAAGCGGCCCAGCCCGCACTGGTGGTTCGACCCGGAGGACGGCGGGAAGCTGTACGGACCCGACGGGCTGACCCTGCCGATGCGGCTGGCACTGCCCGGAACGGTCAACCGCGGCAACGCCGCCCAAGCGGTCGCCGCCGCCGTCGCATTGGGCGCCGACCCCACCAAAGCCGTGGCCGCGGTGGCCGGCGTCGACGAGGTGGCGGGGCGGTACCGCACTGTTCAGGTCGGCGCCCATCGGGTGCGGATGCTGCTGGCCAAGAACCCGGCCGGTTGGCAGGAAGCGCTGTCGATGGTGGACAAGCATGCCGACGGCGTGGTGATCGCGGTCAACGGGCAGGTGCCCGACGGGGAAGACCTGTCCTGGCTGTGGGATGTCCGGTTCGAGCATTTCGAGGAGACCCGCGTCGTCGCCGCCGGTGAGCGCGGCACCGACCTCGCGGTGCGGCTCGGGTACGCCGGCGTCGAACACACCCTGGTGCACGACACGCTTGCGGCCATCGCGTCCTGCCCGCCCGGGCGGGTCGAGGTGGTCGCCAACTACACCGCGTTCCTGCAGCTGAACCGCCGGTTGGCCCGTCATGGCTGACTCGACCGTTCGCATCGGGCTGGTGCTGCCCGACGTGATGGGCACTTACGGCGACGGCGGTAACGCCGTGGTGTTACGTCAGCGGTTATTGCTGCGCGGCATCCCCGCCGAGATCGTCGAGATCACCCTGGCCGATCCGGTGCCCGACTCGCTGGACCTCTACACGCTGGGCGGCGCCGAGGACTACGCGCAACGGCTGGCCACCCGGCACCTGATCCGCTACCCGGGCCTGCAGAAAGCGGCCGGACGCGGTGCCCCGGTGCTGGCGATCTGCGCGGCCGTCCAGGTGCTCGGGCACTGGTATGAGACGTCGTCGGGAGAACGGGTGGACGGTGTCGGGATGCTGGACGCCACCACCTCGCCGCAACACCAGCGGACTATCGGCGAATTGTTGTCCAGGCCCTTGCTATCCGGACTGACCCAGCAGCTGACCGGTTTCGAGAACCACCGCGGTGGCACGGTGCTGGGTCCCGCGGCCGCCCCGCTGGCCGCCGTCACCAAGGGCGCCGGTAACCGGGCCGGCGACGGCTACGACGGCGTGGTCCAGGGCAGCGTGGTGGCTACCTACATGCACGGGCCATGTCTGGCCCGTAATCCGGAGCTGGCCGACCTACTGCTCTCCCACGCAGTCGGCGAGCTGACGCCGCTGGAACTGCCCGAGGTGGAACTGCTGCGTCGCGAACGGCTAGCCGCGCGTTAGCCAGAGCAGTACCTTCAGCTGATGAGTGTTGCCGCCGCGACGCGACGCGGGTCCGCGCTGGGCGCGGCCGCGTGCTGCCTACTGGTCGTATTCGCCGGCACCGCGCAGGCCGACCCGAAAGCCAAACCCGGCGGCATGCACGGCGACCCGGTCGCCGCCGCACCCTACTGGCGTTATCAGAAGCAGGACCTCGACTGTGGGGAGATGGCGGTGGCCGACGTCATCGGCCAACTCACCGGCAACCTTCCCTCCGAGGAGGAGATCACTGCGGCGGCCGAAAACATCCCCAGCACAAGCCATTCCGGGCCGATCTACACACCCACGACCAGAACCAGCAACCACGACCTGCCGGTGCTGCTGGCGCACTACGGGATCAAGTCCGACGGGTCCGAAACCAACCTGGTCGCCGTGGAGCGGGCGCTGGATCAGGGACGGAAGGCGATCGTCGGAGTCAACGACAAGATCCTGTGGGACGAAGGCGGTAACCGCACCAAGGAGAACCACTTCGTCGTCGTCACCGGAATCGACACCGACGCCGCCGTGGTGCACCTCAACGACAGCGGCATCAAGGCCGGCCGCGACGAGCAGGTCTCCCTGGACACCTTCGAAGCGGCGTGGGCCACCAGCGGCCACTTCGCCGTCATCACCCGATAGACAGGGCGTCAGACCATGGCGCGGCGACCGGTGAGCGCCCTACCCAAGGTCAATTCGTCGGCGAACTCCAAATCACCACCCATCGGCAGCCCGGACGCGATCCGCGAGACGGTCAGGCCCGGGATGTCGCGCAGCATCCGCACCAGATAGGTGGCCGTCGCTTCGCCCTCGGTGTTGGGGTCGGTGGCGATGATCACCTCGGTGATGTCGACGTCGTCGACCCGCTCGCCGATGCGGGTCAGCAGCTCGCGGATGCGCAGCTGCTCGGGACCGATCCCCGACAACGGATCCAGCGCCCCACCCAACACGTGGTAGCGGCCGCGGAATTCGCGGGTGCGTTCGACCGCCTGGATGTCCTTGGGCTCCTCGACCACGCACACCAGCGAGCCATCCCGGCGCGGGTCGGCGCAGATCCGGCACCGCTCGTCGTCGGACACGTTGCCGCAGACCGCGCAGAACCGCACCCCGTCGCGAACCTTGCCCAAGACGGCCGTCAGGCGATCGATGTCCGGCGGTTCCACCGACAGCAGATGAAAGGCGATGCGCTGCGCGCTCTTGGGTCCGATGCCCGGCAGTTTGCCGAGTTCGTCGATCAGATCCTGAACGGGCCCCTCAAACATGCAGTCAGACACCCGGCACTTGGGGCGGCGGCGGCCCCGGCGGCGTGGGAGCGGCGGGCGGGCGCATGCCGCCGGCCAGCGCACCCAGCCGTTCCTGGGCCATCCGGGTGACCTGCTTGGAGGCGTCGCCCATCGCACCGACGATGAGATCCTGCAGGGTTTCGATGTCGCTGGGGTCGACCACCTTGGGATCGATCTTCACGGCGATAACCTCACCGCTGCCTTTGACGACGACCTGGACCAGCCCGCCGCCGGCTTGACCGTGCACCTCGGAGTTTGCCAGCTGCTGCTGGGCCTCGAGCAGTTTCTGCTGCATCTGCTGCGCCTGCGCCAGCAGCTGCGACATATCGCCTCCGGGTTGCATGACAGTCCCCTCGCATCTTGGTCTCGAGTTGGTTTCGCCTGCGGGTGTCGGGCGATTTGAAACATTCAGCCTAGTCCGAGCGGAGTTACGTTGACGCGGTGGACGTCAGACTGAGCCTCCGTGTCGGGATCGCCGTACTGCTGGGGGCGCTGTCCGCCGGTCTCACACCGTTGCACCCCACCGCCACGGCCGCCCCCGGCAGCCTCGCCGGCATGGTGGTATTCATCGATCCGGGTCACAACGGCGCCAACGACGCGTCCATCTCGCGTCAGGTGCCGACCGGACGGGGCGGCACCAAGGACTGCCAGGCCAGCGGCACCTCGACCAACAGCGGATACCCGGAACACACCTTTACCTGGGACACCGCGCTGCGACTGCGGGCCGCGTTGAACGCGCTCGGTGTGCGGACCGCGATGTCCCGCGGCAACGACAACGCGCTGGGTCCCTGCGTGGACGAGCGCGCCAACATGGCCAATGCGTTGCACCCCAACGCGATCGTCAGCCTGCACGGCGACGGTGGGCCGGCGTCCGGGCGGGGATTTCACGTCAACTACTCCTCGCCGCCGCTGAACGCGGCTCAGGCCGGGCCGTCGGTGCAGTTCGCCCGCGTGATGCGCGATCAGCTGCAGGCCTCGGGCCTGACCCCGGCCACCTACATCGGCCAAGGCGGGCTGTACGGACGCTCGGATCTGGCCGGCCTGAACCTGGCGCAGTACCCGTCGATTCTCGTCGAGCTGGGCAACATGAAGAACCCGGCGGACTCGGCGCTGATGGAGTCGGCCGAAGGCCGGCAGAAATACGCCGACGCGCTGGTCCGCGGCGTCGCCGGCTTCCTGGCCTCGCAGGGCCAGGCGCGTTAGCCGGGCTGGCCTTCCAGCCGGCTCTTGAGGTTGCTCAGCGTCTCGGCCTGAATCTTCTTCAGCCCCAGCGGCGCGAACGTCTTCTCGAAGAAGCCTTTGACGCCGCCGGCACCGGTCCAGGTGGTGGTGACGGTGACGCTGGCCCCGGGCCCGGCCGGGGCCACCGTCCAGTTGATGACCATCGACGAGTTCTGGTCCTTCTCGATGACGGTGTGGCCGGCGACGTCCACGTCCACCTGGACGTTGCGCACCCGCGACTCGGTTGCTTGCAGCCGCCACTTGGCGACCGTGCCCTTTCCCTGGCCGCCCTGCAGCACCTGGTACTCGCTGTACTGCGAGGGAAGAATCGCCGGGCGGACGTTCTGGTAGTCGGCCAACGCGGCGAGCACGGCCTCGGGCTCGGCGTTGATCAGGATCGTGCTGGCTGCCCTCACCTGTCCCATCAGGTGCACTCCTCTTTTCTGGTCGTGTCGTGTGTCCGGACCACGATATCGGTGCTAACCGTCGATGCGGCGCGCGCCCAATTCGTTCTGCAACAGCTCCAATGCGACCTCCTCGGGGTCGCGTCGCGGCTCGGACGGGTCGCTGCGACCGACCTCGGCGAGCATGCTCTCTTCGTCCTCGTCCGGTACGGCGACCACCGCGGGTGCCGGCTCCTCGACCGTGGGCGGTGGCGCGATCTCGGCCGCCGCCGGCGGACCGGTCTCACAGCGCACCCGCCAATTCACGCCCAGGGCATCCTTGAGCGCCTCGACGATCACGTCGGCATTGCGCTGTTCGGACAGCCGTTTGGCCAGCGGCGCCGCTTCGTGGGTCAGCACCAACGTGTCGCCTTCGACCCTCAACACTGTGGCTCCCGAGAGCATCACCGCGGTGGTTCGGCTGCGCTCGCGCACCTTGTCGCGGACGGTCGGCCACATGCTGCGCACCGCGGCGGCATTGGCTCACCCGGCGCCGCGGCCGGGTTCGCGGTTGCCGGGGCCGGGGCAGGTTTGGGTTCGGGCGCGGGTGGTGGTGGCGCGGTGGGCGGCGGCGGCGTTGCGGCCTGCGGCGGGGCGGGCGGCGCTGAGGTGGGCCGTTGTGTCGGGGGCTGTTGAGCGGCGACAGAGCGCCGGACGGGCGCGGGACGGGTCGGCGGCACATACGCGGGCACGCTGGGCTCCGCGGCACCGTCGGCGGCCGGAATCGACATCGCCAACCGCGTCTCGATGCGTTCGACACGCTGCAGCAACGCCGACTCGGTGTCCGTGGCCGACGGCAACAACAGCCGCGCGCACACCACCTCCAACAGCAGCCGCGGCGCCGTCGCGCCGCGCATCTCACCCAGGCCGGCCTGGACGACCTCGGCGTAGCGGGTCAGCGTCGCCGGCCCCAGCCGGGCCGCCTGCTCGCGCATCCGGTCCAGCACGTCCTCGGGCGCGTCGACCACACCGCGCGACACCGCATCGGGAACCGCCTGCAGCAGGATGAGGTCGCGGAAACGCTCCAGCAGGTCGGTGGCGAACCGCCGGGGGTCGTGCCCGGCGTCGATCACCGATTCGACGGCTCCGAAAAGCGCCGCAGCGTCCCCGGCGGCGAGTGCGTCGACGGCGTCGTCGATCAGCGCGACGTCGGTGGCGCCGAGCAGTCCCAGGGCCCGCTGGTAGCTGACCCGGCCGCCGTCCGATCCGGCTACCAACTGATCCAGCACCGACAGGGTGTCGCGGGGCGAGCCCCCGCCGGCGCGGATGACCAGTGGGTAGACCGCGTCGTCGACGACGACGCCTTCCTGCTCGCAGATCCGCCCGATGAGGCCCCGCATGGTGCGCGGCGGCAGCAGGCGGAACGGGTAGTGATGGGTGCGGGATCGGATGGTGGGCAGCACCTTCTCCGGCTCGGTGGTGGCGAAGATGAAGATGAGGTGTTCGGGCGGCTCCTCGACGATCTTGAGCAACGCGTTGAAGCCCGCCGTGGTCACCATGTGCGCCTCGTCGACGATGAACACCCGATAGCGGGACTGGGCCGGCGCATAGAAGGCGCGGTCGCGCAGTTCGCGGGTGTCGTCGACGCCGCCGTGGCTGGCGGCGTCCAGCTCGACCACGTCGATGCTGCCGGGGGCATTGGGGGCCAGCGCCTGACAGGAATCGCAGACACCGCAGGGGGTCGGCGTCGGGCCTTCGGCGCAGTTCAGCGACCGGGCCAGGATCCGCGCCGAGGACGTCTTGCCGCAGCCCCGCGGGCCGGAGAACAGGTAGGCGTGGTTGATCCGGCCCGCTTGCAGGGCCACCGACAACGGCTCGGTGACGTGCTCCTGCCCCACCACCTCGGCGAAGGTTGCCGGTCGATACTTGCGGTAGAGAGCCACGGTGAGCAGGCTACCCAGCCTGTCCGACGATGCGCGCCCGCAGGGCGCGAGGAGGAGGCGGGCAATCCGGCACAGCCTGTCCGACGATGCGCGCCCGCAGGGCGCGAGGAGGAGGCGGGCAATCCGGCACAGCCTGTCCGACGATGCGCGCCCGCAGGGCGCGAGGAGGAGGCGGAGAGCGGGTCGCCAGGCAGTGTGAGAATACCGACCCTTCCGGCCCGCCAGATTGAAATCCGGCCGGTCCGTCAACCCAACCTGTGACAAGACTGCGAAAGGCGAGCCTGACGATGCCGGACGACGTCCGCCCAGGCCGTCGATAAAGGAGCCGTTGATGACGCGTCACGCTGCTGGTTACATAGGCGAACGGGCATTGGTTGTCACACGAAAGGCTTCGAGTAAGGGGTTCATCAGATGATCGGCGGCGAGGTGCCGGGCCGCCCCTCGGCGCTGGAGAGCGACGAACTCGTTCCGGTCGGGACGCCCATCGACCTGGAGAATTGTGCGCGGGAACCGATCCACATTCCCGGCCACATCCAGCCACGCGGGGTGCTTGCGGTGGTTCGCGAGCCCGGATTCGAGCTGCGCCAAGTCAGCGCCAACGTCGGCGAGCTGCTGGGTCGGTCCGTCGACGACGTGTTGGGAAAACACCTGTCCGCGCTGATCGGCGTCGAGCAGGCCGCACGGATCGAACACGCGGCGGCGGCTTTCGGCGACCTGCGGCAACGCAATCCTCTCGAGTGCCAGATCTACGTCGACGGCGAGCCGCGGGCATTCGACGCCATCCTGCGCCGGGAACCGGACGGGATACTGCTGGTCGAGCTGGAAATCGCCTACGGCGAGCGGCCTTTCTCCTTTCCGAACACTTACCAGGCGGTGCGCAGCTCCATCGAGGATCTGAACGGCGCCGCCACCCTGGCCGAGCTCTACGACACCACCGCCCGCGCGGTCCGCGACCTCACCGGCTTCGACCGCGTGATGGTGTATCGCTACGACCAGGACTACAACGGCGAGGTGGTCGCCGAGTCCAAGCGCGACGACCTCAACTCCTTTCTCGGGTTGCACTACCCGTCCACCGACATCCCCGCGCAGGCCCGCGCGCTGTACGAGAAGAACTGGATCCGGCTGATCTCCGACGTCGACTACACGCCGACTCCGCTGGTGCCGGCGGTGGATCCAGACAGTGGCCAGCCACTGGACCTGACCTACGCGACGCTGCGGGCCGTCTCACCCATCCACATCGAATACCTGCAGAACATGGGCGTGCACGCGTCGATGTCGATCTCGCTGCTGCGCCACGGCCGGTTGTGGGGCCTGATCGCCTGCCATCACTATGCGGGCCCGCACCTGCCGCCGTTCGGCACCCGGGCGGCGGCCGAATTCCTGGGTTCCACCTTGTCGCTGCGGCTGGTCGATCGGTTCGAGGACGACCAGTTGCACAAGCGGCTGGCCGCCCAAGCGGTGCTCACCAAGATCATCGCCGCCACCCTGGACGACGGCGAGCCGCTGCCGTCGGCCCTGCTCGGTGCGCCAAATCTGCTGGACCTGATTCCTGCCGAAGGCGTCGTCGTCAACATCCAGGGCGACCGTCGGGAGCGCGGCACGGTGCCGCCGCCGGACGTGGTGGCCATGGTCGCCGCCTGGGCCCGCGGCGCGGGCGAAGAGATCGCCAGCAGCGAAAACCTGGTGACCGATCTGCCCGCCCTGGACCTCGACCCGCAGTTGGCCGCCGGCGCGCTCGCGCTGAACCTGCCCGACGGGCAGTACGCCATCTGGTTCCGCCGCGAGGTGCTGCGTTCGGTGGACTGGGGCGGCGACCCGTACAACAAGGCGATCGCGGTCAACGAAGGCGATTCGGTGCGGCTGAGTCCGCGCAAGTCGTTCGAGCGCTGGCGCGAGATCGTGCACCAGCGCAGTGATCCGTGGACGCTCAGCGAAACCGAATCCGCGGAGACGCTGCGACGTCACCTGGTGGAGTCGCTGTACCGCCGCACCCGGGGTGCGTTGCGGATGGCCGAAACGCTGCAGCGCAGTTTGCTGCCCGAGTCCATACCGCGACTGGACAGCTGGCACCTGTCGGCGCACTACGAGCCGGCCGCGGGCGACAACGTCGGCGGCGACTGGTACGACGCATTCCAACTGCGGGACGGCCGCTTGGTCCTGCTGCTGGGCGATGTCGCCGGTCACGGCGTCGCGGCCGCGGGAATCATGGCGCAGTTGCGCAACGCCCTGCGGGCTCAGCTGTTTGCCGGCGCCGCACCCGCCGAGGCGCTCAACCAGCTCAACGACTTCTGCGTGCACATGCTGCCCAGCGCGTTCGCCACCGTTATCGCCGCCCGCATCGATTTGGGCTCGGGCCAGGTGGAGGCCGCATCCGCCGGCCACCTGATGCCGTATCTGACCGACGCCGCATCGGCAGCCACCCAGGCCCCGATCCGGATTTCGCCGCCGATCGGGATCCGGGGCGTGACCTACACGCCGAGCACGTTCGTGGTCGCGCCCGGACACGGGCTGGTGATGTACTCCGACGGGCTGGTGGAGCGCCGCCGCAAGTCGATCGACGACGGTCTCGACCGGTTGGCCGAGACCCTCAGCCGCGTCGGCAATGCGTCCGCCACCCGGATCTGGCGGGCGATGTCGACGGTGTTGGGCAACACCGACGATGACGTCGCCATCGTCAGCCTGCGCCGCCCCTGATCAGCCGCTGATCACCGATACCGAACCGGTCGTGTAGTTGGTGACGTACACCACGCCGGTAAGGGGGTCTACCGCCACGCCGTACGGCGTGGTACCGACCGGGATGGTGGCGCTGACGGTGTTGGTACTGGGGTTGATCACCGACACCGTGCCGTCGACGGCGTTGGTGACGAAGACGTAGCCATTGGTCTGATTCGCCGCGACCGCGAACGGCCCAGTACCCACTCCCACGGTGCCGGTGACGGTGTTGGTCGACGTGTCGATCACCGACACGGTTCCGCTGCGGCTATTGGCGACATAGACATTGCTGTCCGGGCCGACGGCAATTCCGCGCGGTGCGTCGCCGACATCAATGGGTGACCCGGTGACGAAGTTGGTGTTCGGGTTGATCACCGACACGGTGTCGCTGTTGTAGTTGGTGACGTACACGTTTCCGCCCGGGTTGGCCGCGATCCCGGTCGGGCCGTCGCCGACCGGGATGCTCGGTACGGCGACGGTGTTGGTGGCCGGGTTGATCACCGTCACTGTGTCGCTGGTGTAGTTGGTGACGTAAATGCTGCCGCCCGGGTTGGCGGCGACGCCCAACGGATCGGTGCCGACGGCGATGGGTGACCCGGTGACGGTGTTGCTGGGGGCGTAGATCACCGATACCGTGTCGCTGCCCAAGTTGGTCACGTAGAGATTGCCGGTCTGACTGACGGCTATCCCGTAGGGCAGGTTACCGACGGCGATGACCCCGTTGATGCTGTTGGTGGCGGGGTCGAGGATCGAGACGTTGCCACTACCGGAATTGACGACATACACGTTGCCGCCCGGGTTCACCACCACCCCGTATGGGCGGTCGAAGCCGTAGACGGTGGTCACGGTGCCGCCGGAACCACCGGCGCCGCCGACGCCGCCGGCCCCACCGGTCTGGCCGAGCGCGGCACTGCCGGCGCCGCCCGCGGTGCCCGGAGCGCTGAAGCCGGCGAGCGCGGCGCCACCGGTGGCTCCGGTTCCACCGCCACCACCCGCACCACCGATACCCGCGGCACCCGCGTGTCCGGTGGAACCCAAGAAGCCGGTCCCGAAGATACCGGCGGCACCCCCGGCGCCACCGAGGCCGCCGTTGCCGCCGGCCCCACCGGTGCCGCCAGAACCACCGGCGACGCCCCAGCTGATGCTGGCCGCGCCGTTGCCGCCGACGCCGCCGGTACCGCCGTCACCGCCCAATCCGCCGGCCCCGCCGTGACCGAACAACCCCCAACTGGCCCCGCCCGCGCCGCCGCGGCCACCCGCGCCACCGGCGAAACCGGTGTCGCCGGAGGCGCCGTTGACGCCCGAGGCAGCTACGGTGAGGCTCGCCGCCCCGAGCCGCCGGCTCCGCCGTGTCCGCCGATCCCGAACAGCAGCGAGCGCCCGGCACCCCCGGCACCGCCTGCGCCCCCGGCACCGCCGGCTCCCGTCGTGCTGTCCGCCCCGTTTCCGCCGATACCGCCGGCCCCGCCGGGCTCCACCAGCCGCCGGCTCCCCGGCCCCGCCGGCGCCGCCGGCCCCACCGTTGACGCCGTTTCCGCCTGCTCCCCGGCGCCACCGCGCCCGAGCAGCCCCGCCGATCCGCCCTTACCGCCGGCCTGCCCAGCCCGCCCGAACCGCCGGCACCACCGTTGCCCCACAAGAAGCCGCCGTCGCCACCGGCCTGCCCAGTGCCCGCGGCGCCGTCGGCTCCGTTACCGATCAACGGGCGCCCAAACAACCACTCCGTCGGCGCATTGATCACGTCCAGCAACGTCTGCAACGGCGCCACGGCGGCCGCCTCGGCCCCGGCATACGCGCCGGCACTCGAGTTCAGCGCTTGCACGAAGCGTTCGTGTGCCAGACCCACTTGCGCACCGACGGTCTGGAACTCCTGCCCGAATTCGCTGAACCAAGTCGACACCGCGGCCGACACCTCGTCGGCAGCCGCCGGCAGCACACTGATCGTGGCCGGAGCCACCGACGCCGCCGCCGACCTCACCGCCGAACCGATCTTGGCGGCGTCCGCCGACGCCGCAGCCAGCACATCCGTATCGACAACCAAGAATGAAGACACCAATATCTCCTAACTACGCCCGATGACAGCAAACTTCAAAAACAACAGCAACTGCGCTCCGCGCGTCAGCGGCCAGCCCCAGCACCCTGTCGCGCCTCCTCTCCGGGACGAACCGGCAAACTTTAAGTCAGGTCATGCGCTGATCACCGAGACGGTGCCGCTCTGGAAGTTGGCGACGTAGACCGCCCCGGTCACCGGGTCGATGGCCACGCCGTACGGCGACGAACCAACCGGGATGGTTGCGGTGACGGTGTTGGTGGTCGGGTTGATCACCGAGACCGTGCCGTCCGCTAGGCGGTTGGTGACGAAGACGTAGTCGCTGGTCGGACTGACCGCCACCCCGTAGGGAGAACTCCCAGCGGCGACGGTGCCGGTGACGGTGTTGGTGGCGGGGTCGATCACCGAGACCGTGCCGCTGGCGGTGTTGGTGACGTAGACATTGCCGCCCGGATTGACCGCGACGCCGTACGGACCGTCGCCGACGCCGATCGGCGATCCGGTGACGGTGTTGGTGGCCGGGTTGATCACCGACACCGTGTCGCTGCCGTAGTTGGCGACGTACACGTTGCCGCCCGGATCGACCGCCACTCCATAGGGGGCCTGGCCGACCCCGATGCCGGTCACCGTGTTGGTGGCGGGGTTGATCACCGATACCGAGTTGCCGGAGGCGTTCGTGACGTAGACGTCGCCACCCGGGTTGACCGCCACCCCGTAGGGAGTCTGCCCGACTCCGATGCCGCCGGTGACGGTGTTGGTGACGGGGTCGATCACCGCGACCGAGTTGCTGTTGGGGTTGGTGACATAGATATTGCCACCGGGATTGACCGCGATACCTGTCGGATTTGCGACGGGAATGCTGGCGACGACCGTGTTGGTCACCGGATCGATCACCGACACCGCGGCGCCGTTGGGGTTGGTGACGTAGACGTAGCCGCCCGGGTCGAGCGCGACGCCGTACGGGGAGTTCAGGCCCGAGATGGTGGTCACCGTGCCGCCGGAGCCGCCGGTTCCGCCTACACCTCCGGCCCCGCCGGACACCCCGACGGCGGCGCTGCCGGTGCCGCCAGCAGCGCCGAAAGCGTTGAAGCCGGCCGTCGCGGCGCCACCCAGGCCCCCGGTGCCACCAGAACCGCCGGTACCACCCACACCGGCGGCACCGGTATGCCCGGTGGCGCCCAGGAAGCCCGTCCCGAAGAGACCCGCCGAGCCACCGGCACCGCCTGCCCCGGCGTTGCCGCCGGCGCCCCCGATTCCACCGGTCCCGCCGACCACACCCCAGGTCGTGCTGGCCGCGCCGGTTCCACCGACACCACCCACCCCGCCGTCGCCGCCGGCGCCACCGGAACCGCCGACACTGAACAGACCCCAACTTGTCCCGCCGGCACCGCCCCGGCCGCCGGCCCCGCCGGTGTATCCGGCGGCACCGGTGGCGCCCGCCGCCAAACTCGATCCGCCGTCACCACCGGCTCCGCCGGCGCCGCCGGGTCCCCAGAACACCGCCCGCCCGACACCTCCGGCGCCACCGGCACCACCCGCGCCCCCGGCACCGGTCGTGCTGTCCGCGCCGATCCCACCGACACCACCGGCTCCGCCGCGACCGGCCCACCAGCCGCCGGCTCCGCCCGACCCGCCAGCCCCGCGGCGCCACCGTTGAGACCATCTCCGCCGGCTCCGCCGGCACCGCCACGCCCGAGCAGCCCCGCGGATCCACCCTTGCCACCGGCTTGCCCGGCCCCGCCCGAACCACCGGCACCACCGTTACCCCACAGGAAGCCGCCGTCCCCTCCGGCCTGCCCGGTGCCCGCGGCGCCGTCGGCTCCGTTGCCGATCAATGGGCGCCCGAACAACCACTCCGTCGGCGCGTTGATCACATCCAGCGCGGTTTGCAACGGCGCCACGTTGACCGCCTCGGCACCGGCATATGCCGCCGCACTCGCGGACATGGTGCTCACGAACCGTTCGTGCGCCAGCCCCACCTGCGCGTCCAGTGTCTGGAACTCCCGGGCGAAGTCGCCGAAGAAGTTCGACACCGCCGCCGACACCTCGTCGGCGGCCGCCGGCACCAAGCCCACCGTGGCCGGCGCCGCCGATGCTGCCGCCGACCTGACCGCAGCACCGATACCGGCCAACTTCGCCGACACCGCCTCCAGCGCCTCCGGAGCTGCAACCACATGCGACGACACGAAGGCCTCCCGACCAGAACTCGACGGCACCGAACCTCGGCGCTCAGCAACCGATCGCCGCACTCCAAAAACCGGATTTCGACGGCTCTCAGGACCCGGATACGGCGCAGACTGAAATTAACTCAGCGCACTGTCGGGTGCTCTGGTAACAGACCAAAAGCCTTGCGCTACTTTGAAATTCCCACCAATAGGGGGATCAGGCATCCACCGATAGGGGGAGCCGTGGTCAGGCGCTCCCCGCGTTGAGCGGACCGCTGCGCCGACGCGCGGATCTACCTGTCGAGCAACGACTCGGTGGCGGCCAGCAGCGCGCAGGTCGACAGCCCGTCGACGGCGTCGCGCAGGTCCGGCAGCGACGGGAACGACGGCGCGATCCGGATGTTCTTGTCGTCCGGGTCCTTGCGGTACGGGAAGGACGCACCTGCTTCGGTGACCGCGATACCTGCGTCCTTGGCCAGCGCGACCGTGCGACGCGCAGTACCCGGCATGACGTCGAGGCTGACGAAGTAACCGCCCTTGGGGTCGGTCCACGAGGCGATCTTGGACTCCCCGAGCCGCTGTTCCAGAATCTCGGCCACCAGCGCGAATTTCGGCGCCAGGATCTGCTGGTGCCGCTGCATGTGCAACCGGACGCCGTCGGCGTCGCCGAAGAAGCGCAGGTGCCGCAACTGGTTGACCTTGTCCGGGCCGATCGACTTCTTCGCGGCGTACTGCAGGTACCAGGCGATGTTGCCCAGCGATCCGCCGAAGAAGCTCACACCGGCACCGGCGAAGGTGATCTTCGAGGTGGAGGCGAAGATGTAGGGCCGGTTGGGGTTGCCGGCCTTGGTGGCCAGTCCCAGTACGTCGACCTGACGGATGAACTCGTGGGTCAACGTGTGCACCGCGTACGCGTTGTCCCAGAACAGCCGGAAGTCGGGGGCCGCCGTCTGCATCTGCACCAGGCGGCGCACGGTCTCCCACGAGTAGGTGATCCCGGTCGGATTGCCGAACACCGGCACCGTCCACATGCCTTTGATCGCCGGGTCGGCGGCGACCAGTTCTTCGATCAGGCCGACGTCGGGGCCGTCCTCGAGCATCGGGATCGGGATCATCTCGATGCCCAGCGTCTCGGTGATGGCGAAGTGCCGGTCGTAGCCGGGTACCGGGCACAGGAACTTGACGGCAGGTTCTTTGATCCAGGGCCGCGGCGAGTCGACGCCGCCGTGCAGCATCGAGAAGGTGACGACGTCGTGCATGAACTCCAGGCTGGCGTTGTTGCCGGCGATCAGGTTCTGCACGGGTAGGCCCAGCAGCTCGGCGAAGATCGCCCGCAGGCCGGGCAGGCCGTGCAGGCCGCCGTAGTTGCGGGTGTCGGTACCCTCCGGGTCCCTGTAGCTGTCCTTGGATTCGTCGCCGGGCAGGCTCAGCAGCTGGTTGGACAGGTCGAGCTGCTCGGGTGCCGGCTTTCCGCGGGTGAGGTCCAGCGCGAGCTTCTTGGCTTGCAGTGCCGCGTACTCCTGCTGGTGGCGGGCATGCACCCCGGACAGTTCGTCAGGGCTGAGGGACTCGAACGACACCATGCGGCCCTTTCGCCGTCAGAAACGAAATCAGACGTGATCTCACAGAGGGGACCCCGCGCACCCGACAGAGCCCATTGACCCTTGCTGCCTTCCGGCCCTGGGGGGAGTTCACAGGATAGACGCCGCGCGGGGTCCATCGGCGAGTGTAATACCTGCGATCGGACGCCTCGGCGACGGCTTGGAGAGGCCGGTCGGCAGGTCCAAGGGACACTCGACTCCGTTCAGCCGCTACCATGACCACGGAGGATTCGCCTAGTGGCCTATGGCGCTCGCCTGGAACGCGGGTTGGGTTAACAGCCCTCGCGGGTTCAAATCCCGCATCCTCCGCCAAACGGTCCGCCGTGTGACCAGGGACGATACCGGTCCCGGTCGACTTCCGCGGCCTGAGCAGACCAGCCTGAGGAGGGGTATGGGGCGCAAAGTCGCCATGCTGTGGCACGCGTCGTTCACGATCGGCGCCGGCGTCCTCTACTTCTATTTCGTACTGCCCCGATGGCCCGAACTGGTGGGCGACACCAGTCAGGGGCTGGGGATGGCGCTGCGCATCGTCGCAGGCGTGCTGATCGGGTTGGCCGCGCTGCCGGTGGTGTTCACCCTGTTACGCACCCGCAAGCCCGAACTGGGCACACCGCAGTTGGCACTCACGATCCGAACCTGGTCGATCGTGGCGCATGTCACCGCCGCAGTCCTGATCGTGGGCACCGCGATCAGCGAGAACTGGCTCAGCCTCGACAAAGCCGGCCAGTGGTTGTTCGCGATCTACGGCGCTGCCGCCGCGATCGCGGTGCTGGGCTTCTTCGCGTTCTACCTGTCGTTCGTCGCCGAGCTTCCGCCGCCTCCGCCGAAACCGATCAAGCCGAAGAAAGACAAGAAGGAAAAGAAGCGCGGCCTGCGCGGGAAGAAGCGCGGCGCGGTCGGCGAGTCCGACGATCACGTCGCTGACGACGAAGACGAAGACGACGAGGACGAGGTTGCCGACGCCGAGGACGACGGCGTCGAGGCAGCCGAGGCCGAGGAAGACGCCGAGACCGTCGCGGCGAAGACCGAGACCAGCCAGA
Source organism: Mycobacterium kiyosense (assembly GCA_021654635.1). Taxonomy (NCBI): domain Bacteria; kingdom Bacillati; phylum Actinomycetota; class Actinomycetes; order Mycobacteriales; family Mycobacteriaceae; genus Mycobacterium; species Mycobacterium kiyosense. Next base: position 6,078,194 of record AP025179.1, read on the forward strand.
CCGTCCCGGCTGACACCGAGGTGGCCCCCGCGGGCGTCAACCTGGAAAAGGACGAGAGCCCCGAGCCGGAAACGGTCGCCGACGAGGACACCGAGGCCGCCACGGCGGAAACCGTCGAGGCACCGGTGCCCGACTCGTCCGGGCAACCGCGGCTACGCAACCGCCGTCCGACCGGCAAAACCTCCCATCGCCGCCGGCGCACCCGGGGTGGCGTCGCGGTCGACGAATAACTCCTCGGCCCTCAGACCAAAACCACCGGGATATCGGTGTTCTCGTCGGTGTGGTAGCTCGCGCACACCCGGTGGTAGCCGTCGGCGATCTGCAGCGGGACACCTTTGGTGTAATCGCCGCGCACCAGCAGGATCGGCGAGAGCGGCTGACCCTTCTTGATCTTGGCCAGATCCGCGGCGACGTGCGGATTTTCCTCGGGCAGCAGCCGTAACCGCGCGGCCCGCAGGATGTCCTTGGCCTTCTTGTGCACGATGCTCGCAGCGCGCAGCTTGTCCGTCACGTCGTTGACGGTGTGCATGTCGGCGAGCAGGGCGAGATAGTCGGCGGCGGCTGGAAAGTCGTGGTCCTCGGGCTGTTTGAGCCACTTCACACTTGACATGCCGCCACCATAATTGGGATCGGTAGCGAGCGCGGCGGTCTGTACTTCTGCCATGACGACGCCAACGGGGCGGCGCATGACGGAAGGAAGTTCGATGAATCGTGTTATCGCGGCTGCGATCGGCACCCTTGGCTGCGCGACGGTGCTGGTGGGGTGTTCCAGCGGCGGCCACACGGCCGGCCCGGCGTCCAACGGCCCGGCATCGAGTATTTCCGCCGGCGGCGGCGCCACCGAGGTCAAAGTGGGCGGCACCGACCTGGCCGGGGTCAACCCGTCGTCGGTGACCTGCGTCAAACAGGGCGGCAAGATCAACATCGGCAGCGGGGCCACCAACGGCCAGCAACAGGCACTGGCGGTGGTGATGACCGACGCGAACCCGCCCACGGTCGACTCGCTGGCTCTGGTCGTGGACGGCAATGCCCTGTCGGTGGCCGACAACATGGGCAGCAAGGTCGGCTCGGCCAAGGTCGCGGTGGAGGGCAAGACCTACACCATCACCGGGCAGGCGCAGGGCGCGGACCTGAGAAACCCGCTGGCGGGCATGATCACCAAAGACTTCAGTATCAAGGTGACCTGCGGCTGATGAGGGGTGATCCGGCGCGGCGGGCATACAGTCGATGCCCGCCGCGCCGGACTTATGATGCAGCCGTGTCGATCCGCGACGAGCTGGAGCGCGCGCGGGACTTGGCGTGCGCCGCCGACGAGGATTCGGCGCGGGATCTGCTGTTGTCGCTGATGCCGCTCATCGAGCACGAAGATCGCGACGATCTGCTGTTGGAGGTCTTCGCCCAGCTCGGTGAGATCTACCTGGTTCGGGGCGCGAATGACGGTGTGCGCGAATGCATTCGGCGCATCTTGGGGCCGCTGGCGATCTATCGTGGGATCCTCGCCGGCACCCGGCCGGACGCTGCCGCCCTGGTGCAGATGCCGGGTCCCGCGATCGCGCACCTGGTGCAGCGCTATTCCCGGCGAGCAGGACTTCTCCGGGTCGGGTTGGCCGCGGCGCAGGGCGATCACGAGGGCGCCGCAACCGCTCTGGCCGACCTGGACGACGGCGACGATACTTTCGCCGATCTGGCCGACGAGCACGGTCTGCTCTTGCTGCACGCCCGGACGCTGTGCGCTGTCGCGCTGTGCGACGACGACCTGCAGGTGCGGTCGGTCCCCCTCTGGGACCAGGTGCTCGAGGCGTTGAACCGCGGCTTCGGCAGCTCGATATATGCCGAACATCTCTGGGTTTCGGCGGCCACCGGCTACGGCAGATTCTGCGTCGAGACGGGACGGCTGGCCGAAGCCGAACCATGGCTGCGGCGCGCCGGCGCGCGGGCGAACGCCAACGGGTGGGAACTCGACAGTGCCCGAACGCAATTGGAGCGCGCGGCGGCGGGCTGGTCGCTGGGCGATCACACCGCCACCGAGCGGCTGGTGTCGGAGGCCTATCCGGTGATCGCCCGGTACGCGCGTGCTCACGATGTGTCGCGCTGCTGGCTGTATCTGGGCCTCACCCGATTGGCCGCGGGTGCGCTGGAAGCCGCCGACGAGTGCTGGGAACACGCCGAGCGGCACTGGCGCGAGCTCGGCAAGCCGTTGCACCTGCACCGTATCCTGTTGCAGCGCAGCTGGATCGCGATATTCCGGGGTCGCTTCGCCGAGGCGGTCGAGCTGATCGCGCAGGCCCGGGAGTTGCTGGACTCGTCGCCACGCAGTAGCTGGCTGCAGTACGCGCTGCTGGACAATCACCTTGGGGTGGTGTGGCGGGCCGATGCGCTGGCGGACATGGGTTTCGACGGCTCGGGCGATCCCGACGAGACACTGCGACAAACCGAGGCACGCCAGGCCACGTCGCTGGGACTGCTGCACGGCGAGGTCGGCACCCCCGAGCACCGGCGGGCGATGACCAAGCTCGAGCGGGCCGCCGACCTCAAGGTTCCCGCCGCGCTGGCCGTCGACTCGGTTCGCTACTCGATCGCCCACGCCGATGCGAGAAGCTCGTGGGCGCAACGCGTCTCGGCGCCGGTACTGGCCGGCGCGTTCGCCGTCGCGTGGGAGTGGGAGAACTCCGAACTGGTCGCCGAACTGGTCGAGTACCACAGTGCCCGAGGAACTTTCGTTGATCAGCCACGCCGTGCGGCCATCGCCGACTGGGAGGCGACGGCGACCCCACCGGCATTCGTCGACATCGGCGACGGACCCGCCTCGGGTCCGCTTTCGCTGACCCGGCTGGGCCCGCTGCCCGCGCTGCGGATGCAGCCCGACGCGCAGCCGATCCTGGGCAGGTATCGCGCGCTGGCGCACCAGCGGTACGGCCGGGAGGTCACGGCCGCCGGGCCGGCCTGGTGCACCTGGCCGTGACCGAGATGCTGATCCTGCGCTACGCCGACGTGGGGATCGCCACCTACGCCAGCTTGCGAGTCGTCGGCCGGCCGCCGGTGACCTGGGTGGTGGAGGAACCGATTCTGTTGGCGGCCTTGCAGGAAATCACCGATGCACTGCCCGAGCCCGTCGGGTCCGAAGGCCGTCGCGAGGCGATCGCACGGGCGCTCACCCGGGGACCTTTCGCCACACCGGATTCCGAGCTCACCGTCGCCTACATCCTCGGTGTGCTGCTGATCGCCACTGCCGGCTGGCAGCTGCTGTGGGAGTGCCTGACAGGGTCGACGGGACCGCGCCCGACGCTGTTCGTCTCGCCCAGCGCGCGGCTGGCCCGGGTGCCCTGGGGTCAACTCGCCTTACCGAAATCCGGGCCCACCGACCAGGAATTGGTGCGCGCCCGGCAGGAAGCCATCACCGCCGCCGGCCGGGGCGCAGCCCGAATCCCCTGGCAACTGGCCGATATCGACGCGCATACCGACGGCTTCCGGTTGATGGAATTGGTCGACGTGCTGCTGGCTGTGCCCCAGCACATCGTGCACACACCGCGCGCGGCAGTGACATGGCAGTCCCGTCGGGATCGCCCACCGCTGCTGATACTGGATCCTCGGGTGCCGGGCCAGCGTCCCGACTCGGCCCTGGGTTCGGTGCTGGGCAGGCCTTCGCAGCAGACTCCGCTGGCCCGCTACTACGGCGACATGATGGGCCGGCGGACCGTGTTGCCGGACGCCGACGCCGCGGTCGAGCTGTTCCGCCGCCAAGACGCCGACCGCCGCTGGCTGGCGGAAATGCTTGCGCAACAACCAAGTCGGCTCCTCTATGTCGGGCACGCCAGCTCAGCCGATGGCGAGGCGGGTCACGCCGAACGGGCCGCGCTGCACTTGGCGTGTTCGGCGGCGATGCCCGGGAACGCCGCGCCGATCGGCGACCACCGGCCGTTGACGGCGTCGGACCTGATGGCGGCCAGGACGCCGATGCCGCCGCGAGTGGCGCTGTTGGCCTGCGCGTCCGGTGGTGACTATCAGTTCGACGAGGCGACGGGTCTGGTGGCCGCGATGATCCTCGGCGGGGCACAGTTGGTGACCGCCACGCTGTGGTCGCTGCCCACCACCGCCGCCTACCGGCAATTCGGCTCTGGGGCGGACGATTCCGCCGATCCGATGGCCGAGTTGGTGACGGCCGTGGACAGCGCGCATCAGGAAGACGATGCGGGGTGTGCCGTGAACCGTTGGCAGCGTGCGCAAATGCGGCGCTGGCGGGACGGCGATGTCACCGCCAGTCCGTTGTTCTGGGGTGCGTTGGTGACGTTCGCCGTGGATGGTGCGCGGTGAGTCAATATCCTGGGTCCATGAGCGCCGATCCGCAGGCGCCGGCCTCCGCCGGTGTGGGACAGCCTCGCCGCGCGGTGATCGAGCAGGCGTGGCGTGCGATCGGGTCCGGGGTCGAGGTGCTCAGTGCCGACGACGGTGGCCCGCTGACCCGGACCCTCAAACGCATCATCGACCCACTGGTGCTGCGCCTACGGTCCAACCCGCAGTATTCGGCACCGGTCGTCGCGGCCGACGCGGCCGCCGCAATGAGCAGCCTCATTGCCCAGAATGCACCAATTGCGTTGCACCGCAGCTTGGTTCGACTTACTGAAGGCCGAGCGCCGCCGGTTGCGGATCCGCAGCGGCAACGCTCAGGAGCTGTACTTCCAGGTGTGTTTCGAGCTCGCGGTGACCAAGGGTGCGCCGACGCCTCATGATCGTCAGACCGCCGCCGAGGTGCTGGGCGAGATCCACCGGGGCCCGGGACCGCACCGCGATCGAGGTGCTCAACGACTACATCGCCGACGCCGAAGTCGTCGCTGCGCTCACGTCCCAGCTGCACCGCAGCTGGCGGGATGTGCGGGCCGAAGATCTGGTGCTCGAACCGTTTCTGGCCGAACTGCGGACCGTGCTCGGCCTCGCGCACGGACACAACGCGGCCACCGCACGCCAGCGGGTCTGGTCGGCGATGGTGGTCGACACCACGCCATACAACCTGGGTGCACTGGCCCACGGGGCAACCGCCGAGCTGCCGTGGTCGATAGTTGCGCTGGGTCTGAGTTCGGTTGCGCCGCAACGACCACCGCAGATCACCGGAGAATCCGACGGCGATCGGCCGTTGGACCGGACCGTGCTGGACCGGGTACGCGCCACCTTGCGGCGCGCCCTGGACCGCGACGCGCTGCCCGACATCCCGATGCTGTGCGCCGAGGAGGTCGACCGCTCCTGCGCGCCCTGGGGTCTGCTCGGCGAGGACAAGCAGGCCACGCTGGTGGCCGGCATCGAGGTGGCCGTCGAGCTCGCGCCGCTGGACCGCGCCGTCACCAACCGGTACGCGCTGGCCGCCCGGATCCAGGCCCGGCTGCGCAAGGAGGCCTACGTTCTGCACGCGCGACGGTATCTCGCCGACGGCGGACCGATTCATCCGCGCCAGCAACAGGTGGTTGACGAGCTGGCCGCATTCGCCCAGCCCTACCTGAGCCGGCTGTGGGCACGGCTGCACGGGCGCGACGTCTGGCAGGAGCCCTGCGACGACGTCGAAGACGTCCGTACGCTGCTGGACGGCGTGGCCCGATCGGTGAGCCTGGACCATCGCCAGCGCATCAAGTCGATGCTGGAACTGCAGGCGGCCGGATGAGACTGGTCAACGAGCCCGCACCGCCCTCGCCGCTGGTCGCGGCCCTGGAAGTCGCCGGGGCCGTGCTGGTCTGGACCGTGACGGACCCGGCGGATGACGTGCAGGTCGCGTTCACCGATCCGGATCGGGCGGACTGGCTGTGGCGTCTGGTAGGAACCGAGGGGCATCTGGCGATCGCGTCGGGCGCGGACGTCGGCGGCGTCGACGTGGTGCCCGGGTCACTGGCGCCGCTGCACAGACTGGCGGTCGGACATTGGTTGCGGCGATGGTGGCCAGCGAGCCGGCGCGACGGCATCCCGGGTCTCGATGCGGCGCTGCTGGACGTCGAGGTGGCGCTGCTGACCGTCGCCGCGCAGGCCTTTTTTCTCCGACGACACCCTGGACTTCCGACGTGGCCGGGTTGCTCGCCCCGCACGCGGTGACCCTGATCGCCCTGCTGGGTTCCGGCGATCGCCGGGTACGGGAGCTGGTGCGGGCGGGTGCCGAGCTGGCCGAGGAGATCGGTGTCGACGGTATCGGTTGGGCGGAACTGTTTGCGGCCGTCGATGATTCAGCCTCGGCACCGGCGTTACAGCAACGGCGTCGGGACGACTACGCGCTGGCCGCGGGCTCCGACGCCGGCCCGGGGATCGCGGCGGCGATCGGCCGCGGCGTCGCCTCGATCAACTGGGCCGCGGTGCCGCCGGGCATCTTCGACGCGGCCGAGGACACCGTCGACTGGCGCGTCACCGCAGCGGGTCCGACGGTGATCGCCGAAGTCCGCGCCGCCCTCATCGGCCCGCACCCGGCGACCGACATCACGGTGCGGGTGCGGTCCGGGAACGTGACCGGCACCGCCGCCCTGGACGCCCGGGGCCGCGCCGCTGTCGCGCTCTTCGACCGCCGGCAGCACGCGTTGACCGAATCGGAGGCCTGGGATCACGACTGGCCGTCGACATCGGTGGTCGTCGGCGCCGACGTCAGCGAACCGCGGGAAATCCGGGACCGGATCCGCCGCTGGGTCCGAGCGCGGTTGGACGAACCGCCGCAGGACGCGTTCCTGGCCGAGATTCTGGCGGCCGAATCCTCTTACTGAGCGCGGTGCGCTTGCCTATGCTGAGCGAGTGCCCAACAAATATCGCGTCGTGCAATGGACCACCGGAAACGTCGGCAAGAGCTCGTTACAGTCGCTCGCCGCCAACCCCCAGTTCGAACTGGTGGGATGCTACGCCTGGTCCCCGGAGAAGGCCGGTCGCGATGCCGGCGAACTGGTCGGCATCGAGCCACTCGGGGTGACCGCCACCAACGACGTCGAGGAACTGCTGGCCCTCAAACCCGACTGCGTGGTCTACAACCCGATGTGGATCGACGTCGACGAGCTGGTCCGGATCCTTTCCGCAGGCGTGAATGTGGTGACGACGGCGTCGTTCATCACCGGGCACAACCTGGGCGCCGGCCGCGACCGCATCCTCGAGGCCTGCGAGAAGGGCGGTTCGACGATGTTCGGGTCCGGCGTGAGTCCGGGCTTCGCCGAGCTGCTGGCCATCGTGTCGGCGATGGTGTGTAACCGGGTCGACAAGATCACCGTCAACGAGGCCGCCGACACCACCTTCTACGACTCGCCGGACACCGAGAAGCCGGTCGGGTTCGGTCAGCCGATCGACAACCCCGACCTGCCCCAGATGGCGCAGAAAGGGACAGCGATCTTCGGCGAGGCGGTCCGGCTGGTCGCCGACGCGCTCGGCGTCGAACTCGACGAGGTGCGCTGTGTCGCCGAATTCGCCCAAACCACCGAGGACCTCGCGATGGAATCGTGGACCATCAACGCCGGATGCGTTGCGGGCGTGTACATCAGCTGGCAGGGCATCGTGGGCGGCAACACCGTCGTCGACCTCAACGTGCGGTGGCGCAAGGGTCAGACCCTGGAGCCGGACTGGAAGATCGACGGCGACGGCTGGGTGATCCAGGTCGACGGCCAGCCGACGGTGACCACCAAGGTCGGCTTCCTGCCGCCGCCGTATTTCCAGGCCACCACGCTCGCCGAGTTCATGGCGCTGGGGCACATCATGACGGCGATGCCCGCGATCAACGCGATCCCGGCTGTGGTCGCCGCCGCCCCGGGTATCGCCACCTACGCCGACCTGCCGCTCACCCTGCCCCGCGGGACGGTGCCAACCAGCTAGCCGCCAGCAGCCTTGCCCTCGCCTGAATGAAGCTATCGGCCTGCGGGTATGCAGCAGAACATGGCTGCAAACAGGGCAGGGAACAGGTTGAGCAACACGGCGCAGTACTGGGGCGGCCGGGCGAAGGAAACCGTCGGCCGACTCACCGGTGACCGGCGCACCGAGTACGAGGGCAGACTCGACCAGGTCAAAGCGAACGTCAAAGACGCCGGGAACCGCGTCGCGCACTCGTTCCGCCGGCGGCGGCGAAGTTTTTGATCCGCCCGTGATCGGGTACTCGGGCTGAGTCCACGAACGCGACCAACAAGGAGCGACATGAGCGGCGAAGACAAAGCGAAGAACAAGATCGAGGACCTGGGCGGTCGCGCCAAGGAGGCCGTCGGCAAGGTCACCGGCGACCGCGACACCGAGAACGAGGGTCGCGTCGACCAGGCCAAGTCGAGCCTCAAAGACGCCGGCGAGAAGATCAAGGACGCATTCAAGAAGTAAATCGCGGCCCAATCACCGGCTGTCCCGCGCGAGCACAACGTTAAGTCTCTCTCGCGCGGGACGGTCCGAGGCCGAACATATTTCGCGCAGCGCGCAGGACAGGTACACCTCATGAACAGCACTACACCGATTCGCCGCATCGCCGCGGGCATCGGCGTCACCGCAGTGCTCGGCGCTTTCGCGTTGCTGTTCGAGCCCGCTCCAGAGGCCGGCGCCGCGCCGTGCCCGGATGTCGAAGTGATCTTCGCCCGCGGCAGCGGCGAGCCACCGGGCCTCGGCAGCGTCGGCGGCCCCTTCGTCGATGCGCTTCGCGCGCAGCTCGGCGGGCGGTCGCTCGGGGTGTATCCGGTCAACTATCCGGCCAGCACCGACTTCGCCAGCCCGCAGTTCGCGTCGTCGGTGATCGACGGAATTCGGGATGCCGGCAGCCATGTCCAGTCGACGGCAACGAATTGTCCCAACACCAAGCAGATTCTGGGCGGCTACTCCCAGGGCGCGGCCTTGGCCGGTTACGTCACCGCGGCCGCCGTGCCGCCCGGAGTTCCGGCCGCCGCGGTACCTCAACCGCTGTCCCCGGACGTCGCGAATCACGTTGCCGCCGTAGCACTATTCGGGACACCCTCGTCGGAGTTCCTCGATCAGTACGGCGCACCCCAGATCGTCATCGGGCCCGCTTACCAGGCCAAGACCATCGAGCTGTGCGCCGACGGGGACAATATCTGCGCGGGCGGCGGCACCACTCCCACCGTGGCGCACACGTTGTACGCCGTCAACGGAATGGCCGGGCAGGCAGCGGATTTCGCGGCCGCCCACCTATAGGGGCCTAGTTCGGTTCGCTAGTCGGGTTCGTCGTCGTCTTGCGGCGGCGGCAGCGGGGGCGAGTTCTTCAACCAATTCCGCAATCGGAACAGCCCGTTGATGACGATGCCCAGGCCCAACAAGACCAGAGCCCCCACGATTATTGCTGTGGTCACTGCTCCATGGTGGCAGGTTCAGCCGGGGACTTATGTCAGGCCGGGGAAACCTCGAGGCCGACGTGTACTTTGTCGATTCCGCCGCGGACGATCGAGTGTGCATAGAACCACCAGGCGTGGTACCAGTAGCGCCGCAGCACCGCGTGGTAAACCCGCCTCGTTTCGGACTTCGGCAGGATACGCGCGACGCCCGCCACGGCCTCACTCTTCGGGCTGCCCAGGCCGCCGCTCTTGGCGATGGTCACCCGCGGCGTGTTGCGAATCCGCTTGACTTTCCAGGAATCGTCGTCGGTGATGACCAGCAGGCGGTCCCCCTCGGGCACCCCCCAGATGGCGGTCGGCTTGGGGCGGCCGTCCTTGGTGAATGTCGTCAACAGCAGGTATTTGGACTTGATCACGTCTTGGAAGCTGACGGCCACGGCGGGTGTTCCTCCTGGAATAGAAAGTTCAGAAAGTGAACTACCCAACGGGTGATTCGCGGAAACCCAAGCCCGATGTGGCCGAGGGCACAAGCCGATTGCAGAATGCAAGCATGCATGTTCTGATCACCGGAGGCACGGGGTTCGTCGGCGGCTGGACCGCCAAAGCCATCGCCGACGCCGGGCATTCCGTCCGGTTCCTGGTGCGCAAGCCCGAACGTCTGAAGACTTCGGTCGCCGCACTGGGGGGTGGATACCTCCGACTACGTCATCGGTGACATCAAGGACGGCGAGTCGGTGCGTAAGGCACTCGAAGGCTGCGACGCCGTCGTGCACAGCGCCGCCCTGGTGGCCACCGACCCACGGCAGACCCCACAGATGCTGGCCACCAACATGGAGGGGGCCCGCAACGTGCTGGGGCAGGCCGTCCAGGTGGGCCTGGACCCGGTGGTGCACGTGTCGAGCTTCACCGCCCTGTTCCATCCGAACCTGCCGACGCTCACCGCCGACCTGCCGGTGGTCGGCGGAACCGACGGCTACGGAACCTCCAAGGCCCAGGTCGAGATCTACGCCCGCGGCCTGCAGGACGCCGGCGCGCCGGTCAACATCACCTATCCCGGCATGGTGCTGGGACCGCCGGTGGGTGACCAGTTCGGCGAGGCCGGCGAAGGGGTCCGAGCGGCGCTGCAGATGCACACCATTCCCGGCCGCAGCGCCGCCTGGACGGTGGTAGACGTGCGTGACGTGGCAGCGCTGCACGCGGCCCTGCTGGAGCCCGGTCGCGGACCGCGCCGCTATATGGCCGGAGGTGAGCGGGTCGCGGTGGCGGATCTGGCGAAGATGCTGGGCGACGCCGCCGGCACCCCGATGATCTCGGTTCCGGTTCCCGACTCCGTATTGCGGGCTGCTGGAACGCTTTTGGATTTTGTGGGACCGTATCTGCCGTTCGACAACCCGTTCACCGCCGCCGGCATGCAGTACTACACCCAGATGCCGCAATCCGACGACTCGCCCGCCGAACGTGATCTCGGGATCACTTTCCGCGACGCCCGCACCACCATCGCGGATACGGTCGCGGCGCTGCGCGACGCCTGACCGAACCGACCGGGGTCAAGGCACGGTGCGGGGTCAGGAACCCCGGGGATGCTCGCTGACCAGGCTCAGGTAGCGCATCGCCGGCGGTGGATCTGTATGGACCACAACGGGTCTGGACATTTTCCCGGAGTCCAGGGCGGCGCGCAGCGTGGTGCGGGCGGTCTCGACGTCGGTGTCGATCTCGTAGAGGGTGATGAAGGACTCGCCGTCGGTCTGCCAGCGCCGCGCCGACACGAACCCGTCGACGGCGAGCATCTCGGGAATGTGGACCTCGTCGTGCCAGCGGTGGTATTCGTCGACCACATCCGATGAGGCGGGCTTGCTTTCGACGAAAAGTAGGGACTTGGTCACTGCGGTTCCCTTCGGGCTATTGGATCGGCTCGTCACCGAGAACGGTGGTGCGCAGCATCTCGCGCGGTGAATCGGGGTCGTAGGGAGCCGCCCGGTGCAGCACCCCGCGGTTGTCCCAGATCACGGTGTCGCCGACGGACCAGTTGTGGCTGTACACCCGCTCCGGCACGGTCGCCCGGTCCAGCAGCTCGGCCAGCAACGCGCGGCCCTGGTCCGGATCCATGCCCACCACGTAGTCGGCAGAAGCGCCCAGTACCAACGACTTCCGGCCACTGCGATGGGTCCACACCAGAGGGTGCTCGTGAGTGGGCCGGGATCGCCAGCGCGCCAGCTGTTCGGGGGTCGGGTCGGGGGTGACGCGCCGTTGCGAGGCTTCCAGCGAGTGCACCACCCGCAGCGTCCCGTAGCGCTGCTTCTCTTCGTCGGTCAGCGCGTCGTAGGCCGCATAGGAGTTCGCGAATTCCGTTTCGCCGCCCCGTTCGGCGACCTGCACCGCCGACAGCACGGTGGCTTTCTGCGGGCACTCGTCTCCGGTGGGCGTGCAGCCGTCGATGTGCCAGTCGAAGGTGGCCTTCAAATAGGCCGCCGAGGAATTTTTCGACCGGTCCAGCGTGATCGGGTAGATCCCGGCCACCGGATGGTGCCCGTCGGAGGAGTGGTCGACCTCACCGAGGCGGCGGCAGAAGGCGACCTGAGTCTCCGGGTCGAGCCCCAGGTTGCGAAACACCAGAACTCCGTTGTCTTCCAACGCATCCAAAATGGCCGCGCCGAGTGCGTCGTCAGTCAGCCGGTCCGGATTCAGGCCGGTGACCTCGGCGCCGACCGAATCGCTGAGCTTGGTGATGGTGAGCAGACTCATTGTTTTTTCCTTGCACTCTCGTTACGGCCACGGTTCGCCGGTGCGGTTCATCACGGCGTCGGCGGCATCGGTCGGGGCGGGCTGGTGCATGATCTCCACCGCCATGGCGACCATGATCAGCGAATAGATCAGGTGCAGCAGGTTGAGCGCGTCGTCGGGCAGGTTGTCCAGCTCGAACTTGTCGCAGTACTCGATGGCTTCTTCCAGGCGCGGCAGAAATGCGTCGTGGAACCGGTGCATCTCGGCCATGGTGCTGGCCAGCCGCTGGTTCCAGCGTTCGGTTTCGGTTGCCAGGCACCAGGTTTGGGCATACTCCTCGAACTCGGCGAAAGCGCTGGGCAGCAATGCATCCGACATGGTCACACCCCCGCCGGCTGCCGCTCGCGGCGGTAGGCCTCGACCCAGTCGACCACCACCTTGTGCAGGTGGCGCACCAGGATCTCCTGGTCGTTGAGCGGGAAGTCCTCGACGATCCCGTATTCCAGCGCGGCCTGGGTGCCGCCGAGCATGCCGGCGTCCTGCAGCGCAAATTCCTTGAGCACCACCGAGGCAACCTCGTGTTCGATCCGTTCGCGCACGGTGCGCGCCGGGTGGAAGTAGGTGTAGGCCTCGAAGCGGTGGGTGTTGTAGGAGGTCGGCCAGTAGCGGTAGAGCAGATACCAGCCGCCGTAGATCAGGATCTCGGTGTTGGGGGAAGATCTGGAAGTTGCTGATCCCCCACGGCTCGATGCCGCCCGGGTTCAGACCCGCCGGTAGTTCGCCGATATCCGGCGTGCGCCACGGACCGACCAGACCGCTCTTGGTGGCCCGCTCGATCGGATACATGTAGTCGGGCGGCAGCAGCCACAGCGCCGCCGCCCGGCCGTCGAGACCAGCCGGTGCGGACCGTCGAGTTGGAAATGGCCGCAGGTGAATCCGGCGTTGGGGTCACGCACCTCCGGCGGCACCTGCTGCGGGTGCAGCGACGGCACGTGATAGTACTCCTGGAACGCGTCGGCGAAGATCTTCCAGTTGCTGTTGTTGTGCGCGACCCATTCGTAGCGTTCGGTCAGCTTGTCGAACGGGTAGCCGTCCAGCCCGGTGACCATCGGGCCGAGGAACTCGCGCAGGCTCTGTCGCGGCTCGGGATCGAAGTTGACGAAGACGAACCCATTCCACACGTCGCAGTGCACCGGGGCCAGTCCGTGCCGGGCCGGGTCGAGGTCGAAGAACTCCGCGGACTGTTGCACATAGGTGAGCGCGCCGTCCAGGCCGTAGCGCCAGCCGTGGTACTTGCAGGTGAACTGCCGGCAGGTGCCGCGTGTCTCTTCGTGCGGAAAGTCGTTCCACACCAGTTTGTTTCCGCGATGCCGACAGACGTTGTAGAAGGCCCGGATCTGCTCGTCGCGGCCCTTGACCAGGATGATGGAGACGCGGGCGACCTCGATCTCCTTGGTCAGATAGCTACCGGCCCGCGGCAGCTCCTCGACGCGGGCCACGTTCAGCCACGCCCGCTTGAAGACCGCCTCACGTTCCAGCTCGTAGAATTCGGGCGACGTGGAATCGGCGAAAGAGACCGGCCCCGTGCCCAATTCGGGATAGTGCTCGGTCCAGGAACCCTCGGCCGGCCTGCCCTCTCGCGTCATTGGTGAACCTCCCTCACATCACCGCTCCGCCGTTGACACCCAGCACCTGGCCGGTGATGAAACCCGCTGCCTCCGAGCACAGAAACCCGACTGCCGCGGCGATATCGGCGCCGGTGCCCAGGTGACCGACCGGGATGTTGGCGGCGATCTCTTCGTTGGACTTCAGATACCCCGCCGCCTGCGCATTGTGCTGCATCGGGGTCTCGATGCCCGACGGCGGAATGTTGTTGACGGTGATTCCGTGCGCGGCGTATTCGCGGGCCAGCGATTTGGTCAGGGTGATCACCGCGCCCTTGGACGCCGCGTAGTGCGCGGCGAAGGGTGAGCCGCGCTGGGCGCTGGACGACGAGATCATCACGATGCGGCCCCATTTCGCGGCCACCATGTCCGGCAGGGCGACCTGACAGCAGTGGAAGGTGCCGGTCAGGTTGACGTCGACGATCCGGTTCCAGGACTCGGTGCTGATCTCCGCGAACGGGGAGAAGCCGAACATGCCCGCACTGGTGACCAGAATCGACACGGGCCCGAGTTCGGCACGCACGTGGGCGAAGGCCCGTTCGACAGCGGCGCGGTCGGTGACGTCGGCGCCGACACCGACGGCGGTGATCTCCTGCGCCCGAAGCGCATCGGTGACGCGTTGCGCCGCAACCTCGTCGATGTCCAGGACGGCGACCTGGTGCCCGAGTCGGCCAAGCTCGTGGCACGTCGCCTCACCCATGCCCGAGGCGCCGCCGGTCACCACGGCCACCCGGCTCATTCGTACACCACCCGAACCGTACGGGTGGTGGGCAGGGACTGGCAGGTGAGCACCCAGCCCTCCGCCACCTCGTCGTCGTCGAGCGCGTCGTTGTTGATCATCCGGGCGCAGCCCTCGGTCAATCGCGCCATACACGTTCCGCAGGAACCGATCTCGCAGGATGAGGGGGCGTTCAGCCCCGCCATCCGGGCGGTCTGCAGCAGGGTGTCGCCGGCGGCGTAGGCCACAGTGGTCGAGCGCCGATTCAGCTCGATGGTCACCGTCTCGGTGGCCACCTCGTCGGCGACGGCGGGCGGGGATTCATGCATCACCATCACAATATCAACTACTTGTCATCAGTATCAAGTACTAGATACACCGGGTGCCTCATCCCTCATTCCTCGACGTGGTCTTCGAAGAGTTGGTTACCGGTGCCCTTCTCCACCACCCGGGCCAGCAGTTCGCGCAACGTTTCCTTCTCTTCGGCGCTCAGCACGCCGAACACCTCCTCGTGAGCGGCCACCGCGTCGGCGAACACCGCCGCCACCACTTTGCGTCCGTCTTCGGTCAGATACGCGTGCAGAATGCGCTTGTGCGCCGGGTCGGGTTTACGCTGCACCAAGCCGCGCCGTTCCAGGGCGGTGAGAGCCAGCTGCACGCCCTGCGGGGTGATCAACAGCCGTCGGGCCAATTCGGCGCCGGACAGGCCCGGCTCGTTCGAAAGTTGGCGCAGCACACCGACTTGCGCGGTGCTGACACCGTGGCTGCTGATGGCGTCGTTCACGGTGGTCAGCGAGTAGTAGAAGGCCTGCTTGAGCAGCCACAGGATGTTCTCGGTGAGTTCCATAGCCGTCTCCCGCTCAGGCCGCCGGCGTCTTGTAGATCTGCCCGTCCTTCATGACGAACGAAACCTGTTGCGTGACACCGATATCGCGCGAGGGGTCGCCGGGCACCGCGATCACGTCGGCCAGGTAGCCCGGCGCCAAACGGCCCGATTCGTGGTCTGCTTCGACGAGTTCGGCGGCCACTACCGTGGCGGCGCGAATCGCCTGCATCGGTGTCATGCCGCGGGTCACCAGCGCCCCGAGTTCCTTGGCGTTCTGGCCATGCGGGATCGCCGGCGCGTCGGTGCCGCAGGCGATCCGCACCCCGGCGGCAATCGCCTTGGGCAGCATGGTTTTTGCCCGGGGAAACACGTCTTCGGCCTTCTTGCGCAGTTCGGGCGCGATCCGGTCGATGGCCATCGCCTCGGTCAGGTAGGTGGTGGAGACCAGGAAGGTCCCGTGGTCGGCCATCATCTGGATGGTGTCGTCGGAGGCCAGGAAGCCGTGCTCGATGCAGTCGATGCCGGCGCGGATGCACGCCCGGATGGCGGTGTCGCCGACCGCGTGGGCGGCCACCCGGACGCCCGCGCGGTGGGCCTCGTCGGCGATCGCGGCGAACTCGGCGTCGGAGTACTGCTGGGCGCCCGGCGCGGTGCTGTGCGACATCACCCCGCCGGACGCGGAGACCTTGATCAACTTGGCGCCGTGCCTGATTTGGTAACGCACACAGGCGATTACGTCGGGAACGCCGTTGGCGATACCCCTCGGCGATGGATAACGGCATGATCCCGGGCGCCAAGCGCTGGAAGACCGTCGGGTCAAGGTGCCCGCCGTAGGGCGTGACGGCGTGCCCGGCCGGATAGATGCGCGGGCCGGTGTGCCAGCCCTGCTCGACAGCGCGCTGCAGTGCGACGTCGAGCAGGTAGCCGCCGGTCTTGACCATCAGCCCGAGGTTGCGCACCGTGGTGAAACCGGCATCCAGGGTGGTGCGCGCGTTGACCGCGGCGCGCAGCGTGCGGTATGCCGGGTCGTCCTGCACACCGTGCATCGGGGCGGGCAGGCCCTCAGGTCCGCCCGGGCCGCCGATGAACAGGTTGAGTTCCATGTCCATCAACCCCGGCAGCAACGTAACGTCGCCGAGATCGATGACGGAAGCCGAAGCTGGCAGCGGCCCTTCGGGATTGACGTCGGTGATCCGGTTGCCATCCACCACCACCACGGCGGATTCGCGCACCACGCCGGCGTCCACGTCGGCCCAGCGCGCCGCCTTCAGGACGGTGGTCACGGGAACGGCTCGGACACACAGTCCAGGGTGGAAGCACCGGAGTCGGGTACCCGGGGCTGTTTCCAGCACTCCACCGGGAACGACACCATGATCATCGAATACAGCAGGTGCATCAGGTTCAGCACGTCTTCGGGCAGATCGTCGAGTGGGAACTTGTCGCAGTAGGCCAGGGCCTCTTCGGCGCGTGGCGTGATCGCGTCGTAGAACGCCTTCATCTCGACCATCGAGCTGGCCAGCCGCTTGGCGTAGCGCTGCGGTTCGGTGGGTAGACACCAGTCGGCGAACGGTTCCAGGTCGGCGAATTCGGTTGGCAGCACGGCAGACATCGGAGTCACACTCTCGCGGGGTCGGTGCGCTGGTACTCGTCGATCCACGCCGCGGTCTCCTTGTGCAGGTGGCGCAGCAGGATCTCCTGGTCGTTGAGCACGAAGTCGTCGACCACCCGCGACTCGATCATGCTCTGGGTGGCCTCCAGCGTGTTGGCGTCCTGCAGGCCGTACTCCTTGAACGACACCGCCGCGAGTTCCTGGGCGACCCGCTCGCGGGGAGTCCGCGGCTGCGGGAAATACAGGGTGCCCTCGAAGATGTGACTGTTGTAGGACGTCGGCCAGTAGTGGTAGGTCAGATACCAGCCCTGGCCCCAGAACAGGATGACGAAGTTCGGGAACAACTGGAACGAATCCAGGCCCCACGGATCGCATTTCGCCGGATTCAGCCCGGGCGGCATTGGGCCCAGGTCCGGCTTGTCCCACGGCCCGAACAGGCCGCTCTGGCAGATGTCCTCGATCGGCTTGCGCATCTCCGCCGACATCTCCCAGGCCCGCACACCCGAGGTGCTGACCAATCGGTGCGGGCCCTCCAACCGGTAGTGCGGGGCCTCGAACCCGGCCTCGGCGGCCGCCTTCGAGTACGCGGTCGGCGACTGGTTCGCGTGCAGTACCGGCGCGTGATAGAACTCCTGGAACGCGTCCATGTAGAGCTTCCAGTTCGCCTTCACCTCGGAGCGGTAGTACCAGCGCGAGGTCATCAGGTCGAACGGATATCCCTCCAGTGCGGTCACCATCGGGCCCAGGAATTCCCGCAGCGTCTGTTCCGGCTGCTTGGCGAAGTTGACGAAGATGAAGCCTTCCCAGACGTCGCAGTGCACCGGCACCAGGCCGTAACGGCTCTTGTCGAGGTCGAAGAACTCGCCCTCCTGCTGCACGAACGTCAGGTTCCCGTCCAGGTCGTAGCGCCACGCGTGGTACTTGCAGGTGAACTGGCGGCACGTGCCGCTGGTCTCCTCGAGCGGCATGTCGTTCCACACCAGTTTGTTGCCGCGATGCCGGCACACGTTGTGGAACGCGTTGATCTGTCCAGATGCGTTGCGCACCAGAATGATCGAGGTGTTGACGACCTTCAGTTCCTTGGTGAAATAGCTGCCCTTGCGTGGAAGCTGTTGCACGCGGCCGACATTGAGCCAAGCGCGTTTGAAGATCGCGGCGCGCTCCAACTCGTAGATCTGCGGGCTGATCGAGTCCTCATAGGACACCGGCCCGGTGCCCAGTTCGGGATAGTGCTGCGTCCAGCTGCCTTCCGGCGGCTTGGGAAATCGGGGCATAACGGCTCCTGTCTTCCGTCAGGGCCGACGGTATATGCTCAATACCCGAATCGCAAGTAGTTGATACTGGAAGGCGGCCGATGGGATCGCAGGTTTTCGAAGTCATCTCTCCGCACACCGAGCAGCCGATCGCCGAAGTCACCGCGGCCAGCGCCGCCGACGTCGACGCCGCGATCGCTGCCGCGCGCGCGGCCTTCGACTCCTGGGGACGCGGCGCACCCGCCGATCGCATTGCCGCGATCCGGCGGTTGGCTGACGTGTACGACGAGCGGCGCAAGGAGATGGCCCAGACCATCAGCGCCGAGATAGGCGCTCCGATCACCTTCGCCCAGCGTGCGCAGGTGGGCCTGCCCGCGATGATGATGCGTGCGTTCTGCGACCTGGCCGAGCGCCACCCGTGGCAGGAGAACCGGCGCGGCTTCTTCGGCACCGACGTCCAGGTGCGCAAGGAACCGGTCGGCGTCGTCGGCGCCGTCGTGCCGTGGAACATGCCACAGTTCCTGATCGTCACCAAGCTGGTGCCCGCGCTGCTGGCCGGCTGCACGGTGGTGCTCAAACCGGCGCCCGAATCACCTTTGGATGCCTTGCTTTTGGCCGAGATGTTGGCGAGTGTGGGCCTGCCGGAGGGTGTGGTCACGCTGGTATTGGGCGGCCGCGATGTCGGCGAAGCCCTGGTCAGCCACCCCGGCTTGGACAAGGTGTCGTTCACCGGTTCCACGGCGGCCGGACGCGCGGTGGCAGCCGCATGTGCGCCCAACCTGACCAAGGTCAGCCTCGAACTCGGCGGCAAGTCCGCGGCCGTCGTCCTCGACGACGCCGCCCCGGAGCAGGTCGCCGCGGGCGTACGATCGGCCAGCCTGTCCAACAGCGGGCAGATCTGCAACGCGCTGACCCGCGTGCTGGTGCCGCAGCAGCGCCACGACGAGTACGTCGACGCGCTGGCCGCCGAGATGGGAGCGCTGCGGGTCGGCGACCCCGCCGAAAAGGACACCCAGCTCGGCCCGCTGGTCTCCCAGCGCCAGCAGAGCCGGGTGCGCGGGTACATCGAAATCGGGCAACGGGAGGGTGCGCGAATGGTGCTGGGCGGCACCGAGATGCCCGACGGCGTGGACCGCGGCTGGTACGTCAAGCCAACTCTTTTCGCGGGCGCCGACAACGCGATGCGCATCGCGCGTGAGGAGATCTTCGGTCCCGTCATCACCGTTATCCCATACCGCGACGAGGACGACGCGGTGGCCATCGCCAACGACTCCGACTACGGCTTGGCCGGCTCGGTGTGGACCGGTGACACCGATCGCGCGCTGGCGATCGCCGGCCGCATCCGCACCGGGACGCTAGGCATTAACCAGGGCTACACAATGGACCCGTTCGCGCCGTTCGGTGGTGTGAAGGGCAGCGGGTACGGGCGTGAGCTGGGTCCTGAGGGGTTGGACTCGTACCTGGAGACCAAGTCGATCGCTGTTGCGCCGGGAGGCTGAGCGGGGTCGGGTGTGAAGCGGTAGCGTCGGGTGTGAAGCCGGGGCGTTGGGCATGAAGCCTGGGCGTTGGGTGTGAACCCTGGGCGCGAAAACCACGAAAATCCCGCCACCACAACACTTTCAACGCCCAAACTTCACACTCAACGCCACAGCTTCACACGCGAGACCTCAGCCGGGAAAAACCAGGCCCTAGCGCCGCGGAACCGCGCCGCTGCGCGTGAAGCTGGGCGTTGCGCGTGAAACCTGGGCGCTGCGCGTGAAACCTGGGCGTTGGGCGTGAACCCTGGGCGTTGGGTGTGAAACCTGGGTGCGAAAACCGCGAAAATCCCGCCACCACAACACTTTCAACGCCCAAACTTCACACTCAACGCCACAGCTTCACACGCGACACCTCAGCCGGGAAAAACCAGGCCCTAGCGCCGCGGAACCGCGCCGCTGCGCGTGAAGCTGGGCGTTGCGCGTGAAACCTGGGCGCTGCGCGTGAAACCTGGGCGTTGGGCGTGAACCCTGGGCGTTGGGTGTGAAACCTGGGTGCGAAAACCGCGAAAATCCCGCCACCACAACATTTTCAACGCCCAAACTTCACACTCAACGCCACAGCTTCACACGCGACACCTCAGCCGCGTAAAACCACGCCCTAGCGCCGCGGAACCGCGCCGCTGCGCGTGAAGCTGGGCGTTGCGCGTGAAGCCTGGGCGCTTGGTGTGAAGCCTGGGCGTTGGGTGTGAAACCTGGGCGTTGGGCGTGAACCCTGGGCGCGAAAACCGTGAAAATCCCGCCACCACAACACTTTCAACGCCCAAACTTCACACTCAACGCCACAGCTTCACACGCGGCCACACCTCAGCGGAACGCCCAGCAGGACCAAAACGCCCTTCAGGACTTCTTCTTCAAGTCCGTATCCCGGCTCGGCTGCACTCGTTTCGGCTCCCCCGGCATCTTCGGGTAGTTCGGCGGATACGGCATATCCCCCAACCCGCGCTGCTCGTCGGCAGCCACCATCTCCAACAGCGGCGCCAGCGATTGCGCCTCCTCGTCCATCCCGGCCCACGGGTCCGCCCGCGCGGCAATCAGATCGGGCACCGTGGCCATGGTGTAGTCGTCAGGGTCCGCATCCGCGAGTTCGTCCCAGCTCAGCGGCATCGAGACCGTCGCGATCGGGGTGCGCCGCACCGAATACGGCGACGCCATGGTGCGGTCACGGGCATTCTGGTTGAAGTCGATGAAAATGCGCTGTCCGCGCTCTTCCTTCCACCAAGACGTCGTCACCGCCTCCGGCGCGCGCCGCTCTACCTCGCGGGCCAGCGCGATACCGGCGCGACGCACCGCGATAAAGTCCCAGTCGGTGGCGATCCGCAGATAGACGTGCACCCCGCGACCGCCCGAGGTTTTGGCGTAGCCCACCAGACCGAGTTCGTCGAGCAGCGGCCGCAGCACCTCGACGGCAACCGTGCGAGCCTCGAGGAAGCCGGTGCCGGGCTGCGGGTCCAGGTCGATGCGCAACTCGTCGGGATGGTCGGTATCCGGGCAGCGCACCTGCCACGGGTGTAGCGTGACGGTGCCCATCTGCGCCGCCCACACGATCGCCGCCGGGTGCGTCACCTTCAGCGCGTCGGCGGTACGTCCCGACGGGAAGGTGATCCGGCACGTTTCCAGGTAGTCGGGGTGATGCTGCGGCACCCGCTTCTGGTAGATCTCCTCGCCGTCGATGCCGTCGGGGAACCGCTGCAGATGGGTGGGCCGGTCCCGCAGGGCGGTCAGCATCGGGCCGGCACCGACCGTCGCGTAGTAGTCGATCAGCCGGCCTTTGGTGCCGTCGGTCGCCAGCGCGGGAAAGTACACCTTGTCCCGGTTGGTCACCCGCACGGCGATGCCGTCGACGTCGAGTTCTTCTGCTTTGGCAGCCATGTCTGGCTACCAGCATGCCGCACGACACAATGATCCAATGGATTTACCTGTCATGCCGCCCGTGTCGCCGATGCTGGCCAAGCCGGTCAAGACGATCCCGAACGACGCCTCCTACGAACCCAAATGGGATGGGTTCCGCTCCATCTGCTTTCGCGACGGCGACGAGGTGGAACTGGGCAGCCGCAACGAACGGCCGATGACGCGGTACTTTCCCGAACTGGTCGCCGCGGTCAAAAAGCGAGTTGCCGCCCCGCTGCGTGATCGACGGGGAGATCGTGATTGCCACCGCGCACGGCCTGGATTTCGAAGCGCTGCAACAACGTATCCATCCCGCCGACTCGCGGGTGCGGATGCTGGCCGAGCAGACCCCGGCGTCGTTCATCGCGTTCGACCTACTCGCCCTGGACGACGAGGACTACACCGGGCGCCCGTTCACCGAGCGGCGCGCGGCGCTGGTCGAGGCGCTGACGGGCTCGGGACCGTCGTTTCACGTGACCCCGGCGACCACCGATCCCGCAGTCGCGCAACGCTGGTTCGACGAGTTCGAGGGCGCCGGCCTCGACGGGGTGATCGCCAAAGCCGTTGAGCGTCACCTACCAGCCGGACAAACGGGTGATGTTCAAGGTCAAGCACGAACGCACCGCCGACTGCGTGGTCGCCGGTTATCGCGTACACAAATCGGGCGCCGACGCGATCGGGTCGCTGCTGCTGGGGCTCTATCAGCCGGACGGTCAACTCGCCTCGGTCGGGGTGATCGGCGCCTTCCCGATGGCCGAACGCAGACGGCTGTTCGCCGAATTACAGCCGCTGGTCACCGAGTTCGACCAGCATCCGTGGAACTGGGCCGCGCACGAATCCGGCGAACGCACGCCACGCAAGAACGAGGGCTCACGCTGGAACGCGGGCAAGGATTTGTCGTTCGTGCCGTTGCGACCGGAGCGGGTGGTCGAGGTCCGCTACGACCACATGGAGGGCGTGAGATTCCGCCACACCGCCCAATTCAACCGATGGCGCCCCGACCGCGAACCGCGCTCGTGCACCTACGCGCAGCTGGACCAGCCGGTCACTTTCAGCTTGGGCGACATCGTGCCCGGGCTTTTGCCGGAAAGACACGTGATGGGCGGTGGAATGGCGCGGCCGCCGCGGAGATTACGTGGCGCAGCCTTAAGATGTCGTGATGCTGCACGTATGTTCACTGTTCGTTGCACGCACCGCCGCGTTCGACGAATATGGCGCGATCAACGCCACCTCCATTCCCATGGCGTGGTTTCAGGTCGACCAAATGCCGTTATGGGCAAAGGTTCCGGTGGTTCTGGTAGTGCATGCGCCGGCCGGTGGCGACTACGACCCGGATCTGCACGTGGTGTGCAAGGATCCGGCCGGCAAAGCGTTGGGATCGCTGCGCGCAGCCTGGCATTGGCCTGATGACGGAAAGCTGCCGTCGAAGTACCGGTGTTTCACCCAGGAGCTCGCATTTCAGGTGGAAACCGAAGGTGAATACACCATTGGCGCCTATTACGACGCCGACGGCAAATTCGAGTTGTCCACACCCGTCCCGATGTCGATCGTGCTGGCCGAAAAGAACCCCGAAAACGACGTCGACGACGACGACGAAGCCGCACTTTGAATTGATTCGACCGGTATTGCCAACGCCGGGTTTTCGCCAACCTCGCCCCGTTAAGCTGTCGTGATGCACGTAGCCGCACTACTCGTGGCGGGTTCCGCCAACATCGACGATTCCGCTATCGACGCCACCCGTCTGCCGACGACCAGTTACGACATCAACCAGGTTCCGATCTGGCTGACGGTCCCGCTGGTGCTGGTCGTGCACGCACCGGCCGGTGGCGATTTCGACCCGGAGCTGTTCGTCGTCGCGAAGGATCCCGGCGGGTCGATTCGCGGCACCCTGCGCTCTGCCTGGCAATGGCCGGACGAGGAGAACAAGGCGTCGAAGTATCGCTGCTTCACCCCGCAGCTCTCATTCGCGATCGAGACCACCGGTGAATTCACGATCGGCGTCTACCACGATGCGGAAGCCACCCGTCCCATCGCCACACCCATACCGCTGATGATCAACCTGGCCGGCGGGCGTCCGGGCCGCAACGGCAACTAGACCGCGACCGTCAGCGTCGACAGACCGCGCAGGGTGAGGTTCGGCTTGTACAGCGGTTCGCCGGCCAGTCGCGCGCCGGGAAAGCGTGCCGTCACCGCCGACAACGCCGCACTGGCTTCCAACCGGGCCAGCGGCGCACCCAGGCAGTAGTGGGCGCCGCGGCCAAAACCCAAGTGCCGCAACCCAACACGATCCGGATCGAAGACGTCGGGGCGCTCGAATTCGGCGGGATCACGGTGCGCTGCGGCCACCAGCAGCGTCATCATGTCCCCTTTGGCCACGTTGGTTCCGCCAATTGTCATGTCGTCCAACGCGATTCGGCTGAGTTGTTGCACCGGCGGATCGTAGCGCAGCGTCTCCTCCACCACGGCCGACGCCCGGGATGGGTCCTGGCTCAACGCCGTCCATTGCCGGCGGTCGCGCAGCATCGCCAGGATCGCGTTGCCGATCAGGTTCACCGTGGTCTCGTGCCCGGCGACCAGCAACAGCAGACAGGTCGAGACGATCTCCTCTTCGGTCAACTGATCGCCGGAGTCGTTGACCGCCACCAACCCCGACATCAGGTCGTCGCCGGGGTCGCGGCGCCGCAGCGCGATGAGGCTGTGCAGATATTCGCGCAGGCTCGCGCCGGCATCGAGGGCGTTGCTGATGTCGTCGGCCTCGCTGTCGGCGAAGAACGGGTCCAGTGACTTCGCCAGCACCGCCGACGCCCGGCTGAACTTCGGCTCGTCGTGCAGCGGCACGCCGAGCAACCGGCAGATCACCGCGACCGGCAGCGGGTAGGCGAAGTCCGCGACCACGTCGAAGCTGCCCTTCTCGGCGATCCGGCCCAGCAGTCCGTCCACCAGCGCACCGATCTCGGGTTGCAGCGCGTTGACCACCCTCGGCGCGAACGCCTTGCTGACGAGTTTGCGCAGCCGGGTGTGGTCGGGCGGGTCGAGAAACAGAAATCCCGGCGGCGTCTCCCGGCGTAGCGTCTGGTCGGCCTCGATCATCCGCTGCGCCGCGGTCGACTTGGAATGGTCACTGCTCGACGACGGATGCCGCAGCACGTCGTCGCAGTCGCGGTACGACGAGAACATGACGAAGCTGCCGCCCGGCAGCTCGACCGGGCCGAGATCGCGCAGCTGCGCGCACACCGGGTAGGGGTCAGGCCGGCTCGCCGGGTCCAGCAGCCGCAGCAACAGCGCCTGCGGGTCTTGCGCGGTGGACTGGGCTGGCGTCGGCGGCATGGGCCCCATTGTGCCCGTGTCGAGCGCGAGCCCAATGGCCCCGGCACTACTCCGCTGCGTCAAGGTGCGCCATCAGGCGGTCCAGGAACTCGCGCTGGCCCTTGAGCAGCTTGATCCGGGCCTGCGCCACCGGGAACCAGCCGACTCGGTCGACTTCGGGGAACTGCCGAATCTTGCCCGACCCGCGCGGCCACTCCAGCTCGAAGGTGTTGCTGCGCGCGTCGGTGACGTCGAGATCACCGGCGACGGCGAACGCGGTGACGATCTTGCCGCCGGACTGCTGCACCGCGCCGAGGTCGATGCGTGCCCCGGCCGGGACCGGCAGCCCGAGCTCCTCGCCGAACTCGCGTTGCGCGGCCGCCCACACGTCGTCGCCGTCGGTGTACTCGCCTTTCGGGATCGACCAGGCGCCGTCGTCCTTGCGCGCCCAGAACGGACCACCCGGATGAGCGATCAGGACCTCGACGACACCGCAGCGTGTCCGGTACAGCAGCAAACCCGCGCTGAGCCGCGGCATCAGGCTCCCACGGCCTGCTCCAGGTCCTTCAGCGACGACTCCAGATGGGCGAGCAACCGTTGCAGGTGCGGCACGCTGCGCCGGCAGCCGACCAGCCCGAAGTCCAGGTTGCCGGCGTTGTTGACCAGCGTGATGTTCAGCGCCTGGCCGTCCGGGATGTTGGACAGCGGGTAGCTGCCGTCCAGCCGCGCCCCGCCGTAGTAGAGCGGGTCCGCCGTCCCGGGCACGTTGGAGATGACGATGTTGAACGGCGGCGGCACCGCCGAGAGGAACCCCGGCACACCGGACAACAGCAACGGCGCCATGTTCAGCGCCGACAACGCCAGCACCTCATACGACGGCAGGTCGGCGAGCACTTTCTTGTTGCGGCGCATCGACTCGGCGATGATCTCGATCCGCTTCGCCGGGTCTTCGACATCGGTGGCCAAGTTGCACAGGATGCTGCCGACCTTGTTGCCGCCGCTGTCGGCGTCGGCCTCCGAACGCAGGCTCACCGGCACCATCGCCACCAGCGGCGTGTCGGGCAGTGCGTGCTGCTCGAGCAGGTAGTAACGCAGCGCACCTGCGCACATCGCCAGCACGGCGTCGTTGACCGTCACACCGGCGGCCTGCTTGACGCTCTTGACCCGGTCCAGTGACCAGGACTGTGCCGCGCACCGCCGCGCTCCTCCGACCTTCACGTTGAGCATGGTGTGCGGCGCGGCGAACGGCAGCGTCAACTGCTGTTCCAGCAGTGCCGCGCGGGCCAGCTTCAACGTCGAAGGGCCAACTCCCGCAAGCCCTTTGAGGGACCCCGCCAGTTTCATCAGTGAGTTCAGCGGGTTTGAGCCTCCTTCGGAGGGGGCTGCCGGTTTCGGCGGCCGCGGCAAACTCCACATCGCTTTGACTTCGGTGTCGTGCGGGTCGGTGGACAGCGTGCGCTGCATCAGCTTGACCGCCGAGACACCGTCGATCAGCGCATGGTGCATCTTGGTGTACAGCGCGAACCGGCCGTCCTGCAGGCCCTCGATCACGTACGCCTCCCATAGCGGGCGGTGCCGGTCGAGCAGGGCGGTGTGCACCCGCGAGGTCAGCTCCAGCAAGTCGCGGACCCGTCCCGGCGACGGCAGCGCCGAGCGCCGCACGTGGTAGTCGACGTCGACTTCGTCGTCGTAAGCCCAAGCGAGAGTGGCGATTCCACCCGCGATCTTCGCGGGGTGCTTCCGGAAAGTCGGCTGAAATTCGTCGTTGGCGATCAGCGCCTCGTAGAACTCCCGGACGAACTGCGGTCCGGCTCCCTCCGGAGGCTCGAACAGCGACAGGCCACCGACGTGCAAGGGATGCTCCCGCGATTCGCTGAACAGAAACATCGAGTCGGTGGGCACCATGAGTTCCATCCGGCCATTACACCCCGAGAATGCCCCGGACGTAATAGCCCTGCACGAACCGATGACCTCGGCGGCCTGAGTCCCCGCGTGAGAGTGAACGTCACGACGCGCCGTAAACCCGTCGCAGAAATCGCGCTCGGCCGGGGGTGCTCACCAAACGATCGCCTTGCCGCCCTGATTGGATTGCCGCTATGTCCAAGCGTGTCAGCCCCCTGAGCGTTCTGACCGTCGTCGCCGCTCTGGGCAACGCGGCCGTCGGCGGCCTGTTCTTTGCTTTCTCCGCCTTCGTCATGCGCGGCCTGGACCGGATCAACCCGGTGGACGCGGTTGTCGCGATGCGTGCCATAAATGCTGCCGCACAAGCGAATCCACCATTCTTGACGCTGTTCTTCGGGGCGGCTGTCACTGCACTGGCGGTCGGCATCGTCGCGGTGACACAGCTGGCGCGCCGCGGCAGCGGCTACCTGCTGGCCGGCGCGGTGCTGGCCGTCGTCGCGCTCGTCGTCACCGCCGCATGCAACGTGCCGCTCAACGAACAGCTGGACAAGGTCCGGCTCGCGACGGATGCCGCGCCGGCGTGGCATGCCTACTCCGGGCCGTGGACGGCGTGGAACCATGTGCGCACCATCTGCCCCCCTGCTCGGCGCGGCGCTGCTGGGTGTGGGTCTGCTGCGCCGCTGATCAGGGCACCTGATCCAGTAGGTTCACAGCAGACCACAAGGAGACGATGCGACGTGAGCGATGGATCCGCCGAAGACGGCATTCCGGCGCGGGTGGTGCACAAAGCGAGCACCACGCTGATCGCCGCGGCACGAAGGTGGGCCTGGACCAACCCGGCGGTGCCGATCGGACTGGCCAGCCTGGCGCTGGCGGGCTACCTCGTACATCGGGTGGGCGGACACCGGCGCTTGGGCAACGCGCTGGACTCCACGGTCGTCACCGCGGGCGACGTGCTCGACCCCGATCCCACCGACACCGCCTCGCTGCGCCACCCGGTGCGCCGGGCCGGCCACGCAATCATCGACCGGCTCACCCGCGGCGCGGCCGCCCGCCGCTCAGCGCCGCGTTAGTTAGGGTCAGCTAACTACATCGGCGGGGGCGTCGGTACGCTCGGTCTGTGCCGCAAGAAAACCCCACTACTTCCGATGAATCGGCCGGCGCCGGGTTCGACGCCCCGAAAAGCCTGCGCGAATACGCGCAGACGACCGTGATCAACACCGTGCCGCCGGTATTGGCGTACTACGGCCTGCGTATGTTCGGCGTCACGCCGTACCTGGCCCTGGTGGGTGCGATCGTCGTCGCCACCCTGCAGGGCCTGTCCACCGTGGTGCGCAAACGCAAGATCGAATTCGTCAACGTGGCCGTGCTGGTCTGCGCCGCCGTCTCGCTGGCCGTCGCGTTCACCACCAAGAACCCGCGCATCGTGCAGGTCACCGAACTCATCCCGGCCACCTTCCTGGTCTGGTCGGTGGTGGCCAGCGGCGTGGTGCGCAAGCCCACCTCCAAGATGATCACCGGCGCCATCGCGCCCGGCCTCGCCGACGCGGCACTGCCGCAACGGGGCTGGACCGATCAGGACATCCGCGACTGGCACCGCCTGCACACCCGGCTGTGCGTGCGCCTCGGGCTGATCTGCGGCATGTTCCCGGTCGCCGCGGTCGCGTGCATCTTCACGCTGCCCGTCGACATCTCGCAGATCCTGATCGTGACGGTCGGTCCGACGCTGCTGGTGGTCTGCATCGCGAGCGCCACTACCCTGCTGCGCAGGTTCGTCCGTCGCACCGACGAGGCGGCAGCCGATCGCGCCGCTGCGGTCACCCGACGGGCGTAGCTCCCGAGCTGGACAGGGTGAATCCTCGACCCGAGGCGACCGTGCAGGTGACACCGTTGGATTCGGAGCGGCAGGTGAAGGGGCCGACCGCGGCGGATTGACCGTAAGCCAGCGTCGGGGTGCCTTGGCCCGAATTACCCAGGCAGGTCTCCCCCCGAGCAGCTCTTGAACGACCCGTCGGTGCTCAGGCGCACCGACAGCGGCGGCGAGTTGGTTTGGCAGTACGTTTCGTCGGGGATGCCGCTACCCCGCTGGTAGCTCAGTTCGCAGCCGATGTTGCGGCTCGGCGACAGGAATGAACACCACGTACTGGTGCAGACCGGGTTGTCCGCGGCCGCCGTGGGCATCCCCGTCCACCCAGCCGTGACTAGGGCAGCTGCTACTGCGATTGCTGTCTTACGCACCGCAGAATTATCGGATTTTTCTCGTCTCCGGGACGCATGTTTCGGAGATTTCCGCGCATTCGTTGACAGTCGCTGTCATAAGGTCATACGTTGCCAGCCGGCATACCACTCATCCCACCGGAAGGTGACCCATGACCCCCACACCGTCCACATTTCGCGTCATCCAGTGGGCGACCGGGGGTGTCGGAAAAAGCCGCCGTGGAATGCGTGCTGAACCATCCGCAACTCGAACTGGCCGGCTGTTGGGTGCACTCCGCGGACAAGAACGGCCGCGACGTCGGCGAGATCGTCGGCATCGACCCCATCGGCGTCACCGCCACCACCGACGTCGACGAGATCCTGGCCCTGGCTGCCGACTGCGTCGTCTACAGCCCACTGATCCCCAACGACGACGAAGTGATCGCGATCCTGCGGTCCGGCAAGAACGTGGTCACTCCGGTCGGCTGGGTCTATCCGGACCTCAGCCACCCGCGCCATCGGGCCGTCGCCGACGCCGCGCTGCAGGCCGGTGTGACGCTGCACGGGTCGGGAATCCACCCCGGCGGCATCACCGAACGCTTCCCGCTGATGGTCTCGGGGCTGTCATCGGCGGTCACCCATGTGCGCGCCGAAGAGTTCTCCGACATCCGCACCTACAACGCGCCGGACGTGGTCCGTCACATCATGGGCTTCGGCGGCACACCCGAAGAGGCGGTGCAGGGGCCGATGGCGGCGCTGCTGGAACAGGGATTCCAGATGTCGGTGCGAATGATCGCCGACCACATGGGATTTCGCATCGATCCCGAGATCAGGACGATCCAGGACATTGCGGTGGCAACCGCGGACATCGACTACGAGCCCTTCCCCATCACCGCGGGAACCGTGGCCGCGCGCCGCTTCCGCTGGCAGGCGGTCATCAACGGCGAACCCGTCATCACCGCTGCGGTCAACTGGCTGATGGGCGAGGACAACCTGGAGCCCGCCTGGAACTTCGGCGACGCAGGCGAACGGTTCGAGGTCGAGATCACCGGCGACCCCACGGTGCACCTCACTTTCAAAGGGCTGCAACCCCAGACCGTGGCCGACGGGCTCGTCCGCAACCCCGGCGTGGTGGCCACGGCCAACCACTGCGTCAACGCCATCCCCGACGTGTGCGCGGCCGCGCCGGGCATCAAGACCTACCTGGATCTGCCGTTGTTCGCCGGACGTCCGGCGCCCCACCTCACGGGTGGCGCCTTGTGACCGTGCTCGGCGACGTGTCGTTCTGCCACTTGGTCATCGGGGTCACTGACATCGACCGCGCCCTGGAATTCTACCGGGATCTGCTCGGTCTCGACGTGGTGTTCGACAACACCATCTCCGGTGAACCCTTCGACACCGTCCTGCACGCCACCCGCAAGCAGGAGGGCCGCGTGGTCGGCGGCTTGCTGGGCGGGCTGATGATCGAACTGCTCTCGTTGACCACCGCCGCGCCCGAGCGCAAGCCGTCGCGGCCCGGTATCACTGGGATCCACAACTTGTCGCTGTCGGTCACGGACCTGGACGACACGCACCTCCGGATCACCGCGGCCGGCTACACCCCCGATCAGCAGCCGTTCGAAATCAGCGGCGTACGAATGTTTTTCGTCAAGGATCCGGCCGGCACCCCGGTCGAGTTCATCGAACTGCCCGGCGGGGCTCGCAGCACCTACGAACTGCACCGTGGGGTGCCGCTGCGACTGGGGCCGGCCCGATGAGCTACTCGCACCCGGACTCGCTGCGGGGGCAGGTCGCCGTCGTGACCGGTGCCGCCCAGGGCGTCGGAAGGGGCGTCACCGCCGCGCTGCTGGAGCGCGGAGCTTCGGTGCTGCTGGTCGACATCCAGGAGGCGAAGCTCGGTGCCACCGCCGACGAATTGCGGACAGAATTCGGTGCAGCGCAACGTCTCTCGACACTCACAGCCGATCTGCGCCACCCCGAGAGCGCGCGGCGCATCGTGGCCGCGGCGGTGGACGCGTTCGGCACCGTGCACGGACTGGTCAACAACGCGATCGCCACCAACGAGCCCAAGGCGTTCGTCGACATCACCGTCGAAGACCTGGCGCTCGGTTACGACGTCGGTCCGCGGGCGACGTTTCTGCTCATGCAAGCCGTGCACCCGTTGCTGGTGGCTGCCGGCGGCGGCTCGATCGTCAACCTGGGCTCGGGGACCGGTACCGGCGGTGAACCCAAGTGGGGTGGCTACGCCGCGGCCAAGGAAGGGATCCGCGGCTTGTCGAAAGTGGCTGCGCTGGAATGGGGCCGCGACAACATCCGGGTCAACGTGATCTGCCCCTTCGCCGAATCGGACGGCGTCAAATTCTGGAAGCAGTTCGCACCCGAGGACTATGCGAAGGCGGTGGGTCGGGTCCCGATGAAGCGGATCGGCGATGTACGGACCGACGTCGGGGCGCTGGTCGCGTTCCTACTGAGCTCCGACGCGACGTTCATCACCGGCCAGACCATTCACGTCGACGGCGGAATCGGCAGCTTCCGGTGACGGTGCCCGGGGAGTCGCTGCGCGATCGGCAGCGCGCCCAGATCCGCGCCGATATCCGGCGGGCGGCCTTCCGGCTATTCGCCCAGCGCGGCTACCACACCGTGACGACTGACGAAATCGCGGCTGCCGCTGGTGTTTCCCAGCGCACGTTGTTTCGGCATGTGACCACCAAGGAAGAGCTGCTGCTGGCACCGGCACGGCACGGCGGCGCCGAGGTGGTGAGCCTGCTCGAACAACGCCCGGCGCAGGAATCGCCGGACGTCGCGTTGGCCAATGCGATCGTCGCACGCACCCGCTCGTTCGGCGAGACCGACACCGAGGAGTGGCGGGCAGCGTTGCTGGTGGCCCCGGATCTGTTGGACCGGTTGAACTTTCATACCGCCGCCGACCGGCAGCGGGCGACGGTCAGCACCGCAGCGCGGATGGGCGTGGATCCCGACGCCGACGTCCGGCCAGGCCTGTTGGTGCACTTGAGCTTCGCCGCCGCCGATTTCGGTTTCCAGCGCTGGGTCCGGCAGAACTCGGCGCAGCAACCGCTGGATCGGTGCGTGGCCGAGGCGCTGGAAGCATTGCGCAGCTCCCGCTGGAGTTCCGGTCGCGGTTGACCCGTTACCGCAGCGCTTCCGGGTTGGCGATCCGCACGGGTGTCCCGTACAGCCAGGCGACCACGGCTTCGACGGTGTCGGAGTAGAACGCGCCCAGCATTTCCCGGGTGACATAGCCGAGATGCGGCGACAGCGTCACATTCGGCAGATGACGCAACGGATGGTCGGCCGGAAGCGGTTCGGCGTCGAACACGTCCAGTCCCGCCCCGGCGATCCGGCCGCCCCTCAGCGTTTCGATCAGCGCCGTCTCGTCGACAATCGGCCCGCGAGAAGTGTTGACCAGAAACGCGGTTGGCTTCATCGACATCAGTTCCGGCCGGCCGACCAACCCGTGGGTGCGCTCGGAGAGTACGACGTGGATGGACACCACGTCGGACTGTTCGAACAAGGCTTCCTTGGCGACCCAGCGCGCGCCCACCTCCGCCGCGGCCGCCTCGGTGAGGTTCTGGCTCCACGAAATCACCGGCATGCCAAAGGCTTTCGCGTAGCCGGCCATCCGGCTGCCGACCCTGCCCAGCCCGAGCAGACCCAGGGTCTTGCCGGATAAGGTCGTCCCGATGGTGGACTGCCATCCTCCCTCGCGCATCCGGCGGTGTTCTTCGGCCAGATTGCGCACCGTGGCGATCATCAGACCCCACGCCAGCTCCGGAGTGGCGTCGCGGACCGCACGGAAGCGGGGGTGGGTGAAGTTCGAGTGGGCGACCAGCACGTGGTGCTCCGTGGCGGCGGCCAGGTCCAGATTGGGCAGGCTGCGGCCGACGATGGTGATCAGCTTGAGGTTCGGCAACCGGGCGATGAGGCTGCGCGGAAACGCCATGCGCTCACGCATCGTGCATGCCACGTCGAACGGCGCCAGCGCCTCGGCCGCCTCGTCTTCGGACAGATGCCGATCGAAGACGGTGATGTCACAACGTTTTTGCACCGGCGACCAGTCGGCCAGCTCGAGGGCCATGCGCGCGTAGTCGTCCAGTATCGCCACCCGGGCGGTGCGCTCACCCATCCGATCCCCTAGTGCACGGCGGTGGGGTTGGCAGCACGCTGGGGTCCGGCGTAATGGCGCCACGCTTCCCACGTCGCGCTGTAGAGTCCGTCGACCACCCGAGGTTCCGGACGATCGATGACGACGGCGGCTTTGTCGTCGTTGTACGCCGGCCAACCAGCCGCACCGGTCCGAGCGAACTCGATCCAGTGCTGCCGTACCCAGTCGCCCAGCGCCCGGTATTCGCGGCGCTCACCGGTGGTGAACGGTTGCGTCGCGGGCATGTCGAACCCGAACACCAGCGGAATGTCGGTGGCGTGAATGGCGCCCATGCCTATCCAGCGCAACAGCGGCGGGGCGTAGTCCATTCGGTACAGGTAGGTCGGCGCGTGCCGAGCATGGGCCTCCGCCGCGGCGATCATCGGTCGCACGAAGAAGCAATCGGTGGCCAGCTTGGTCAGCGTTCTGCCGCTTGGGTAGTCCGGATAGTGCCGCAGGACCTCGTCTTTCGCGGCCGGGTCGGTGGCGGCGAACATGCGTTCCACCCGCTGAGGGGTGGTCGGGAACAGATCGACGAACCGCCGGACCGGTCCCCAGCCCGCGTGCCCCATCTCGTTGCGCATCGAGCCGATGAGCAGCGGGACGCGGTGCGCGTGACCGGCCGCCAGCGCCGCCGTCGGGTCCTGCGGCAGCAGATCTCCGTCGATCACCGGGGCCAGCGACATCTGGCAGGGAACCTCGCGCGCGATACGTAGCATCACCCGGATCGCCGTCCCCGCAATCGCTTTGGCCGGCGCCGTGCGCAGGGCATCCGCGGCGTTCTCGGGATCGATGCCGAGCGCCTCGACAATCCGGCGGGCGGTTTCGGCGGCCTGGTCCCGGGTGCGCACCGCATCGGGTACCGGGCTCTGCGCGATCGCGCGGTGGAACAGTCCCTTGGTGGCGGGCATCACCAGGTGGTTGAGAACGGCGCTGGCACCGGCGGACTGCCCCCACACGGTGACGTTCTCCGGGTCGCCACCGAACGCCGCGATGTTGCGCCGCACCCACTGCAGCGCGGCGATCTGGTCGCGCAGGCCGACATTGGATTCGAAATCCGCCGAGTACCGGGAGAAGTCGACGAATCCCAGGCCGCCGAGCCGGTAGTTGATCGTGACGAGCACGATCCCGAACCGGCGCACCAGCGGCTCGGGATTGTGGACCGGCAACGCGGAGCTGCCCTCGAAGAACCCGCCGCCGTGGATGAATACCAGCACCGGCCGGGGTGGTCCGTCTCCGGCGGGCGCGCAGACGTTGAGCGTCAGGCAGTTCCGGTCCGTAGCCGCCACGATGCCCAGCGGCGAGCTGAACAGGTGCGAATGTGCGGCGTTACCGAATTCGGTCGCGTCCCGCACGCCGCCCCACGGCGTGACGGGCTGCGGGGCACGAAACCGCAGCGGCCCGACGGGCGGCGCCGCGTACGGGATCGAACGCCAGACGTCGACGTCGCGGTGCCGCCGGCCGCGCACGGCGCCGGACTCCACGTCGACCCTGGTCACCGCTTCAGGTTACGTTGACGCTGCGCCCACGGCGCACGCCACTCGAACTTTCCCGCCCTGGACGCAGAGTCAACCGCCAGAGTTCGCGCATAGCGCGGCGCGCGCCAGCGTCTGCTCGGCCATCTTCACGTGCGCTGCGTCCACCAGCACGCCGTTCACCCCGACCGCACCCCGGCCGTTCGACTCCGCTTCCCGGTACGCCGCGACATTGCGTTGCGCCAAGGCGATCTCGTCGGCGGTGGGCGCATACACCTCGTTGGCGACCGGTACCTGCCCGGGATGAATCGCCCACTTGCCGGTGTATCCCATCAGCGACGCCCGGCGTGCATCGCGCTCGTAACCGGTCAGATCGCGAAAGTCGGGGTAGGGCGCGTCGATCGCTTCGATACCGGCGATGCGCGCCGCGACGATCACCTTGCTACGCGCGTACTGCCAGAAATCGCCGGGGTAGTCGCCGAGCGGGACGAAGTTGGTGTCCACCCGGGCGCCCTGGGACAGCGAGAAGTCGCCGACCCCGAAGATCAGCGCGTCCAGCCGCGGGCTGGCGGCCGCGATGGCTTCGGCGTTGGCCAGGCCCTCGACCTCCTCGATCAGCACCTCGAGCCGAATCTGCCTGTCGAGTAACAGTTTTGCTTCAAGCTGGGTGAGCAGCACGTCCACCCACCACACGTCGCGGGCGGTGCGCGCCTTGGGGATGATGACGGTGTCCAGGTTGGCGCCGGCCTTGGTCACCACCTCGATCAGGTCGTCGTGACACCAGGGGGTGTCCAGGCCGTTGATCCGGATCGCGCGAGCCGTGCGGCCCCAATCGATCTCGTTGAGCGCTGCGATCGCCTTGGATCGAGCCGACTCCTTGCAGGCCACAGGCACCGCATCCTCGAGGTCGAGAAACACCAGGTCGGCGCCGCAGCCGGCGGCCTTGTCGAACATGTCGTCGTTGCTCGCGGGTACCGCCAGCTCGGAACGGCGCAGTGTCACTTGTTCTCCTCCCTCACAGCACACCGTTGGCGTGCAGATCGTCAATCTCGTTGCGGCTCAGCCCGAGTAGTTCGCCGTACACCTCGTCGTTGTGCTCGCCGAGGCGTGGGCCCAGCTGCCGTACCGCGCCGGGGGCCGCGGAGAACCGGGGCACCGGCGCCTGTACCGTCACCGGCCCTAGTTCGGTGTCGTCGACCGAGACGAACACGCCCCGGTGGGCAAGCTGCTCGTCGCGCACCAGATCGGTGATGTCGTAGACGGGTGCGGCGGCCACCTCGTGCGCTTCGAACACCTCCATCGCCTGCGAAAGTGTCTTACCGGCAACCCAATCCGCCACCACCGCGTCGACCTCGCGGGCGCGGGCGAGTCTGCGCTGCGGATCGGAGAAGTCGGCGTCGTGCACCAGGTCGTCGCGTCCGATCGCCCGGAACACCCGAAGGGCCAGCGCCGGCGAGCTTCCCGACATCGCCAGCCAGCGGCCGTCGGCGGTGCGATAGGTGTTGCGCGGCGCGGAGATGTCCCAGCGGTTGCCGGACCGCTCGGGCACCAGGCCGAGTTGGTCGTAGCCCAGCAGCGTCTGCTCCAGCAATCGGGCCAGCGGATCGATGAGGTTGACGTCGATCAATTGGCCCGGCCCACCGTGTACGTCGCGGTGGTACAGCGCCATCATCACCGCGTATGCGGCATTCAGCGATGCGACCCCGTCGGCCAGCATGAACGGCGGCAGCGTCGGCGGCCCGCCGGCCTGGCCGGTGATGTGGGCGAAGCCGCTCATCGCCTCGCCCAGAGTGCCGAACCCGGGCCGCTCGCTCTTGGGCCCGGTCAACCCGTATCCGGTGATGTGCAGCATGACGATTCGGTCGTTGACCCCGCGCAGGCTCTGATAGTCCAGCCCCCACTTGCGCAACGTCTGTGGCCGGGTGTTGAAGATCGCGACGTCGGCGTGCCGCACCAGTCGGCGCACCAGCTCCTGGCCGGCGCTGCAGCGCAGGTCCAGCGTGATCGATTTCTTGTTGCGCGAGATGGACTTCCACATCAGGCCGACGCCGTCGCGCTGGTTGCCCCAGGAGCGGATGGGGTCGCCGTTACGCGGGTCCTCCACCTTGATCACCTCGGCGCCGAACTCGCCCAGATAGGTGGCGACCAGCGGCGCGGCCGCCAAGGTGGCCAGGTCGAGCACCCGCAGGCCGTCAAGCATTGGCGCCGACGGGTCGTTGCAACCCGAGGTGACCCCGCAGCGTCGACGACTCGTACGCGCTACGGAACAACCCGCGTCGTTGCAGCTCCGGAACCACCATCCGTACCACGTCCTCGAACGCGCCGGGCAGATGCGTTGCGGCCAAGACGAATCCGTCGCAGGCACCGCTTTCGAACCAGTCGGCCATCTGGTCGGCGACCTGCTCACCGGTGCCGACGAACCGCGGCCCCTGCAGCAAGGTGGCGCGGTGGCCGGCGAGATCGCGCACCGTGACCGTGTCGCCGCCGATATGCGTGCGCAGATTCTGCACCAGGCCCCGGATTCCCGAGACCGATGCGATCAGATCGTCGGTAACCGGATCGTCCAGATCGTGTTGAGCGAAGTCGTAATTCATCAACTCCGACAACAGGGTGAGCGAGGCCATCGGGTGCACCAGGTCGTTGAGGAACATCGCCTCGCGGTCCTTGGCGTGCGACTCCGATTCCCCCACCACCGCGTAGGCCATCGGGCAGATACGGACCGCGCCCGGATCGCGTCCGGCAGCGGCGATGCGGTCCTTCTGGTCGGCGTAGTGGCTGCAGGCCACTTCGATTCCCGGGTCGCCGGTGAAGATCAATTCCGCCCAGCGCGAGGCGAATTCGCGCCCGCGGCCCGAAGAGCCGGCCTGAATGATGACCGGCCGTCCCTGCGGGGAGCGGGGCACCGTCAGGGGCCCGCGCGCCGCGAAGTACTGCCCGACGTGGCCTAGCTCGTGCACCTTTGCCGGATCGGCGTAGTGACCCGTCGCGCGGTCGTGCAGTACGGCGTCGTCCTCCCAGGTGTCCCAGAGTCCGGTGACCACGTCCATGAATTCGTCGGCACGGTCGTAGCGTTCGTCGTGACCGAGGTGGGCCTCGACGCCGAAGTTCTGCGCCTCGCTGTCGTTGACCGAGGTGACGACGTTCCAGGCGGCCCGCCCGGCCGACAGGTGGTCCAGCGACGCGAAGGTGCGGGCGACGTGGAACGGCGCATAGTAGGTGGTCGAATAGGTGGCGCCGAGTCCGATGTGCGAGGTCGCCTGGGCCAGTATCCCCAGCACCACGCCCAGGTCCAGCTTGACCGGCCGGGCACCGTACTGGACGGCCTCGGCCACCGAGTTGCCGTATACCCCGGGCATCGCCA
This sequence comes from Mycobacterium kiyosense, assembly GCA_021654635.1. NCBI lineage: Bacteria > Bacillati > Actinomycetota > Actinomycetes > Mycobacteriales > Mycobacteriaceae > Mycobacterium > Mycobacterium kiyosense. Next base: position 6,116,066 of record AP025179.1, read on the forward strand.
ACCGGTCGTCGAAGAACATCAGGTCGAAGCAGCCTTCTTCGAGCTGACGGCCGATCTTGGCGTAGTAGGACGCGTCGAGGTACCGGTGCTCGGTCGCGGGGTGTCGCCAGGATCCGGCGTACACCGAAGTGCTGCCCGCCTGCATGAAGGCGACGAGGGACATCTTGTCGGTTCGCATGGTTCGGAAATCTAACACCTGATATTTCAGATTTCAAATGTTAGATTCTCGATTTGATATGCTGCCTCGATGGCAGCGATCGACATCTCCGGCACCGTGCGCGAGCGCGCCGCCCGGGAACTGCGTGACCGCATCCTGACCGGCACCATCCCCGCCGGGGCGCGTCTGGACCTCGACGCCATCACCGAGGAATTCGCCACCAGTCGCACCCCGGTGCGCGAAGCCCTGCTTGAGCTGTCTTTCGAGGGCCTGGTCCGCGTCGCGCCGCGCAGCGGAGTCACGGTGATCGGGATCAGCCCGGAAGACGTGCTGGACAGCTTCACCATCCTGGGGGTGCTGACCGGCCAGGCGGCGGCCTGGGCCGCCCAGCGCGTGGAACCGGACGAGTTGGCGATGCTGCGCGAACTGGCCGCCGACGTCGCGTCGAGGTCCGGTGACGACAGCATCGGCGAGGCGAACTGGCACTTCCACCAGAAGATCCACCGGGCCGCGCACTCGCCCCGGCTGATGGCCCAGATCAAACAGGCGGCGCGGGTGGTGCCCACCAACTTCCTGACGCTGTTCCCCGACCACGAGAAGCACTCACTCGATGACCACGAGGCGCTGCTCGACGCGTTCGCCGACAAGGACGCCGAGCGTGCCCGCGCCATCGCCGAACGGCATGTGCTGGATGCCGGGCGCTCCCTGGCGGAGTGGCTGGAACAGCGCGGCTGAGCCCGCGTCCAGCGGCGCTGATGTAGCACAAGACGTGCTACGTTGGCTGGATGGAGGTCATCGGGGTCCGTGAACTGCGACAACATGCATCGCGGTACCTCGCGCGGGTCGAGGCCGGCGAGGAGCTGGGCGTTGCCAATCACGGGCGCCTGGTTGCCCGCCTCGTACCGGTTGCGCAAGCGACGCGGTCCCGCACCGCCCTGATAGATGCGGGACTGCTACTCCCGGCCCGCAGCCCGGAAAATCTGTACGACCCCGCCGGCACATCGCCGCCGAGCGAAAAGCGCACACTGTCGGACGTTCTCGAAGAAATGCGCGACGAGCAGTGATCTACCTGGACACCTCGGCCCTGACGAAACTGCTCATCGCCGAGGCTGAGACGGCTGCACTGCGAGCGTGGCTCAACGCCCAGCACGAGCGGGGCGAGCACGCAGCGACCAGCACGCTGGGCCGCATCGAGTTGATGCGAGCCGTTTACAGGTACGCAGCGACTGAGTACGTCGGGCGGGCCCGCTATCTGCTGGACGGCCTTGACATGGTCACGCTCAGCGCACCTGTGTTGACCGCAGCGGAGACCATCGGTCCGCCTACGCTGCGTTCGCTCGACGCGATCCACCTGGCGGCTGCTGCGCAACTCAAGCAGGAGCTGACGGCTTTCGTCACTTACGACCGGCGTTTGTTGGCGGGCTGCCACGACGTCGGGATTCCGGCGATATCGCCCGGCTCATGAAAGTTGTTGCGGGGCGGCAACGGTATGGCTAAGGTATGGCTAACATCAGCGAAATCCGTTGTGCAGAACCGGTATACCGCAAGCGCAGTCATCCAAAGACCACATTCGTCCAGCGGCGGCTCAAAAGCCTCGGATAGCCGACGGATTCTCGGGTTGAACTTTTCTCCCCGATCGGGGGAGAAAAACCCGCCCGCGCAATCGTCGGCATGGAACCCAAACCTGGCCCCAAGATTCTCAAAGACGTTGCTGATAAGCACTTTTCGGCAACAACATGACGAGCTGCCAGCCGGGGGACCGGGTGCAAACGGGCGTTGCCACGGCCCTACGAAGACCCGTGACAGCCGGTCAGATCTGGTTAATATCGCCTTCCACGGTACCGACGAGGGCAAGGCTGCAGCTCGTGAGTCAAGGATTCGCACAGGTCATCACCGCCGGCGAACGCGCGGGCAACCCGGTCCAGATGCGGCGCCGGCGCCTGGGCTCGATGAGCTTCGACGAGCTGGAACTCGACTCCGAAATCCGCTACCGGATGGCACCGTTGGACCGGATCGTCTTGACCCGGGTTCGCACCGGCTATTTGGAGCTGGACCGGGCCGGCGGTCAGACCGAAGTCCTGACACCCCAGGACCAGGTGGTCGCCCTGCCCACCGAGGACCTGACGGTGGGGATGCGGGGCAGCTACGAGATGGTGACGTTCCAGACTGCGGATCTGACCAAGGTGGCCGTCAGGTGCGCCGCGGACGGTGAACCCGTTCGATTGCTGTCCAGCCGCCCGGTGTCGGCGGCGACCGCCCGGCAACTCAGCTCGCTGATCGACTATCTACGCGACCACGTGCTCAGCCAGCCCGAGGCGTGCGATTCACCGGCGATCGCCAGCAACGCCGCGGCACTGCTGGCCGCCTGCGTGCTGAACACCTTTCCCAGCAATGTGTCGGCCAAGGCCGACCCGCTCGACCCGATCAAGTCCAGCCTGGTGCGCCGCGCCGTGGCGTTCATCGACGAGCGCGCGGACACCGACCTGTCCCTCGACGACATCGCCGCCGCCATCCACGTGACGCCGCGCGGGCTGCAGCACATGTTCCGTCGCCAGCTGGGCTGCACGCCGATCGGCTATCTGCGCCGGGTTCGCCTCAGTCGCGCGCACGAGGAACTGTCGGACGCCGATCCCGCGACCGTCTCGGTATCGGCGGTCGCCGCACGCTGGGGATTCGCTCATGGCGGGCGGTTCGCGGCCTACTACCGGCAGCATTACGGTCAGCACCCGCGCGTGACGCTGCACGGCCAATCGTCTAAGTAAGACTCCCGCATCCGGGGGCGCCGGCCGAACCAGGCGCGCGCCTGCCCCCGCTTGTCCCGCCGCTCCTCATCGTCCTCTGGTCAGCCCGGCCGCAAAGGTATTGACGAGTTCGTTGATGATGTCGGCCTCGCTGCGGCCGGCGGTCGCCTCTTCGTTCAGGGCCAGGGCCGTGACCGCAGCGAACACGATCCGCACCGCGATATGCGGGTCGTAGCCGTAACCGTGCCGCCGTGCGATCTCGGCCGTCAGCTGCTCAAGGCGGTCCAGCACCGGGGGTTACGTGTGCACCGAACGGATCGGTGCTCAGTGCGCGGAACAATGCCCGGTTGGTGCGTACCAGAGTCCACAACCCCCTCGACGTAGACCCGCATCATCTGGTGAGGTTCGTCGCCCAACGCGACCACGTGCTGCCATTCGACCAGCTGCTGCTCGGCCAGCGCCTCGAAGGGCTGCAACACCGCGGCGGCGAACAGCTGCTGTTTGGACGCGAAGTGGTTGAACAGAAGTTGTTCGGTGACGGTCGCCCGCTCGGCGATCTCCCGGGTCGTCGCGTGGAAACCTTTGGCCGCGAACATCTCTCGTGCGGCATCGAGCATCAGCACCTTGACCTCGGACGCGGACCTGCGGCGGCGGACATTATTGGTATGCGCCATCTTGAAATTCCCAACCATGCTGCAATAGAGTGCTTACTCTACAGCCCGTCGTCGAATCGAGCAGGCAATGACGAATGTCGAGGTAGCCCTCAACTATTGGCCGAGCCGCTATCTGCCGCCCCAGGCCGGCGCTGACTTCGCCAAGCAGATCGAGGCGAGCGGCGTCGTCGACTGGTTCCAGACCTGGGACCAACTGGTCAGCTTCTTTCCGCAGGCGCTGTGGCGTCCGGATGTCACTCCCATGGCCAACCTCAGCGCCGACTGCGACTCGTACTACAACGCTGCAATGGTCGCATTGTTGGCTGCCGCCGCGACGAACACGCTGAACATCACGACCACCCTGGACGCGGTGCGCAACGGTCCCGCGGAACTGCTACAACAAATTCTCACGCTCTCGTCCGCGACGCCGGCCAAGGTGGCGCTCCAGTTGGCCGCGGGCGAGCTCAAGCAATGTAAGCCGTTCGGCTGGAAGCGATCCCAGGGCCTATCCCGGATGGAGGACATCTTCGCCATCGTGCGCAAACTGCTGTCCACCGATGGGCTGATCAGCCACGAGGGCAACCATTGGAACTACTCGGGCGCATGGATCGGCGCCCACTTCCCCAAGGTCCCCGAGATCTGGGCCCTCGGCGGCGGCCCCCAGCTGATTGACATCGCGACCACCCACGCCGACGGTTTCATCAGCATGGTGCCCAGCGCATTCAGCACACCGGAACAATGGGGAGAGCAAGTCGCCCAGATCGACGCTCAGCTGGAGCGCAAGGACCGCGACCCAGAGAAGTTCACCAACGGCTTCTGGCCGTTCGTCATCGCATACCGCAGCGACGACGAACGCGAACGCCTGCTCAACAGTCCGATCACCAAGTGGATGGCCGCGGTGTTCGGGCGACTGCACCACGGGGCCTGGCGCGACGAGGGCGAGCAGCTGATCTTCGAGGAGAACTGGCACTACGCGCTCAAAATGCTGCCGCACCAGATGAGCGCGGCCGAGGTCGATGAGATCGTCGCCTCGGTAACGCCGTCCATGATCGAGAAGTCCTACATCATCGGCACCCCGGACGAGGTGGCCGCCGAACTCCAGAAGTACGTCGATGCGGGCGCCGACTACATCGCACCGAGCGACCTCGCTCCGGCGATTTTGCAGGCCGAGGAACAACCTCGCGCGCTCGAGACAATCCTGCAGGTCTGCGCTTGCCTCAAGGGTGCGGAACTACCCGCTGCGTCCTGAGGATCGCCGCCGCGCCGTCCGTCAGGGCGTGCCGTGCGAGCCGGGTGCGCCGCTGCTGCCGGTTCCGCCGCCCGCGCCGGGCAGCCCACCGGTACCGCCGTGCGCATTGGCCATGTTCGGCGCCGTCGCGTCACCGCCGTTACCGCCGTTACCACCGGCGCCGTCCTGCGGGCCGCCGGCACCGCCATCACCGCCGTCGCCGGCGACGACCTGCGCAGTGGAGGCTGCATTGGTGGCTTTGGCATCACCACCGCGGCCACCGTTTCCACCGGTCCCGACGGAGTCCCCGGCGCCGCCGTCGCCGCCGTGGCCGGCGGTGACTGTGCCGAGTCCGTTGCTGTTCGCGGTACCGCCGTCGCCACCGGCCCCGCCCGACCCGTTCTGTGACTCAACAGGGCCGTTCGGGGCGCCGGTGCCGCCGTGCCCGCCGTCGCCGGCGCTGGCTGCCGCCGCGGACGCGGTGTTGTCGACCGTTGCGTTGCCGCCGTGGCCGCCGGCGCCGCCGCGACCGTAATCGGTTGCCGCACCGCCATTTCCACCGTCGCCGCCGGTAGCGCTGCCGGTGCCGAACGCGTGTGCGTCGCCACCCGTCCCGCCGGCGCCGGCGTTCGCGATGTAGTTGACCCGCAGTTCGCCACCGTCGCCGCCGTCGCCTCCGGTCGCCGAACCGCTGCCGTAATTGACGGCATCGCCGCCGGTTCCGCCGTGTGCATAGAGACCGCCCAAGAAGGAAAGGCCGCCGGTGCCCCCGTTACCGCCGACGGCATCGGCGGATGCGCCCGACGCCACGACCAACGCCTTCCCGCCCACACCGCCGGCCCCCCGCCGCTACCTGCTCCGCCGGTGCCGCCGGCCCCACCGACCACCCGCCCGGTAGCGGCGGTATTCACGGAGTCGGCGGAGCCTGCGTCGCCGCCCTTGCCTCCGAATCCGCCGGCATTCCCGCCGTCCCCGCCGGCTCCACCCGTGGTCGCGCCGGTACCCGCGTTGAAGGCGTCGCCCCCGCGGCCGCCGTCGGCGGCGTAGTTTGCGCCGCCACCGCCGTGGCCGCCAGCCCCACCGGTGGCGCTACCGGTGCCGGCGCTGTCGTTGATGTTGGCGTTGCCGCCCACCCCGCCGAAGCCGTCGCCGTCGTTGCCGCCGCTACCGCCGTTGCCACCGTTGCCGCCGGTGGCATTCAGGGTGCCGGCACCGATCGAGTTGCCCCCGCGACCCCCGGTGCCGGGGTGCTGGTTTCGTCGTAGCCGACGCTGCCGCCGTTGCCGCCGTTGCCACCGACGCCGCCGAGGCCGGCGTTCCCCCCGTCGCCACCTTTGCCGCCGGTGCTGCCCGGGGTGATCTGGTCGCTGTAGCCGTTGCCACCGTTGCCGCCGTTGCCACCGGCCAGTTGGGTGCCCGCTCGCCCGTCCGCGCCCTGGTGGGCGCCGGCACCACCGACGCCACCGGCGCCCACCGCGCCGGGATTGCCGCCGTCGCCACCGCGCGCGCCGTTGCGGGCGCTCGCATTGCCATCGCCACCGTTGCCCCCGTTGCCACCGGCCCCGGAGTTGCCGCCGGCGCCACCGGCACCGCCGTCGCCGGTGGCGCCGTGATGGCTCAGCAGCCAGCCGCCCTCGCCGCCGGCGCCGCCGGATCCACCGTTGCCGCCCGTCGCGCCGTCGCCACCCAGGCCGCCGCTGCCTCCGGCGCCGCCGGCGTTGGGGTTGGTGTAGCCGAGCCCGCCGGCCCCACCGGAGCCTCCCGTTCCACCGACGCCGCCGACGCCACCGCGCGCCGCCGTGGCCCCACAGGCCACCGCCGTTGCCGCCCCGGCCGCCACTGCCACCGTTACCGGCGGCGGTGCCATCGCCACCGGTGCCACCGACAGCCGTGGTGGAGCCGTCCGTGCCGACCAGGCCTTCCGCGCCACTGCCGCCGGCGCCGCCGATGCCACCGGTGCCGCCGCTGCCCAGCAGCGCGCCGCCGTGACCCCCGGCTCCGCCATTTCCGCCGTTGAGGCCGACCGCTCCGGTGCCGCCGATGCCGCCGGTTCCGCCCTTACCGAACAGGGTCGCCGACCCACCCACCACCTACCGCGTTCAGCCCGCCCGCGCCGCCGGCACCGCCATTGCCATACAGCCAGCCCCCGACCCACCACGACCGCCAGCAGCCCCCGAACCCCCGCCCCACCAGCCCCACCATGACCGATCAACCCCGCCGACCCACCAGCCCCACCGGCCTGACCCGCCGCACCCGAACCACCACTACCGCCATTGCCCCACAACAAACCCCCATCCCCACCCGCCTGACCCGACCCCGCCGCACCATTGGCCCCATTACCGATCAACGGCCGACCCAACAAATACTCCGTCGGCGCATTGATCAACCCAAACGGCTCCCACCCCGCCAACAACCCCAGATTCAGCGCCTCCGCCGACCCGTACGCACCACCAGCACCGGCCAACGACTCCACGAACTGCGCATGAAACGCCGCCGCCCGCGCACTAACCTCCTGAAACTGCCGCCCATGCCCAGAAAACAACTCCGCAATCGCCGCCGACACCTCATCCCCGCAGCCACCGCGATCCGCGTCGTCGACACCGCCGCACTCGACCCCGCCTGCTCCAACGCCGACCCGATACCGGCCACATCCGCCGCCGCCGACGCCAACAACTCCGGACCCACCACGACAAACGACATTTCGAACCTCCAGACCCGCAGCGGACGAATATCCGGTTTTGCGTAAATGCTCGCTGGCGTCAGTCAACCAACGAGCATTTGCGTGTGGCGCTTTATCGATCGCGACGCTCTGCCCCGGGATAAATCTCGTCGCTTCGCGGATATTGCAATTTCTGGTATGCCGGATTTATTGGAATCCCATTTCAGATACACCGAATCCCGGGGCCATAATTCACTGTTGGGTCGCGGTGACATGGCTCCCGGGATTCGGGTCCGTCGGCTGGGGCGCCGACGGTAATCGTCCTGCCGCTACGGCGTGCCGTCGGTGCCGGGTACGCCGCTGCTTCCGGTTCCGCCGCCTGCCCCGGCGCTGCCACCGGTGCCGCCCTCTTTGTGGGTACCGCTGGGGCCTGTCGCATTGGCGCCGTTGCCGCCGTTGCCGCCGGGTCCGTTCACCGGCCCGCCGGCGCCGCCGTCGCCCCCGTCACCAGCGATGATGTTGGCTGTGGACGACGTGTTGGTGGCACTGGCACCGCCGCCGTTGCCGCCGTTCCCGCCTTTGCCGGCCGCGCCTCCGGCGCCGGCGTCACCGCCGTCGCCGCCGGTGACGTTGCCGAGTCCGGTGCTGGATGCGCTACCGCCTTGACCACCGTTGCCGCCCCAGCCGGCCTGCGATTGAAAGGCGCCGTTCGTGCCGCCCGGACCACCGGAACCGCCGTGGCCGCCGGTGGCTGCCGCCTTGGAAGTGGCATTGCTGACCGTCGCGGTGCCACCGTTCCCGCCGTCGCCGCCGCGCCCGTAGTTGATGCCCTGGCCGCCGTTGCCGCCGTCACCGGCGACGGCATTACCCGTGCCGTATGCGGTGGCGTTGCCGCCCACACCGCCGTCACCACCGTCGGCGATGTTGGTGGTGTTGAGTACGCCGCCGTCGCCGCCTCGTCCGCCGATGGCGTTCCCGCTGCCGTAGTTGATCGCGGCGCCGCCCTTCCCGCCGACGGCAGAAGAGGCGTTGTTCGAGGAGGTGCCGCCGGTGCCGCCGTGACCGCCGACGGCATCGGCAGTGTTGGCGATTCCGCTGACGAGCGCCTGACCGCCGACGCCGCCGGTGCCGCCGATCGCGCCAGTACCGCCGTTTCCGCCGGTCCCGCCCAGGACGGTGCCGGCGGGGCCGGTGGTCGCACCGTTGGCCGAACCTCCCTGGCCGCCGCGGCCGCCGTTGGTGATCCCGTTCCCGCCGTCGCCGCCGTTGCCAGCGGTGGTGGTGCCGCTACCGGCGTTGTACGCGTCGCCGCCATCGCCGGCGTTGCCGGCCACGTTGCCGCCGTTGCCGCCGCGCCCGCCGGCACCCGCCGTCACGTTGCCGGTGCCGCCGGGGTCGGTGACCTGTGCGTTTCCGCCTTTACCACCGACACCGGCCTCGTTGGCGCCGCCGGCGCTGCCGCCGTTTCCGCCTTTACCGCCGGTGGCGCCGAGCGAACCCGAGCCGAACGAGTTGCCGCCGTCGCCGCCCTTGCCGGCGTTGCCGTTGTTGCCGTTCGACCCGACGCTGCCGCCGTCGCCACCGTTGCCGCCGACGCCGCCGAGTCCGGCGTTGCCGCCACGGCCGCCGTCGCCGGCGTCGAAGTTGGCCAAGTTCAGGTCGCTGTAGCCGTTGCCGCCGTTGCCGCCGTTGCCACCGGCCAATTGGGCGCCGGAGAGCCCGTCGGCTCCCACGTGTGCGCCGATGCCGCCGGCCGCCCCGCCAATTCCACCGATACCGGCCGCACCGGGATTGGCGCCGTCGCCGCCCCGTCCGCCCAGCCCGCCGTTGGGGCTGCCCGCGGTGCCGTTGCTTCCGTTGCCGCCGCTGCCGCCTGCCCCGGCATTGCCGCCGGTCCCGCCGGCGCCACCATTACCGTTGGCGCCATCTGGGCTCAACAGCCAGCCGCCCTTGCCGCCGGCGCCGCCGGCGCCGCCATTGCCGCCGGCCGCGCCGTTTCCACCCAGGCCGCCATTGCCGCCGGTTTTACCGCCGACGGTGGGCTCGGTGAAACCGGTGCCACCGGCCCCGCCCGAACCACCGGTACCGCCGACGCCGCCGTCACCGCCCATGCCGCCGTGTCCCCACAGCAAGCCGCCGTCACCGCCTCGGCCGCCGATGCCGCCGTCGCCGGCGGCGGTGCCGTCTGTCCCGGCGGCGCCGGTCGGGTTCTGTGGCGAGCCGCCCTTGCCGTTCACACCGTTGATTCCGTCGCCGCCCGCGCCACCGACGCCACCGTTGCCGCCGCCGCCCAGCAGTGTGCCGCCATCACCACCGGTACCGCCGTGGCCGCCGACGCCCTGCGCACCGCCGATCCCGCCGGCGCCACCGTCGCCGCCGTGACCCCAGATCCAGCCGCCTCGCCCGCCGGTGCCGCCGTCCCCGCCGTTGAGCAGACTGCTGGCCGCGGCGCCGCCGGCACCGCCGGCGCCGCCTGATCCGAGCAGGTATCCGCCGTTGCCGCCGGTTCCGCCGCCCGCTCCGGTGCCGCCGATGCCGCCGGTTCCGCCCTTACCGAACAGGGTCGCCGACCCACCCGCACCACCTACCGCGTTCAGCCCGCCCGCGCCGCCGGCACCGCCATTGCCATACAGCCAGCCCCCGACCCACCACGACCGCCAGCAGCCCCCGAACCCCCGCCCCACCAGCCCCACCATGACCGATCAACCCCGCCGACCCACCAGCCCCACCGGCCTGACCCGCCGCACCCGAACCACCACTACCGCCATTGCCCCACAACAAACCCCCATCCCCACCCGCCTGACCCGACCCCGCCGCACCATTGGCCCCATTACCGATCAACGGCCGACCCAACAAATACTCCTCGGCGCATTGATCAACCCAAACGGCTCCCACCCGCCAACAACCCCAGATTCAGCGCCTCCGCCGACCCGTACGCACCACCAGCACCGGCCAACGACTCCACGAACTGCGCATGAAACGCCGCCGCCCGCGCACTCACCTCCTGAAACTGCCGCCCATGCCCAGAAAACAACTCCGCAATCGCCGCCGACACCTCATCCCCCGCAGCCACCGCGATCCGCGTCGTCGACACCGCCGCACTCGACCCCGCCTGCTCCAACGCCGACCCGATACCGGCCACATCCGCCGCCGCCGACGCCAACAACTCCGAACCCACCACGACAAACGACATTTCGAACCTTCCCGCAGAGTCCAACAAGATCCGGTGCGCTGTTACTCGACCCATCCCATTCACGACGCCGAGCCGAGAGGCGTTAACCCGATTGCGTACCTGAATGCGAAGTGAAGCAATGAACCCGGCGGGCGCGGTGAGTTATTGGCGATGCAATACCGCGGTCGGACAAACATCGTCGTTCTCTGGATAAGCATTTAAATTCTCGGTTGTTGCCCGCGGAATTCAATTCTGGAACTCATTTACGAATTCCACGGCGGACGGAGCCGCGGCGGAGCGTTGCGCCAGCGTGGTCAGGGGCGACACAGGTAGCGTCACCGCACGCGCCGGGCGGTGTGGCTTGAGTATTTTCGTAAGGTGCCCGAGACCCCCGCGCAGTACCTCCGGTCGGCTGACGCGCCCAGGCCGCGCACGCTCATCGACATCATCAACGAGACAGCCGCGCGCTATCCGGATGCCGCCGCGATCGACGACGGCGAGGTGCAGCTCACCTACCGCGAACTGCTCGAGGACATGGCCGAAAGTGTGCGCTGGCTGGCCGCCCGGGGCATCGGCCGCGGCGACCGCATCGGCGTCCGGATGCCCTCAGGCAGCTATTCGCTGTACGTGGCGATCCTGTCGGTGCTGGCCGCGGGCGCCGCGTACGTCCCGGTAGACGCCGACGATCCCGACGAGCGGGCCGAGCTGGTCTTCAGCGAGGCCAATGTCGTCGCCGTGATTACCGAGAATGGCATCGAACGCACCCTGGGCGCCTCCCGCGGCTGGCGAGCCGGGGCGCCGCTGGCCCGCGACGACGCGTGGATCATCTTCACCTCCGGTTCCACCGGCACTCCCAAGGGGGTGGCCGTCACGCACCGCAGTGCCGCCGCGTTCGTCGACGCCGAGGCCCGACTGTTCTTGCAGGACAATCCGATCGGACCGGGCGACCGAGTACTGGCCGGGCTGTCGGTGGCGTTCGACGCGTCGTGCGAGGAGATGTGGCTGGCGTGGCGGCACGGCGCCTGCCTGGTCCCCGCGCCGCGGTCGCTGGTGCGCAGCGGAATGGACCTGGGCCCCTGGCTGGTGACCCGCGACGTGACTGTGGTGTCCACGGTGCCGTCGCTGGCCTCGCTGTGGCCCGCCGAAGCGCTGGAAGCGGTGCGGCTGTTGATCTTCGGTGGTGAGGCGTGTCCGCCCGAGCTTGCCGAGCGGTTAGCGGTGGAGGGACGTGAGGTGTGGAACACCTACGGTCCCACCGAGGCCACCGTCGTCGCCTGCGCCGCCCGGTTGGACGGTTCGCAGGTGAGCATCGGACTGCCGTTGGTGGGCTGGGATCTGGCCGTCGTCGATGACCAGTGCGAGCCGGTCGACTACGGGGTGACCGGCGAGTTGGTGATCGGCGGGGTGGGGCTGGCGCGCTATCTGGACGAGGACAAAGACGCCGAAAAGTACGCGGCGATGCCGACATTGGGGTGGCCGCGAGCGTATCGCAGCGGTGACCTGGTCCGTCTCGAGCGCGACGGCCTGTACTTCTGCGGCCGCCGCGACGACCAGGTGAAGGTCGGCGGGCGGCGCATCGAGCTCGGCGAGGTGGACGCGGCGCTGGTGAACCTGCCGGGGGTCAGCGGCGCCGCGGCCGCGGTGCGGCGCACCGGGGCCGGCGCCCCGGTGCTGGTCGGGTATCTGGTGAGCGCGGACCCGGACTTCGATATCGCCAAGGCGCGCAACCAACTTGCCGAGCATCTGCCCGCCGCCCTGGTGCCCCGACTGGTCCGCGTCGAGGCGCTGCCCACCCGTACCTCGGGCAAGGTGGACCGTGATGCGTTACCGTGGCCGCCACCGGGCGGCACCGACGAGACCCCGGAACTGGCCGGCACCGCCGGCGTGCTGGCCGGGTTGTGGCGGGACCTACTGGGCGCGGAAGTGGTTGGCCCGCAAGCAGATTTCTTCGCGCTCGGCGGTGGTTCGCTGGCCGCCGCGCAACTGGTCGCCACGTTGCGGCGACAGTACCCACAGATCACCGTCGCCGACCTCTACGACCATCCGCGGCTGGGATCGCTCGCCGGTTTCCTCGACGAACAGGAGGCGCCGCCGCAGGTCACCGAGCGGGTGGTAGTGCCGGTCCCCCGCCGCACCCAGGCGACCCAGCTGCTGTTGGCACTGCCGTTGGCGACCTTGGCTGCCTTGCAATGGGTTACCTGGCTGGCATTGGGGAACAACCTCGCCCGTGCGCTGCATGTAGTGCCGTGGACGGTCGCGGTGAACTGGTGGCTGGTGGTCGCCGCGTTCGTCCTGTTCGTCACGCCACTGGGCAGGATGGGCAGCGCAGTGCTCTGCGCCCGCCTGCTGTTGCGCGGCGTCAAGCCCGGCAGCTACCCGCGCGGGGGTTCGGTGCATCTGCGGGTCTGGTTCACCGAGCGGCTCGCCGCGGCCAGCGGGGCCGAAAACCTTGCGGGCGCACCGTGGCTCGTCTACTACGCACGCGCGCTGGGAGCCGAGATCGGCAAGGGCGTGGACCTGCACTCGATGCCGCCGGTGACCGGTCTGCTCAAGGTCGGGCAGCGCAGCGCGATCGAACCCGAGGTGGACCTGTGTGGGCATTGGGTCGACGGGGACATGTTCCACGTCGGGGCCATCACCATTGGCAACGACGCGACCATCGGCGCCCGGACCACGCTGCTGCCCGGCGCGGTCGTCGGCAAGAACGCCGACGTGGCACCGGGTTCGGGTGTGGTCGACAAGATCAAGAACGGGCAGTACTGGAAGGGTTCTCCGGCCGCGAAGTCCGGCCGGGTCAAGCACCCGTGGCCCGACGAGCGGCCACCGTCGCGCTCCTACTGGGTGGCCGGGTACGGGGTGACGTCGATGGTGTTGGCCGGCCTACCGCTGCTGGCCGCGGCCGCGGGGCTGGCCGTCATCGGGTTGGCGGTGCACCGTACGCGCAGCCTGGCACAGGCCGTGTTGCCGGCCCTGGTGTGGACACCGGTGGCCACCCTGGTCGCGGTGGCCGTGTACGCGGCGGCGACAGCGGTTGCGGTGCGGGCGTTGTCGATCGGGCTGCGCGAGGGATATCACCCGGTGCGCAGCCGGGCCGGCTGGCAGCTGTGGACCACCGAACGGCTGATGGACGCCGCCCGCAATTACCTGTTCCCGCTGTATGCCAGCCTGCTGACCCCGATCTGGTTGCGCATCCTGGGCGCGCGGGTCGGGCGCGGCACCGAGATCTCCACGGTGTTGCTCACACCCAGTTCGCCGTCATCGAGGACGGCGCGTTCCTGGCCGACGACACCATGGTCGCGTCGTATGAGCTTGGCGGCGGCTGGATCTACGCTGCCGAGACCACGGTCGGGCGGCGCGCCTTCCTGGGTAACTCGGGCATCACCCAGCCGGGCCGTCGGGTGCCCGACGACGGGCTGGTCGCGGTGCTGTCGGCGACGCCGCCGAAGGCCAAACGGGGCTCGTCCTGGCTGGGCAGTCCGCCGATGCGACTGCGCCGCCGTCCCGCCGAGGCCGACGAGGAGACCACCTACGCTCCGCCGACCCGGTTGAAGCTGATGCGGGCCGTGGTGGAGACCTGCCGGTTGGTGCCGATGATGGTCACCGCCGCCATCGGGCTGGCGATGTTGGGCGGGCTGCAGTACCTGGCGGGCTTCGGGATCGGGTGGGCCGCGCTGGGCGGAGGGTTGGTGTTGCTGGCCGCGGGTGTGCTGGCCGGGGTGGTGACGGTGGCGGCCAAATGGTTGCTGGTGGGCCGGATCCGCGCGAGCGAGTACCCGCTGTGGTCGTCGTTCGTCTGGCGCAACGAGCTCGCCGACACATTCGTGGAAACCGTTGCGGCGCCCTGGTTTGCGCGCGCGCAGCGGCCGGTACGCCGGTGCTGAACCTGTGGGGCTGCGCGGGCTGGGGGCGGACATCGGCCGCGGGGTCTGGTGTGAGACCTATTGGCTTCCCGAAGCCGACCTGGTCACTCTCGGTGCGGGCAGCACCGTCAACCGCGGCTGTGTGGTGCAGACCCATCTGTTCCACGACCGGATCATGCGGATGGACACCGTCGTGCTCGAGCCCGGCTCCACGCTGGGCCCGCACTGCGTCGCGCTGCCCGCGGCCCGGCTTGGCGCCGGAGCTTCGGTGGGGCCCGCCTCGCTGGTGGTGCGCGGCGACGAGGTGCCGGGATCGACGCGCTGGCAAGGTAATCCGGTACGGCCATGGAAACCGGCCCGTAATCCGGGCCGGAAGAAGGGCAAGAACACCGAAGCCGAAGGCACCGCGGCGTGAAGACCGCGGCCAAGAAAGCCTCGAAGAACGGGGCGCTCGATTCGTACCTGCCACAGAACGGCAACTTCGGCTACTCGGTGTCGCGCTACGAACTGGATCTGCAGTACAAGGTCGGCATCAACCGGTTGTCCGGCACCGCGACGATCACCGCGGTCACGCTCACCGAATTGCAGGTGTTCACCCTGGATCTGTCCAGTGTGCTGGCGGTCTCGAAGGTCTCGGTGAACGGTAAGCGCGCCGAGCGGTTCAGTTGCCGCGCCGGCAAATTGCGCATCACGTTGTCGTCGAAGCTGGCGACCGGCGCGGCGATGTCGATCGTCGTGCGCTACAGCGGCCACCCGAAGCCATTCCGAACGCTGTGGGGCGAAGTCGGTTTCGAGGAGCTGACCGACGGCGCACTGGTGGCCGGGCAGCCCAACGGCGCCGCCTCGTGGTTCCCCTGCAACGACCATCCCAGTGCCAAGGCCGCCTTCCGCATCCAGGTCAGCGCCGAAAGTGCTTATCGGGTGGTGGCCAACGGCAAGCTGGTGTCGCGTCGGGTGCGGGCGTCGCAGACCGTCTGGACCTACGAACAACCCGAGCCCACCTCGACTTACCTGGTCACACTGCAGATCGGTGTGTACGAGCCGGCCCGGCTGGCCAGGACGCCGGTGACCATCCGAGCGGCCCTGCCCGAACGGCTGAAGAAGAACTTCGACCACGACTTCGGCGAGCAGCCGCAGATGATGAAGTTGTTCGTCGAGCTGTTCGGGCCGTACCCGCTGGCCAACGGCTATACGGTGGTGGTCACCGACGATCCGCTGGAGATTCCGCTTGAGGCACAAGGTATTTCGATCTTCGGTGCCAATCATTGCGACGGCAGCGGAGACAGCGAGCGGCTGATCGCCCACGAGTTGGCGCACCAGTGGTTCGGCAATTCGGTGACCGCGCGGCGGTGGCGCGACATCTGGCTGCACGAGGGCTTCGCCTGCTACGCCGAGTGGTTGTGGTCCGAGCACAGCGGCGGACCCAGCGCCGGGGAGCTGGCCGCCGAGTACCACGAGGAGCTTCGCGGTCAGCCGCAGGACCTGCTGCTCACCGATCCGGGACCCCGGCGCATGTTCGACGACCGGCTGTACAAGCGGGGCGCCCTGACCCTGCACACGCTGCGCGGACGACTGGGCGACGTGAAGTTCTTTGCGCTGCTGAAGGATTGGACATCGCGGTATCGGCACTCGACCGCCAGCACCGACGACTTCACCGGCCTGGCGGCCAACTACAGCGACGAGTCGCTGCGGCCGTTGTGGGATGCGTGGCTGTATTCGACCGCGCTGCCCTGAGCCTTCGCGAACGGTTCGTATCCGGTCGCTGCGGCCTTCGCGCGGCAGCGGTCGATGAACTGCTGGTGGGTGTCAGCGTCGCCGTGTGCTCGGGCCAGTAGGCCCCGCAGCCGCAGCACGGTGAGTTGGTCGATGACGCAACCGGGTTCGGGTGAGGTGAGGCTGCGGCCAAGCGATCGACGGTGGCCTGCGCCTCGGCCAGATCGCCATCGGCACGCCGCTGCGCCAGTGCTTCGACGAGGACGTCGGCCGCCAGCCAAGCCCAGAACATCTCGCTCGTCTCGAGGTCGTTGTCGAAGACGGATCGAGCCAGCTCGACCGCTCCGTCGAGGTCACCGGTGCGGGCCAACTCTCGGGCCAGCTGAGGGTCGACAATCGGGACCGCAACGCGGGGGAAACCGCCCGATTTCCGCGGATTCGCGGGTGCGACGCAACAGCTCAAGTCCTTCATCGCGGGTGTGATCACCGTGGCGAATTAGCACGCCGCCGTGCGTCATCTGGGCAAGCCCCAAAATGAAGTCGTCACCCGTCTGCTCGGCGATCCGCAACGCCAGGGCCGTCTCGGTTAACGCGGTCGCATCCGCGGCGATAGCTCCGGCGGGGATGGCGCCGATGTATTTCCACATGATCGCGGCGACGTGGCTGGTCGGATCGATCGGGGCCGCCATCGTGATGGCCACGTCGGCGTCGGATTGCCATCCGTCGATGCCGAGTCGCATCATTGCCAACGCTTTCATCCCGATCGCCAGGGCGAGCGGCGAACCGAATACGAGATCGCCCAGAGTAGGTTTCCCCTCGGCAAGATCGACTATTCGTTGGGAGACGTGGAGTGCTTTACTGACCTCTCCGACCTCCGAGTACGCGTATGCCGCTCCGTTGAGCAGGGCGACGGCCAGGGTGCTATCCCCGATCGAATCGATCAAATCGATGAATTCCGAAGCCATTGCGGCGGCATCGCCCGGTCGTCCATTGGTTGCGAGCACCATCATCGGGCCGTACATACCGATAGCCAATGACTCCTTGGCACCAGCCGCCGTGCACAGATCCCGAAGTTCCTCGAATCCCGTCTCATTGAAACCGATACCGGCGATAAATGAGCTGGCGCACAACATGGTTCGGGGCTCGATCTGCATCCGCACCTGGTCCGGGTCAGTGCGCGGCAGTTGATCGGCGACACGGCGGGCGCGTTGCCAGCTCGCCCGGGCTGCGGCGCGGTCGCGATGATTGGACCACGCGGCAGCACGCATGTGCCAGCCGAACGCGGTCCGCTGATCCCCGGCGGCTTCCAGGTGCTCGGCGATCAGGGCAGCATTCTCATCGCTGCCGGGATCGCGTGCTTCGATGACTGCGGCCACCCGCCGGTGCAATTCGGCGCGCCCGGCCTTGAGTTGCGACTCGTAGGCGACCGTGCGAATGAGCGGGTGCCCGAATGCGTATTCCGCGTACGGAGTGAACCGCACCTGGTCGATCAGTTCGGCCCGCAGTAACTTGTCGAGCACCGGCTCGACGCCGAGCGCGGTGAGCAGGTCGGGGGTGAAGCGCGACCCGATGACTGCCGCGGCATTGATCGCCCGCTTGGCGCCGGCGTCCAACCGGTCGATACGGGCGGCGATGGTGGCCTGAAGGGTGGCCGGGAGGCTGACGGCGGCGGTTTCGTCGCGGCATTCGTAACCTCCACGGTCACCCCGGATTACGTTGCGCTCGGCCAGGTCCCGGATGATCTCTTCGGCGAAGAACGGATTGCCGGCGGCCTGCTCCGCGATCTGACGCGCCAGACTGCTCAGCGACGGGTGCGCCCCCAACAACTCACCGATCAACGCCAGCGTGTGCGCGGAGTTCAGCGGCGCCAACGCGATCGTCTGCCCGCCGGTGGTTCGGGACAGTGCGCCGCGGTATTCGGGCCGATAGGTGATCAGCACCAGCGAGTGGGTCTGCGGCACCACGGTTACGAAGTCGGCGAGCATCGCCTCGCTGGCTTCGTCGATCCAATGCGCGTCCTCGACCACGAAGATTGCCGGCGTGCTGCGGGCCAGCGCGGCGGCGTTGAACATCGCTCCCAGCCGTCTACGGCGCGCGTCGGAGGTGATGGCAGGAAGTGCGACGGCGGGATCGGCGACCCTCAGCAGATCGTCCAGCAACAGCAGATCTTCGGCGTCCGCCTCGGGTATCCGGACACGGGTACGTTCCCGGGCCACCTCGGGGGTGACGTCGTTGATCCCGAAGACCGATCGCAGCAACCGCTCAACCACATGGAAGGGCACGTCGCGGGTGTGTGATTCGCAGTAGGTGCTGAACACTTCGAGACCGGCGGACGTGGCGCGCTGCACTGCTTCGGCGACAGTTCGGCTCTTGCCGATTCCCGGCGGGCCGACCACCGCTGCCACACAACCGTTTCCCCCGATCGCCTGCTCCAATATCCCGCCGATGGTGTTCAGCTCCCAAGTGCGCCCAACCAGGGTCGACTCCCGCCGCGGCGATACGAACCGGCCGGAAGGCATGGCCAGCAGTCGACGCGCGGGCACTGGGGCTTGCGAGCCTTTGATATGCACTAGTTCGGGTTCGCCGAGCACCGCGAGGTTCTCGACCAGCTTGGCGGTGGACTCGCCGAGCATCACCCCACCCGGCGCGGCCGCGGACTCCATCCGCTGGGCCATCCCGACCTGCTCGCCTACCGCGGTATAACCCGAAGGGCCAGAACCTATTTCACCGGCGATCACTTGGCCGGAGTTGAGGCCCACCCGTAGCCGCAACGGGGGGCCGAGGCCGGTGTCAAGGTGTGCGACTTCGCCCTGGATGTCCAACGCCGCCAGACAAGCCCGCCGGGCGTGGTCCTCCAGCGCGACCGGCGCCCCGAATACCGCCATGATCCCGTCGCCGGTGAACTTGTCGACGGTGCCGCCATAGCGCTGCACAGCAGCCGCAGAACGGGTGAACACCTGCGCCATCAGGTCGCGCAGTCCTTCGGGTCCCAACGCCGCCGCGAGTCGCATTGACCCCACCACGTCTGCGAACAGCACCGTCACCTGCTTGTACTCTGCACGTTCGGAGTCTGGCTGCACCGCGGTGCCGCAGCCGTCGCAGAACCTGGCGCCGTCCCGAAGGGCGAGACCACATGCCCGGCAAGACCGTTGGGACATCTCAGAGATTTGCGATGTCGTCAGGCACGTCCACCGCGTGTTGCTGAAGCACCTCGAGCGGCACCACGTCCAGCGTGCGCTGATGGGTGGAGGCCAGCACCACGGGAGCGGCGCAGCCATCCTGGTGGGCGCGCAGCCAGTTCCGCGCGGTGACGCACCAGCGGTCGCCGGGCAGCAACCCGGGGAACCGGTACAGGGGCACCGGGGTGGACAGGTCGTTGCCGATGGAGCGCTGGTGCTCGAGGAACTGCGCGGTCACCACGGCACAGATGGTGTGCAGGCCGCGGTCCTCCTCCCCGGTGGCACAACAGCCGTCCCGATAGAAGCCGGTCATCGGCTCGGTGCCGCACGGTTCCAGCGGGCCGCCTAGCACGTTGCGATCGGGCATTGGCTCAGTATTGCGCTTCCGGCCCGCGGATGGCGGGCAAATCTCTCTGCGCACGGGTCGCGGTGGAGTCGTAACACCGCCGGGGTAGGTTCAGCGGCGTGATACTAACGGGCGCCTTCCTGGCCGACGCGGCTGCCGTCGTCGACAACAAACTCAACGTGTCGGGCGGCGTGCTGTCCCGATTCGGGCTCGGGCCCGACCGCTCGGCCCGATTCGTCTTGGTGGTGCTGACGCAGGCCGAACCCGGCAACACCGACCGGCAGATCAAGATCGAGATGCGCCCGCCCAACGACGACGAGCCGATCAAGCTGGAGTTCGAGGTGCCGGAGGCGGCTGTCGCCGAGTTCCCCGGGTTCGCGTTCTTCGAGCTGCAGCTGCAGCTGCCGACCGACGGCCGCTGGGTGATGGTGGTGACCGGCGGTACCGGAGCGATTTCGCTGCCGGTGCTGGTCAGCGAGATGCCGCAGCCGTCCGGGTTGAGCCTCTGAACTGGGCAGCTGGGCGGCTGGGACTCAAGCCTTCATAGCGCGAACGTCCCCAAAATGTCGGTATTCGACGCGGGGAACCGTACATTTGAGGCCGCTCGCCGGAAGATAGTTGCGGGCGGGCGCCGGGGCGCCGTAGGTGACCGCCTCCCGCCGGATGTGGTCGCCGAGTTCGGCCCAGGCGCGGTCGGGGTCCCGTGTAGGTAGATCATTCCGCGGTTGACCGGTCGGGGCATGACGACGAGCGGCTTGGTGCCGCCCTCGGCGCACAGCTGGTAGCGGGCCGCGACCTCGGGCAGGTGATCGGCCAGACCGAGCGGCAGCCCGAACCGCGCCGCACGCCGCGCGGTGGCCAACGACCCGCCGCCCACATAGAGCGGCTGATGCGGCCGGGTCCAGGTGCCGATGTCCGCCCAGAACGCCAGCATCTGTTCGACCAGGTTGTCCATCAGCTTGCCGCGCCGGCTGAATTCGACTCCCAGCAACCTCAGTACGGTGAGCAACATGGCTACGAGTTTCTTGCCACCTGCTGGGTGAGCCAGGCGGTTTCCCAGAAGTTGGTGCTGTCGGCCAGCAGGTGCTCGTGTGCGGTCTTGAGCACTTCGCGCGCGGCGGGTTGGTCGGCGACCAGTTCGGCGAGGTGGATGGCGTGCAGCGGACGGCCGGCCGCCAAGTGGCCCCGGGCGCGGTCGACGAGCGCATCAGCGCCGGCCAGTTCGACGACGTCGGCGGCCACCGCGCCGAACCCTACCGGATACAGTTCGGTGGTGCAGCGGTGATGGAACCAGCCCGAGTAGTTCTCCCAGATGGCCCGCACGTCCCAGGCGACCTTGCCGTAGCCTTGTCCCACTTCGTATTCCGCGGGCAGGGCGATCTCCCGCATCAACGTTTCGACGTCCTTGCCGCCGTTCATTCCGGCGACGGTCTGGTCGTGCACATACTGGATCGCGTCGCGCAATCGAGTGAGTTCCGCCTCGATCAGCTCGGCGCCGGCGATCGGCTCGAAGTGGCCGGTGACGAGCAGGTCCGGCTTCAGATCACGCACCCGCTCGACCGAGGCGATCGTCGTCAAGGCATCTCGGTAGCGGTCACCGCGCATGGTGACCAGGTTCGGAATATGCCCGAACAGTGGACCGAACGTGTTGCCGCACAGGCAGATTCGCTCCTCAGGTAGCCACACCACCAGCGAGTCGGTGGTCTCGCCCCCGGGCACCGAGATGAGCTCCAGCCGTCGTCCCCCGACCTGCAGGGTCAGCGTGTCGTCGAAGTCGAGATCGACCGCGGGAACGCTCTGCGGGGGCAGCCGTTTGGTGCCGAGCCGGCGTTGGATGGCTGGGATTCCGGCGGCCAGGGTGTCTTGGAACGCGAACGCGCTGCGACTGGCCCGGTACGGGATGAGGCGTTCGTTGTCGTCACGCCACAGCGTCCAGTTCGCCTGCGCGACAACGACTGTGTCGGGATCGCGGACGCTGTCCAGGCCGCCGACGTGGTCGACGTGGCCTTGCGTGAAGATGATGTAGCGCACCGGCGCGGTGTCGACGGCGTCGAAGTTGGCGCGGTGCACCGGCCCTTCGAATCCCATCCCGGTGTTGACGATCACCCGTCCGTCGTCGGTGGTCAGCAGGTATGAGTTGGAAAGCCCGGGCGAGCACCACAACCCGGGGGCGATCGGTTCGGCGCGTTCGGCGGCGGCCGGGCGCATCTGGTCGGCGCCTGGGCGACTGCGGTAGACGGGCTCGAAGTTCACTGTCTCTCCCTCATTCGGCACGAACGTCGAACCTGTCGAAGTAGAAACCGAATCGTGTGCGCACCTCTTCGGCGCTGACACCGAAATGCCGTTGCAGGTCATAGCGGATGCGGCCGTGCTTGCCGCGTGGGTTGGCGTCAAGGTATCCCTGGAAGCAGCGAGCGGCCTGGTCGGTCAATTCGACACCGCTGCGACGGTAAAGCTCGGTCAGTAGCTGCATTTCGTTGCCGTTGAGGTGATGGAATCCGACGTCGATGCTGCGTTCGGCGGGGACCAGGTCGCGGTCCCGCACGCAGGCACTGAGCAACCGGTGCACCCGGTCGGTCCAATAGTCCAGCAGCCAATCCGGGTCAATACTGTTGCGGCGCAGACGATCCGAGTACGCCATCATGGTGATCGCCGACTGGATCACCGCAGCGGGATCGCGGTGGGTGAAGGCGACGGTGGCGTCGGGGAATGTCGCCAGCAGCGGTCCGAGTTGCTCACTGTGTTGCGGGCTTTTGAGCACCCAGGTCCGCGGGCCACGCAGAAACGTCAAGGCCTGCAACACTTTGCGTAGATACGCATAGTGATGGTGCTGATCCAGACCCAGGTAGTAATCGCGCCAACTCGGCACCCGCGCATGCCATTCCAGCACATAGGAAGCCAGATCCAGGTCCAGGACCTCGACCTCCTCCTCGATGGCCTCGGGGAACCGGTCGTGCATGGCCGCCACCAGCGGCGCGCTGGCCATCAGCGCGTCGTGTTCCTGTCTGGTCCGCGTGTAGCGCGGGTCCACGCCGCAGGCGTCCGGCCCGTGGCCGCGAGCCGGTATCGGATCCTGGCTCTCCCAGTACGGCAGCGCACGCCGGCGCGGGTCGGCGGCGATCAGGTTGACCAGGTGCGTGGTGCCCGATCGCGGCATCCCGACCACGATGAACGGCTTCTCGATCGGGATCGACTCGATCTCCGGGTAGCGCTTGACCAGATCGGTCAACGACAGCCGGTTGCGCAACAGGCGCACCACCCGCTGGCGCAGCGTGGAGCGGGTGAGTTGGCGCAGGCCATCGTCGGCCTCGATCGCGGCGACGTGCGCGCTCAACCGGTCGGTGAAACCGTCGGTGTCGTCCAGATCGTCCGCCCCGGCCTGAGCGCGTGCCTCGGCGAGCATCGCGTCGACGTCGAACGTAACGGGCCTGGACTCGGTGAACTCCAGGATCTGACGCTGGGTCTCGGTCAGCTGGGGCGAGGTCAGGTCACTCAGGTCGATGTGGTCCACAAGATCCACGCTGCTGACCTCCGTTGGCCGTCTTGCCGCTCGTCGCCGCCCGTCGAATATATGCCGCGACCCACCTGCGCTGGCGGGCAGCGCAACGGTAGGTTCAGCGGGTGATAGTCGGGGCCTTCCTGGCCGAGGCCGCAGCGGCGGTGGACAACAAGCTCAACGTGTCGGGCGGGGTGCTGCTGCGGTTCGCCGTCGAGGAAGATCGGCTGGCGCAGTTCCTGCTGGTGGTGCTCACCCAGGCGGAGACCGGAAGCCCGGATCGGCGGGTCGAAGTCGAAATCCGCCCGCCCACCGACGAGGAGTCCCTGACCATCGAGTTCGAACTGCCCGAGGCCGCCACCACAGCCGAGCTCGGGTTCGCCATCTTCCCCGTCGAAGTGACCCTGCCGGTCAACGGGCGCTGGGTGCTGATGGTGACCGGCGGCGCGGGCATGATCTCGCTTCCGCTGATCGTCAGCGGATGACGGCGGCATAACGATTTTCCACCTCACTTGTCGCGGTCCGGTACGCCGCGCGTGAGGGGTCGCCGACCGAAACTACCGTCGCGTCGTGCACCGTCGAACCGCCCTCAAGCTGCCGCTGGCGCTGGCCGTGGGCACGGCGCTGATCGGTGCACCGCGCGCCGGCGCCGACGCGGGCCGGTGGCCGGCCGACCGTGCCCACAACTGGTATCAGGCGCAGGGTTGGCTCGTCGGGTGCAACTACACGACCTCGACGGCGATCAATCAGCTCGAGATGTTTCAGGCCGGCACCTACGATCCCGCCCGCATCGACCGCGAGCTGGGCGCTGCGCGCTTCCACGGGTTCAACACGGTGCGGGTGTTCCTGCACGACCAGCTGTGGGCTCAGGACCGGCAAGGCTTCCAGTCCCGGTTGGCGCAGTTCGTCGGTATCACCGCACAGCACGGCATCAAGCCGCTGTTCGTCTTGTTCGACTCCTGCTGGGACCCGTTTCCGCGGATCGGCCGCCAGCGGGCGCCCCGACCGGGGGTGCACAACTCCGGGTGGGTGGGTGCAAAGCCCCGGCGCCGAGCACATCGACGACGCCCGCTACGCCGGTGTGCTGCGCGACTACGTCACCGGGGTGCTGAGCCAGTTCCGCAACGACGACCGGGTGCTGGGCTGGGATCTGTGGAACGAGCCCGACAACCCGGCCCGCGAGTACCGCAAAGTGGAGCGCAAGGACAAGCTGGACAAGGTCGCCGCGCTGCTGCCCCAGGTGTTCGGCTGGGCGCGCTCCGTCGATCCGGCGCAACCACTGACAAGTGGTGTGTGGCAAGGCAATTGGGGTGATCCCGGGAGCCGCAGCGCGATCGCCGGCATCCAGCTGGACAACTCCGACGTGATCACGTTCCACAACTACGGACCGCCCGCCCAGTTCGAAGGCCGGATCAACGAGCTGGAGCCGCTGGGGCGGCCGATCATCTGCACCGAGTACCTGGCGCGATCGCTGGGCAGCACGGTGGAGGGCATCCTGCCGATCGCCCGGCGACACAACGTCGGCGCCTTGAACTGGGGCCTGGTGGCGGGCAAGACCCAGACGTATCTGCCGTGGAGCTCGTGGGACCGCCCGGTCACCACAGCGCCGAAACCGTGGTTCGCCGACCTGCTGCAGCCGACCGGCCAGCCGTTCGCCGACGGCGAGGTGCAGACGATCAAGAAGCTGGTCAGCGGGCAGAAACCGGACTGAACCCGGGCCGGACGGCTCAGTCCTTGCGGAGCAGCGCGACCAGGAAGTCCGAGTCGTCGGCCAACGGGCGCAGATCCCAGGTGGACAACAACAGCTCGGGCACCAACCCGGCGCGCGGAACGTCGTCGAAAAACTGTCCGAACTCGTAGCCGCGACCGGCGCCGAAACCGATGACGACCCGCCCGTCCGCGCCCAGATGGCGGCGCAGCCGGCGCAGTACTTCGACTCGGGTGCTCGGAGCGAGGAAGGTCATGACGTTGCCGGCCGACACGATCACGTCGAAGGGTTCGCTGATGCCACGGGCGGGTAGGTCGAGTTCGGCCAGATCGCCGACCAGCCAGCGTGGCCCGGGATGGTCCTGCTCGGCCGCCGCGATGAGGACGGGATCGACGTCGACGCCGACCACATCGTGACCGGCGGCGGCCAGATATCCGCCCACTCGGCCCGGACCGCACCCGGCATCGAGGATGCGGGCACCGCGAGGTGCCACCGCGTCCACCAGGCGTGCCTCGCCGTCCAGGTCCTCACCGGCGCGGGCCTTCGAACGGAAACGCTCCACATACCAGTGCGAATGCTGGGGATCGGCGCTGACCCTCTGCATCCAGAGGCTCTGCTCGACCATGACCTCATTCTTGTAGACGGCCTAATACCTGTCGCACCGCGAGTGCTACCCGACTGCGAAGGTCGGGGCTAGCAATCGCAGCCCGGTCGCATTCGCGGGCAAAAAGTTGGCGGTGGCGGAGGGATTTGAACCCTCGGACGGTTTTAGCCGTCACACGCTTTCGAGGCGTGCTCCTTAGGCCGCTCGGACACGCCACCGCCGAGCAGCTTACCGAACCACACGCCCATCACCCCAATCGCTGACGGGCGAAGAACTCTTCCAGGGGCGCCGCGCACTCTGCAGCGAGCACTCCGCCGCGCACCTCGGGGCGGTGATTGAGCCGCCGGTCCCGCACCACATCCCACAGCGACCCCACCGCACCGGTCTTGGGCTCCCACGCCCCGAACACCAGCCGGGCCACCCGGGCCAGCACCAACGCCCCAGCGCACATGGTGCACGGCTCGACCGTCACCGCCAGCGTCGCACCTTCCAGACGCCACCCGTCGCCCAGAGCCGAGGCCGCCGCCCGCAGCGCCAGAATCTCGGCATGCGCGGTGGGGTCACCCAACAACTCGCGGGCATTGACCGCCCGCGCCAGCTCGGTGCCGTCGGCCCCCACGACAACCGCGCCGATCGGCACGTCCCGCGGGCCGGCCGTCCCGGCCACCACCAACGCGGCACGGATCAGATCCTCGTCGGAAACGGACAGACTCACCGACCCCGACTGATGGCGGCGACCCGCAGCACCCGGCTCCGCCGCGCTTGCGGTCACCGACCCCGACTGATGGCGGCGACCCGCAGCACCCGGCTCCGCCGCGCTTGCGGTCACCGACCGAGGCGGTCGATCACCGCCGACAACTGCTCGGCGAAGCCCATCTCCCGGGCAATCCGGCCCAGCTGCTCGTCGGCGTAGAGGTCGGTCTCGTCGAGGATCACGCTGAGCACTGCCTCGGGCAGCCCTATGTCGGACAGCAGCCCCAGGTCGCCTTCCTCGAACGGGTCGGAATCCTCCAGGTCCTCGGGATCGATCTCGGCGTCCAGGCTGTCCAGCACCTCGGCGGCGATGTCGTAGTCCAGCGCCGCGGTGGCGTCCGACAACAGCAGCCGGGTCCGGGCAGGCGCGGGTCGCACGATGACGAAGAACTCGTCGTCGATATCGAGTAACCCGAAGACCGCGCCGGCGCTGCGCAGCTCGCGCAACTCGGTTTCGGCGGCCGAAAGGCTGGTCAGCGCCTTGGCGCCCATCGGCGCACAGCGCCACTGACCCTCTTCACGTACCACCGCAACGCCGAAGCCGTCCGGAGTGTCCGCGGACGGGCCTGTTGCTGAAGCCCGTTGTGCGCCCATGGGCGCCTACGCTAGTCCCTGACCTGGCCCGTGGCCAGACGAAGCCGGGACGGGCGTCCCACCGCAACCGTGCCTGTGCCACCCTTGATCCTGTGAGTAGTCCACCGGTGTGCGTACTCGGTCTGGGCCTGATCGGGGGATCGATTGTGCGGGCGGCGGCGAGCGCCGGCCGCGAAGTTTTCGGCTACAACCGTTCGGTGGAGGGTGCTGCGGGCGCCCGGGCCGACGGGTTCGACGCCACCACCGACCTCGGCGAGGCGTTGGCCCGTGCCGCCGACCGCGACGCCCTGATCGTGCTGGCCGTCCCGATGCCCGCCCTGCCGCACCTGCTCGGCCACGTCCGGGAGGCCGCGCCCGACTGCCCGTTGACCGACGTCACCAGCGTCAAGACGGCGGTGCTTACGGCGGTGACCGAGGCCGGCCTGCTGGACCGGTTCGTCGGCGGACATCCGATGACCGGCACCGCGCACTCGGGATGGGCCGCCGGCCACGGCGGGCTGTTCAACCGGGCGCCCTGGGTGGTCAGCGTCGACGACCACGTCGATCCCGAGGTGTGGTCGATGGTGACGGCGCTCGCGCTGGACTGCGGGGCGCACGTGGTGCCGGCCCGGTCCGACGAGCACGACGCCGCCGCGGCCGCGATCTCACACCTGCCTCATCTGCTGGCCGAGGCGCTGGCCATCACCGCCAGCGAAGTCCCGCTGGCATTTGCGCTGGCCGCAGGGTCTTTTCGGGATGCCACCCGGGTCGCAGGCACCGCCCCGGACCTGGTGCGCGCGATGTGCGAGGGCAACGCCGACCAGTTGGTGCCCGCCACCGACCGGATCATCGAGCTGCTCTCCCGCGCCCGCGACTCGCTAGCCGCCAACGGCTCGGTCGCCGACCTGGTCGACGAGGGCCACGCCGCGCGCACCCGCTACGAACGCTTCCCGCGCCACGACATCGTCGCCGTCGTCGTCGGCGCGGAGAACTGGCGCCAGCAACTGGCCGCCGCCGGCCGGGCCGGCGGAGTGATCAGATCCGCTCCGCCAACCCTGGGTAATCCACGATGAACCCGTCGGCGTCGACCGTCACCGTCGTGTCCGCCACCGGCGAGCGCAGCTTGATCCCGTCCAAGCGGCCCTCGCTGCTGTAGCTGACGGTGGCCGCGTCCACCGACATGTCCGGCACGTTCACATAGACCATCGGCAGAGTGATCACCTCGGCCCGTTCGTGAATACCGAGTCGCCGGATAGGCAGCGCGTTGAAGAACGGGCTGAACACCAGATCGACGTCGAGGGCGCCGTTGTACCCCGCGCGCCGCTGTCCCTGGTGGTCGGTGATCAACCACATGTTCTCTTCGTCGCGGGCGATGGCAAGCTGGCGTTCCCGCTCGGCCAGTGTGACGGTCAACCCGAACCGCTTGGTGGCGCCGGACTCGTCGGTCTGCAGTTCGTAGAAAGCAC
Organism: Mycobacterium kiyosense; assembly: GCA_021654635.1. Classification (NCBI taxonomy): domain Bacteria; kingdom Bacillati; phylum Actinomycetota; class Actinomycetes; order Mycobacteriales; family Mycobacteriaceae; genus Mycobacterium; species Mycobacterium kiyosense. Next base: position 6,144,374 of record AP025179.1, read on the forward strand.
CGAACGCCGGGTTGGTCGCGGTGGCTGCCGCGACGATGCGGCCGTTGGCCTTGATTCGCTTGCCTGACAACTGGATTCGTACGGATTCCATGCGTGATACGTCCTGGGCGCGCCAGGTCAACATCTGTGGCCAGACGCTTGGACTCGAATCAGAAGGGGCTGCGTTCACACGTCTACCGTAAGACGTGTCCGGCCGCTGCGGCGGATTAGGCGGGAACTGTGATGTTAGGTACCTGTCCGGTCCTGCTCAGCCGTCCCGATCCGGGTGCCGCCGCCCACACCGCCGACGCCAGCAGCCCGTCCAGAATCAGCGCCAGCCCGGTCACCATCAGCGCACCGACCAACGCGGAAGCGAACTGTCGTTCCTTGATCCCGTCGATCAAATAGCGGCCCAATCCGCCGAGGCTGGCGTAGGCGGCCACCGTCGCGGTGGCGACCACCTGCAACGTCGCGTTGCGCAGGCCGCCCAGGATCAGCGGCAACGCGTTGGGCAGCTCGACGCGCAGCAGCACCTGCGGTTCGGTCATGCCCATCGCGCGGACCGCATCGACCACCAGCCGATCCACGCTGGCGATGCCGGCATAGGTCCCGGCCAGCAGCGACGGGATTCCCAGCAGCATCAGCGCGGCAATCGGCGGGCCCAGGCCGAGCCCGAAGATCAGCACGCCGAGCAGCAGCACCCCCAGGGTTGGCAGCGCACGCAGGCCGTTGACCGCGCCCACCACCAGCACCTGACCGCGACCGGTGTGCCCGATGACCAGCCCGAGCGGGACGGCTATCAGCGCCGAGGCGGCCACCGCCAGCGCGGTGTACTCCAGATGCTCACCGATCCGGGCGGCCAGTCCGGCGGGACCGGCCCAGTTGGCGGCGGTGGTCAGGAAGGACAGCGCTTGTCCGATGAAGCTCATCGGGCGCCGCCCACCAACGGCGTCGTGATGCCCCGGCTGCGCTCCCACGGCGTGAGCAACCGCCCGGTCAGGTTCAGCGCGGTGTCGATCACCACCGCGAGCAGGAACATCGCAATGATGCCGGCCACGATCTGGTCGCTCTTATTCATCTGGAATCCGGCGGTGAACCAGCTACCCAGGCCGCCGATACCGATGACCGAACCCACCGACACCATCGCGATGTTGGTCGCCACGACCACCCGCAATCCCGCCACCAGCACCGGGACCGACAGCGGCAGTTCGACTTTCACCATCCGGACCAGCGGCGAGTAGCCGAGCGCGACCGCCGCGTCGCGCACCGCGCCGGGCACCGCATCCAGAGCTTCCAGCACCGCGCGCACCATCAGCGCCGCGGTGTAGGCGCTCAGTGCGACCATCACGTTGGCTTCGTCGAGGATGCGGGTGCCGATGATCATCGGCAGCACCACGAACAGCGCCAGCGACGGAATGGTGAACACCACGCTGGCGGCAGCCGTGGTCAGCCGGCGCAGCGCCGGAGTGCGCTGCACCGCCACCCCGAGGGGCAGCGCCACCGCCAGCCCGATCAGCACCGGCACCAGCGACAGCCGCAGGTGCACCACGGTCAGCGCCCACGCGGTACCTAAATGGGTCAGCAGGTAGTGCATCAGTCCGGCTCGCTCCTGCGGCGCGCTTCGACCGCGGCCAGCACGTCGGCGGCCCGCACCCCGCCGACGACCTTTTCCGCGCGGTCGACGGCGACACCCACCGACGACGGCGAGGCCAGCGCCGCATCCAACGCCTGGCTCAGGTTGCCGTCCACGTGGAAGACCGACCCGACCGACGTCATCGCCTCCGACAGCGGTAGCCCGGCGCGGTGGTGGCGCAGCGCGTCGGCGTCGATCCAGCCCACCGGCGCGCCGCCGTCGTCGACCACCAGCGCCCAGCCGGCGGGGGGTTCGGCGGCGGCCAGGCCGGTGGCCGGGATCTGCGCGATGTCGTGCATGGGCAGGGCGGCCGCGCTCAACAGTTGCAGCCATCGGTAGCCGCGGCCCAGCCCGATGAACTTCGAGACGAACTCGTTGGCCGGGCGGGACAGCAGCCGCGCCGGGTCGTCGTACTGCTGCAGCACGCCGCCCGCCCCGAACACCGCCACCCGGTCGGCCAGCCGCAAGGCTTCGTCGATGTCATGCGTGACGAACACCACGGTCTTGCGTAATTCGCCTTGCAGACGCAGGATTTCGTTCTGCAACGTGTGCCGCACCACCGGGTCGACGGCCGAGAACGGCTCGTCCATCAACAGGATCGGCGGGTCGGCGGCCAGCGCCCGGGCCACCCCGACCCGTTGCTGTTCACCGCCGGACAGTTGCCTCGGATAGCGATTCGCCAGCTTGGGGTCCAGGCCCACCCGTTCGAGCACCTGGTAGGCGGCTTTGCGGGCGGCGCGCCGGGACTGGCCGTTGAGCACGGGAACCGTTGCGACATTGTCGATCACCCGCTGATGGGGCATCAGCCCCGCGTTCTGGATCACGTAGCCGATGCCGCGGCGCAACCGCACCGGGTTGACGGTCGCAACGTCGGCACCGTTTACGACGACACGGCCCGAGGTGGGGTCGACCATCCGGTTGATCATCCGCAGCGCGGTGGTCTTACCACAGCCCGACGATCCGACGAACACGGTCAACTTGCCTTCGGGCACTTCGAGATTCAAGTTGTCGACGGCGGTGGCGCCACCGTCGAACACCTTGCTGACACTCTCGAACCGGATCATGGCGCTACCCGACCGGATGGTCGAAACCGTTGTCGTGCAACCATTTCCGGGCCGCCTGGTCGGGGTCGAGGCCGCCGTTGCCGGACACCGCGACGTTGAGTTCGGCGATGCCGTTCGTGGTCAACTTGGCCGACACCGCGTCCAGCACATCCTTGAGCCGGTCGGACTTCTTCTGGGAATTCACCAGCGGCACAATGTTGCCGGCCAGGAAATTGTGGTCCGGATCCTCGAGCACCACAAGGTGATTCTGCAGCACCGCCGGCGCGGTGCTGAAGATGTTGGCGGCGGTCACATTTCCCTCGATCAGTGCGCGCACCGTCACCGGGCCACCGCCGTCGTTGATGGGGACGAAATTGCCCGGGCTGATATCGAGGCCGTACTTCTGCTTGAGGCCCGGCAGTCCCGACGGTCGGGTCGCGAACGCCGACGGCGCCGCGAAGCGCACTTCGGCGGAGTGCGCGGCCAGATCGGCGATGGTCTTCAGTCCCCACTTGGCTGCGGTCGCCGCGGTGACCGTGACGGTGTCGGTGTCGGAGGCCGGCGCAGGCGCCAGCAGCGACAGATCGCCCGGGAGACGTTTGTAGAGCGCCAATTCCACGTCGTCGAGCAGGGTAGCGGTGGCGGTGGGCTCGAAATAGAGCAGCAGGTTGCCGATGTACTCCGGCACCAGATCCACGGAATGATCTTTGAGCGCCGGGATGTACGTCTCGCGGCTACCGATCCCCATCCGCCGGCCGACTTCGAACCCGTTGGCCTGCAAGGCCTGTGCGTAGATTTCGGCGACGATCTGCGACTCCGGGAAGTCGCCGGACCCGACCACGATGGACTTCGGGCCGCCCGCCCCCGAGCCGAACGGATCGGGATTGCTGCACGCGGCGAGTAGGCACACCGCCGCCGCCCACCCTGCCGCGGCGAAACCCACGCGCCGCAGCATTCTCACCTTGCCGACACTAACCGTTTCCGTTGCCCGGACAACGCTTCCTGCGAGTTTCCCGCGTGGTTTGGTTTCAATCCGCTCAGGATGGGAGAAAGATAGACCTATGAGCAGCAATCCCCCAGGCGTGCCGTCCGAACGGCCGGCGCCCGATCAGTCGCCTGCGCTTAATCCCGAAGAGCGATCCCGTCCGATCCCCAAGGACAGGGCATCCACGTTCACCCGCGCCGGTGCGCTCTGGGCGTCGCTGATCATGGGTTTCCTGGTGCTGATCCTGCTGCTGATCTTCGTCACCCAGAACCTGGACCCGGTCAAGCTGTCCTTCCTGGGTTGGCAGTGGACGACGCCGCTGGGGGTGGGGATGCTGGTCGCCGCCATCGGTGGCGGGCTGATCACCTTCGCGGTGGGCACCGCGCGCATCGTTCAGCTGCGCCGCGCGGCCAAGAAGAACCTCACCGCCGCGGTGCGCTGACCCGAGCTCAGCTCAGCTTGGCGATCTCGCCGAGTCCGCGGGAGATCAACGGCGCCACCACCTCGGGCACGTCGTCGGAGTTTTCGGCCTTGCCGTCGGCCTGCGCCGACATCCGTCTGCGGAAGTCGATGCCCGCCGCGATGATCGCCAACTTGAAGTACGCCAGCGCCATGTAGAACTCCCACGGCCCCAGCGAGTGCCCGGAGACCAACGAGTACCGGTCGGCCAATTCGTCGGCGGACGGCAGCAGCGGCGACGTCCAGGCCGCTTGGGTGTCGATGATCAGGTCCAGCGCGGGATCGCGGTAGACGCACATCAGCGCCGCGTCGCTGATCGGGTCGCCCAGCGTCGAGAGCTCCCAGTCCACGACGGCCCGCACGATGGTCGGGTCTTCGGCGTCCAGGATGGTGTTGTCGATGCGGTAGTCGCCGTGCACGATCGAGGTCCGGCTCTGCTTCGGAATGGCCTGCTGCAGCGCCGAATGCAAGCGGGCCACGTCGCCGTCGCGGCGGTCGTCGGGCAACCGCACCAGCTCCCACTGCGAGCCCCACCGCCGCACCTGGCGTTCCAGGTAGCCGGTGGGTTTGCCGAAGTCGCCCAGCCCGACCGACTCCGGGTCGATGCTGTGCAGATCGACGAGCACCCGGATCAACGCGTCGACGCAGCCGTCGATGGCGCGCCGGCCCAGCGATTCCAGCTGGGCGCGCCGGCGCACCACCTGCCCGGCGACGAACTCGACGATCTGAAACGGCCCGCCCAGCACGGAGTCGTCCTCGCACAGCGCGATCGCGCGCGCCACCGGAACCGGGGTGTTTTGCAGCGCGGCCACCACTTTGTATTCGCGGCTCATGTCGTGCGCCGACGGCGTTAGCCCGTGCAGCGGCGGGCGCCGGACCAGCCAGCTGGTCGCGTCGTCGTAGACGCGGAAGGTCAGATTCGAACGGCCACCGGAAATGAACTCGCCGCGCAGTTCGCCGTCGCGGTCGATACCCAGCGAACGCAGATACCCGTCCAGCGCGGCCAGGTCCAGGCCGTCAAGTCGGTCCACCGAAGTCACCGCACTTGTTTACCACCGCGGGGTTCGAGCTGTACTACCACCTTTGGATTTGTTCGCTCCTCCTCAAGCCGCTACGCGGCTCGCATCGTCGACTCACCCCTTTGAATTTGTTCGCTCCTCCTCAAGCCGCTACGCGGCTCGCATCGTCGACTCACCCCTACCGAATCTGTTCGCTCCTCCTCAAGCCGCTACGCGGCTCGCATCGTCGACTCACCCCTACCGAATCTGTTCGCTCCTCCTCAAGCCGCTACGCGGCTCGCATCGTCGACTCATCACCGCTGGTTTCTCGGCAGCAGATCCCACACATGCTCGGTGCCGTTAACACTCGCCACCGTGCCCTGCCCCTCCCGGGAGAACAACAGCCGCGTCACCGACGTGTAGTCGATGGGAAACGACAGCAACCGGGCGGTGCCCAGCATCTCGTGCAACACCACGTTGATCACTCCGCCGTGGCTGAACGCCGCGATCGTCTCATCGGGCTCGGCGCTGGCGACCAGATCGTCGACGGCGGCCCGCACCCGGGCGCGGAATGCGTCCTCGTCCACCGCGCTGGGCAGATGCCCCTGCGCCATCCGCGCCCATTCCTCGGGGAACTCGGTCTTGATCTGCTCGACCGGTATGTAGGAGTGCAGATCGCGGTCGTATTCGGCGAACCGGTCGTCGATCTCGATGGGCAGCCCGTGGTGCTGCGCCACCGGTTCGGCGGTCTGGATGGCGCGCTTTTGGGGGCTGGAGACCACTCGGGAGATGGGAAACCGAGACAGCGCGTCGGGCAGGCGGGCGACCTGCTCGAAGCCCGTCTCCGACAGATGCGGGTCGGCGCCCTCGCCAGGTTCGCTGCGCAGCGGCAACGCGTGCCGGACCAGAAGCAGTTGCATGCGGCAAGCCTCGCATGGCGCCAATCCGGCCCTCCCAACACCGTGGAGAATGCTATTCTCCGCATGGAGAGTGAGGTGTGCGACCATGACCGATGCGCGACCGGCACCGAGGGGGATCCAGCTTGACTGCGGCGCACTCGGTCGGTGGCTCGACTCGGAGGGCGCTCCCGGCCAGGGTGAGGAGCCCGTTCTCGAGCAGCTCAGCGGCGGATCGCAGAACACGCTGTACCTGGTCCGGCGCGGACCGGAACGCATGGTGCTGCGGATGCCCGGCCCCCGCGCCGACGCCGCCCGCATCAACGGGCTGCTGCGCGAGATCCGGCTGGTCCGGGCGCTGTCCGGCACCGACGTTCCACACGCGGAGTTGATCGCGGCCGACGAGACCGGCTCGGTGCTGGGCCTGCCGTTCTACGTGATGACCGCCATCGACGGGTGGAGCCCGATGGACGGCGGCTGGGCTGAGCCGTTCGACACCGATCTGTCCGCCCGTCGTGAACTGGCGTTCCAGCTTGTCGAAGGCGCCGCCAAACTCGGCCGGGTGGACTGGCGCGCCCAGGGTCTCGAGGGCTTCGGTCGCCCGGACGGTTTCCACGACCGGCAGGTGGACCGGTGGCTGGCATTCCTGGACGCTTACAAAGTGCGTGAGTTGCCCGGACTGGACGAGGCCGCCGACTGGCTGCGCCGCAATCGTCCGGCGCGCTATAAGCCGGGCATCATGCACGGTGACTACCAGTTCGCCAATGTGATGTTCGCCCACGGAGCCCCGGCACGACTGGCCGCGATCGTGGACTGGGAGATGACCACCGTCGGCGATCCGCTGCTCGACCTGGCGTGGTCGCTGCTGGGTTACGACGGGGAAGAACCGCGCGCCGATGGCTTCTATCTGGACATGGCCGGCATGCCCAAGCGCAGCGAATTGCTGGACCACTACGAGAAACTCAGCGGACTGTCCACCGAGAACATCGACTACTACCTGGTATTGGCCAACTGGAAGCTGGGCATCGTGCTGGAGAAAACGTATGCTGCCGGCGTGCGCACCGGCAGAGTCGATCCGAAGATCAAGGGACGCGTTCGCAGCGATGATCCCGCAGTTGATTGCCACCGCGGCCGAGATGGCCCGCTCGCTGCCGGCCAAGGCCCGTTGAAATGGGTTACGCCGAGCAACTTTTCTCGACCTGACCGACCGAGTGGTGCTGATCACCGGCGGCAGCCGAGGGCTGGGCCGCGAGGTCGCTTTCGGTGCGGCCCGCTGCGGTGCGGACGTGGTGATCGCCAGCCGCAACCTGGACAACTGCGTGGCCGTCGCCAACGAGATCGAGTCCGAGACCGGCCGCACCGCAATGCCATACCAGGTGCACGTGGGCCGGTGGGATCAGCTCGACGGGCTGGTCGAGGCGAGCTATGACGCGTTCGGCAAGGTCGACGTCCTGGTCAACAACGCCGGCATGTCGCCGTTGTACGACAAGCTCACCGACGTCACCGAGAAGCTGTTCGATTCGGTGCTCAACCTCAATCTCAAAGGGCCGTTTCGGCTTTCGGCGCTGGTCGGTGAGCGGATGGTGGCTGCCGGGCGCGGCTCGATCATCAACGTAAGCACCGCCGGATCGCTGCGACCGACGCCCGACATCATTCCGTATGCGTGCGCGAAAGCCGGGTTGAATGCGATGACCGAGGCGTTGGCGAAGGCGTTCGGGCCGGCGGTGCGGGTCAATACACTGATGGCCGGACCCTTCCTCACCGACGTCAGCAAAGCCTGGAATCTCGACCAGGCCACCCGAAATCCGTTCGAACACCTGTCGCTCAAGCGCGCCGGCAATCCGTCCGAAATCGTCGGCGCTGCATTGTTTCTGGCGTCGGACGCATCCAGTTTCACCACCGGCTCGATCCTGCGAGCCGACGGCGGCATCCCCTAACGAGAGGAACGATCGATGGCGTGGGATTTCTCTACCGAACCGGAGTTCGAGAAGAAGCTGCAGTGGGTGCGCCAGTTCGTCCGTGCGGAAGTCGAGCCGCTCGAGGTGCTGTTCCCCGGCTGTGAGTTCCTGCCGCTGGACGACGAACGCCGCCGCATCGTCGACCCGCTCAAACAGCAAGTCCGCGACCAGGGCCTGTGGGCGCCGCACTTGGGACCCGAACTGGGAGGGCAGGGCTTCGGTGCCGTCAAGCTGACGCTGATCAACGAGATCTTGGGCCGTAGTCCTTGGGCGCCAATAGTATTCGGAACGCAAGCACCCGATACCGGCAACGCCGAGATCCTCGCCCGCTTCGGCACCCAGCAACAGAAGGACCGCTACCTGGACGGACTGCTGTCCGGTGAGATCTTCTCCTGCTTCTCGATGACCGAGCCGCAGGGCGGAGCCGATCCGCGGGTGTTCACCACGCGTGCGGTGCGCGACGGCGACGACTGGGTGATCAACGGCCGAAAGTTCTTCTCCTCCAACGCTTCGATCGCATCGTTCTTCATCGTCGTGGCGATCACCGATCCCGACGTGCCCGTGCACCACGGCGCATCGACCTTCCTGATCCCGGCCGGGACACCGGGTCTCACCATCGAAGCCAACCATCACCTGGTCGGTGCGGACCCCCACGAGCCGGGACACTCGCTGGTCCGTTACGACGACGTCCGGGTAGGACCGGACGCGCTGCTGGGCGAGGCCGGCCAAGGATTCCTGATCCTGCAAACCCGGTTGGCGGGTGGCCGGCTACACCACGCGATGCGCTCGCTCGGGGTGGCGCAGCGGGCCGTCGAGATGATGTCGCGGCGTGCGAAAAGCCGCTTCACCCAAGGCGGTTTGCTGGCCGAGAAGCAGATGGTGCAGGAGTTCATCGCCGACTCTTACACCGAGTTGACACCGTTCCGACTGACCGTGCTGCACGCCGCGTGGCTGATCGACAACGGCGATGAACGTGCCGCCCGCGCCGAGATCGCCACCTGCAAGATCCTGGCATCCCAGGTGCTCAAATCCATTGGTATGCGCGCGATACAGGTCCACGGCGCGCTGGGGCTCAGCGACCAGCTGCCACTGGTCAACACCCTGCTGGGTGGTATCGCGCTGGGCCTGGCCGACGGTCCCACCGAGGCGCACAAGGTCAACCTGGCTCGGATGCTGCTCAAGGGCTACCAGGCCGAGGAAGGCGAGTGGCCCAGCGAGATGCTGGATGTCCGCCGTGAAGCGGCCCGCAAGAAATACGCCGGACTGGTGGATCGCGTTCCGGCGCTGCCTGATTCGCCGTGAACGGCAGGGTCGCCGCGGCCGTCGGGCGGGCGCTCGACGACCGGCAGCGCGGCGCCACCGAGGAGGTGGAACGCATCCTTAACGCCGCGGTGCGGGTGATGGAGCGGGTGGCCCCCGAGCCGCCGCGGGTCAGCGACATCGTGGCCGAGGCCGGCTCGTCGAACAAGGCGTTCTACCGGTACTTCGCCGGAAAAGACGATCTGATCCTGGCCGTGATGGAGCGCGGAGTCGCAATCGTGGTGTCCTACCTCGAACATCAGATGGCCAAGGAGTCTCGGCCCCAAGACAAAGTTGCCCGCTGGATCGAGGGTGCGCTGGCTCAGGTCGCCGACCCGCACCTGCTCAGCATGAGCCGTGCGGTGGCCGGGCAGATGTCGAATTGGCATGTCGCCGACCAGGAAATGATGCAGCCGATGCGGGGGTTGTTGGTCGAACCGGTGACGGCGCTCGGCAGCGCCGATGTCGAACGTGACGTGGCGGCGGTCTACGGTTGCACGGTGGCGATGATGCGGCGTTATGTGGGCTCAGGTGATCGGCCGGGTCCTGACGACATCGGCCACCTGGTGCGGTTCTGTCTGCTGGGTCTGGGAGTGAATTGATGCGCGCAATCGTCTGCAACGCCTACGGTCCCCCGGAGGATCTGGTGCTCACCGAGGTGGCCGACCCGGTACCGGCGCCCGGGCAGGTGCTGGTGCGGGTGCACGCCGCGGCGGTTAACTTTCCCGACGTGCTGTTCGTCGCCGGCAAGTACCAGGTCAAGATTCCGCCGCCGTTCATACCCGGCAACGAGATCGCCGGCGAGGTGGTGGCCGTCGGCGAAGGCGCGACGTTCGACGTGGGCCAGCGGGTGTTCGGCACGACGTACGGCGCGTTCGCCGAACTCGCGCTGCTCGACGGGTCGGTCGCAGATGTGGTCCCCGACGGCGTCGACTTCGGGTCGGCCGCTGCATTCGGCGTGACCTACCGCACCGCCTATCACGCCCTGCGCTCGGTGGCCGAAGTCAAGGCGGGTGACTGGGTCGTGGTGCTCGGCGCGGCCGGCGGGGTGGGCCTGGCCGCGGTGGACCTGGCCGTGGCGATGGGCGCACACGTGCTGGCCGCGGCGTCCAGCCCGGAGAAGCTGCAACTGTGTCGGGAGCGTGGCGCGCAGGCCACCGTGGATTACGACAACGAGGACCTCAAGCTGCGTATCCGCGAACTCACCGAAGATCGGGCCCGCGTGGTGCTCGACCCGGTCGGCGGATCCTATGCCGAACCGGCGCTGCGCGGGCTGGCCCGCGGCGGCATCTTCGTCACCCTCGGCTACGCCGCGGGAACAATCCCGGCGATTCCGCTGAATCTGGTGATGCTCAAGGACATTACGGTCCGCGGCATGGAGATCCGCACCTTCCTCAGCGACTACCCCGACGAATGCGTCCGCGACCTGGCCGAGCTGTCAAAGATGTTCGCCGACGGCAAGATTCGGCCGTACATCGGCGCCCGCTTCCCGTTGGCGCAGACCGCGGCCGCGTTGCGTTACGTCGCGGACCGGAAGGTGCTGGGCAAGGTCATCATCGACGTCGCCTGACCGCGCAGCAAGCGGACTAGGGCGTGACGATGTTGAAGTCGGGGTCGGGCGCATCGAGCACCGCGATCAGGGACTGCAGCGCCGACCGGTCGCCCGAGAGCTCCAGCCCCGGTGAGTCGAAATCACCGATCGCCACCAGCAACAGCCGAACCTTGTTGGCCAGCTTGATCGTAACGGTGGCGGTGGCCGGGTCGGCGGGGACGCGGCGATGCACCAGCACGCCGTTGCGCAGGGCCAGACGGTAGTTGGTGTCCACATCGGTGAACGTGACGTCGATGGTGACGTCGAGATCCCAGCTGCGGGGACCGTTCACCCGGATGGCCAGGCTGTCGAACACCTGCTCGGGCGTCAGCTGCGCCAGCAACGTCGGCGACGTGACGCTGGTGGCGGTGCCGAAGTTGCCGATCCGTAGTTCGGTGGCGCCGCTGAGGAAGAAGTTGCGCCAGGTCGCGTTCTCGGCGCCATAGCCCAGTTGTTCCAGGGTGTCCGCATACAGCCGACGGGCCTCGCCGTGCTGCTCGTCGGTGAACATCGCGTGGTCGAGCAGTGTTGCCGCCCAACGGAAATCACCTTCGTCGAACGCGCCTTGGGCGAGTTCGACCACACGGTCCAGGCCGCCGATGGCCTCGACATAGCGGGGCCCCAGCGCCTCGGGCGGGTGCGGCCAGAGCCGGCCCGGGTTGCCGTCGAACCAGCCCATGTAGCGTTGGTAGACCGCTTTGACGTTGTGGCTCACCGAACCGTAGTAGCCGCGGGCATGCCAAGCTTGGTCCAAAGCCGGTGGCATTTCGAATATTTCGGCGATCTCAACGCCCGTGTAGCCCTGGTTGAGCAGCCGCAACGTCTGGTCGTGCAGGTAGGCGTAGAGATCCCGTTGCAGCGAGAGGAATTCGACGATGCGGTCGCGGCCCCACGTCGGCCAGTGATGGGAGGCGAACACCACGTCGGCGCGGTCGGCGAAGGTGTCGATGGCCTCGGTGAGATACCCCGCCCAGGCATGCGGATCGCGGACCAGCGCTCCACGCAGCGTCAACAGGTTGTGCAGGTTGTGGGTGGCGTTCTCGGCCATGCACAGAGCGCGGAATTGCGGGAAATAGAAGTGCATTTCGGCGGGCGCCTCGGTGCCCGGTGCCATCTGGAACTCGATCTGCACGCCGTCGATGGTGTGCGTCTCCCCCCGTCGACCGGATGTCTACCGTGGGCACGATCAGGGCCACCTCCCCGGTCGAGGCAACCTGACCGAGACCGCTTCCCACCTGCCCCTGCGGGCCGCGGTCCAACAGCGCCCCGTACATGTAGGTGGCGCGGCGCGTCATGGCCGGACCCGCGTACACGTTCTCCTGGACCGCGTGCGCCGTGAAGCCCTCCGGAGCCAGCACTGCGACCTTGCCGGCATCGACGTCGGCCTGTGAGGTGACCCCCCAGTACGCCACCGAAGTGGTCGACGTGGCTGTGGGTGTAGATGACCGCGACGACGGGACGTTGCCCGCCTCGGTGGGTCCGGTACAACTGCAGCGCCGCGGCGGCGGTCTCGGTGGACACCAGGGGGTCGATGACGATGACGCCGGTGTCGCCCTCGACGAAGCTGATGTTGGAGATATCCAGACCGCGGACCTGGTAGATGCCCGGAACCACTTCGTAGAGGCCTTGCTTGGCCGCCAGTGTGGACTGGCGCCACAGGCTGGGGTGCACCGACGTGGGCGCCGGGCCGGTGAGGAATGCGTACAGGTCGTTGTCCCACACCACCCGGCCGTCGGCCGCCTTGACGACGCATGGGGACAGGGCGGCGATGAAGCCGCGGTCGGCGTCGTCGAAGTCTCTGGTGTCGTGCACCGGCAGCGAATGATTTGCGTGTGCTGACTCGATGACCTCGGAAGGCGATTTGTGCTCCACTGCCAATACCTTGCCACCATTGCGGTCCGCCGAGTTAACGAACTATCGAGGAATTTTCCGCGGTTCCTGGACCCCGGGTCCGGTTCAGTCGCATACTGCCGGGGCGGTCCTCAACGACGACGGATCGTTTCCTCGGGCAAAGGAGCACAGGTGAAGCGTGGACTGACGGTTGCAGCAGCTGCAGCGGCCATTGTGGCGGCGGGTCTTTCGGGCTGTTCGAGCAACAACAAGCCGGCAACGAGCAGCGGCTCCTCCAGCGCGGCCCCCGGCGGGGGCAGCGGCACCTCCGCGTCGAAGGTCCTCATCGACGGCCAGGACCAGCACGTCAGCGGAACCACCCTGTGCACCACGGTCGGCGGCACCGTCAACATCGCGATCGGCGGACAGGCGACCGGGATCGGCGCGGTGCTCTCCGACGCCAATCCGCCCGAGGTCAAGTCGGTTGCGCTCGGCAACGTCAACGGCGTCTCGCTGGCCTACGCCCCCGGAACGCCCGATGCCAAGGCAGAAGCGACCAAGAACGGCAGCAGCTACAAGATCAGCGGCACTGCCACCGGGGCGGACATGGCCAATCCGACGGCGATCGTGAAGAAGTCGTTCGAAATCGACGTCACCTGCCCCTGAGGCTAATTCACCGACGGGTTCTCGGGCGGTGCGGTTGCCCACCCGTTCACGGGCAACCGCACCGCGAACTCGGTATTGCCGGGTGAGCTGTGCACCGTGATCGTCCCGTTGTGGGCGCGGACGACGGCGGAGACGATCGCCAGGCCCAGCCCGGTGCTGCCGCCTTTGCGTGACCGCGAGGTGTCGCCGCGCACGAACCGCTCGAAAACCTCCGACTGCTGCGCCGCCGGAATGCCGGGGCCGTTGTCGACGACCTGCAGCAGCGCATGCGTCGGCTCGGCGGTCAGCCGGGTGGTGACCACGGTGCCCGCGCCGGTGTGCACCCGGGCGTTGGCCAGCAGATTGGCCATCACCTGGCGCAGCCGGGCCTCGTCGCCGACCACCACCACCGGCTCGGCCGGCAGATCGAGCTCCCACTCGTGGTCCGGCCCAGCGATATGGGCGTCGCTGACCGCGTCGACGGCCAGCCGGGACAGATCCACCGGTTCCCGCTCCAACGGACGTCCCGAGTCGAGCCGGGCCAGCAGCAGCAGGTCCTCGACGAGTCGGGTGATGCGCTCGGTCTCCGAGGACACCCGGCTCATGGCGTGCGCCACCGCTTCCCGGTCGTCACCCATGCGTTGGGCCAGTTCGGTGTAGCCGCGGATGGCGGCCAGCGGAGTACGCAGTTCGTGGCTGGCGTCGGCGACGAACTGGCGGACCCGGGTCTCGCTGGCCTGTCGCGTGGACAGCGCCGCGGAGATGTGGTCGAGCATCCGATTGAGGGCCGAACCGAGTTGTCCCACTTCGGTATTGGGGTTGGCGTCGGTTTCGGAGACGCGTACCGGCAGTTCCACCTCGCCGCGGTCCAACGGCAATTCGACGACCTTGGTCGCGGTCTGCGCGACCCGGCGCAGCGGCGCCAGCGCACGCCGGATGATCACCACGCCGGCCGTGGTCGCCGCCGCCAGCGCGATCAAAGTGAGGATGCCGAAGATGACCAGCATGCGCAGCATGGTGGCGTCGATGTTGGACATCGACAGGCCGGTGACGATCAGGTCCTGCTGGTTGCGGCTCGGCGCGGCCATCACCCGGTAGCGGCCCAGACCGTCGAGGTTCAACGTCACCGGAGAGCGGGTGCCGGCGATCCGTTCCAGCTGCTGCTGGGCGGTCGGCGTCAACGCGGCCCGGGCACCACTGCTGGTCAGATAACCGGAGTCGACGGTCTTGCCGTCAGTAACCACGGCTGCGACCATGCCGGCCGGCTGGCCCGGAGCGTCCAGAAACCTGGGGCCGGGACCGCTCTTGACCGCGCGTGATTCGTGCCGGCGCGGCGGGTCGGGATACATCAGCGACGACCGGTAGGACGTTCCGCTCAATTGGCTGTCGAGTTGAGCCAGCAGGTGGTGGCGCAAAGCCAATTCGGTGGCCGCGGTGATTCCCACGCAGACGATCGCCAGCACGGCGACCTGCCCAACCAGGAGCCGCACACGAAGCGACCAGACTCCCGGCCTCCTAGCGCGCCGGCTTGAGGACATAGCCTGCGCCGCGCAGCGTGTGGATCATGGGTTCGCGTCCGTTGTCGATTTTCTTGCGCAGGTAGGAGATGTAGAGCTCGACGATGTTGGACCGGCCGCCGAAGTCGTAGCTCCATACCCGGTCCAGAATCTGAGCCTTGCTCAGCACCCGCTTGGCGTTGCGCATCATGAACCGCAGCAACTCGAATTCGGTGGAGGTCAACGAGATCGGTTCGCCGGCGCGGGTCACCTCGTGGCTGTCCTCGTCGAGGACGAGGTCGCCGACGACCAGCCTGCCGCCGCTGTCGAC
Organism: Mycobacterium kiyosense; assembly: GCA_021654635.1. NCBI lineage: Bacteria > Bacillati > Actinomycetota > Actinomycetes > Mycobacteriales > Mycobacteriaceae > Mycobacterium > Mycobacterium kiyosense. The sequence continues at coordinate 6,159,517 of AP025179.1, forward strand.
GGTGGTCACCCCGGTGCGCCGCAGCAACGCACGCAGCCGCAGCACAACTTCTTCGATGCTGAAGGGTTTAGTGACGTAATCGTCCCCGCCGGCGGTCAACCCCGCGATGCGGTCTTCCACCGCGTCCTTGGCCGTCAACAGCAGCACCGGCAGCCGTGGGTTTTCCTGCCGCAGTTTCTGCAGCACATCGAGGCCGCTCATGTCGGGCAACATCACGTCGAGAACGACCACGTCGGGCCGTTCGGCCCGCGCGGTGGCAATCGCCGATGAGCCGTCACCGGCCGTCGCGATATTCCAGCCTTCGTAACGCAAGGCCATCGACACCATTTCCGCGAGGACGGGTTCGTCGTCGACCACCAGCACGGTGACCGGTTGGCCGTCCGCGCGGCACATCACTACCCGCTCGACCGAAGTTTTTGGAGACGCCACGCGATCCAGTATCCGGGTATTCCCTTAGGCCGAGGCTATGGCGTTGCTGTGTGGCTGCTATGAAACGGTCGCGTGACCGCATTGCGATCACGCGACCGTTTCATGGTGGGTCGTTTAATACCAGTAGCGCCGGCCGGCCACCGGGCGGCCGATGGAGCCCATGGCCCACATCACCGCACCGACGACGAGCAGCACCACGCCGAGCACCGTCAAAAGATGGACGCCGAAAACGAATCCGAGGATGAGCAGGAGTGCACCGACGAGAATCATTGTGATTTTCCTTTACCTAGCAGGGATGAGTTCGATTGAATGCATTGCGCTGGGTTGCGGCAGGCGTGGTGCGTGGCAATCCTTTACCTTCGGATTCACGCCCATGTAATTCAGTGGCCCGGCAATGACCGTCACCGCAACGGTTCCCAGTGAGGCACAACTGGTTTCCTCACCTTTGAAATAGTCGCGCTGCCAGGCTGCGAGGATCCCTATGAGCAGCCACACCAGCACAATTGCGCCCAGAATTCCGCGACCGCGAACCATAGTTTCCTCCGTTGTCCCGATACAATTCCCGTGCCGAGAGCTTTGCCCGTTGCACTCGTACCTAAACCTGGACTGCGCGTAGAATCTGCGGTGCCGACCCACGACGTCGGCCCGGAACACCAGACGGCGCGCGCATTCGACGCGCCGGAGAACTTGTACGCCCGAGCCGCTGCCGGTACCTCCCCGCTGGCGCGAGCGCCGGTCTTGTCTCGGTAGCATGGTGCGACAACCATTGCGGCAAAGGGGGATAACGGCACCGTGACCGACACGTTGTTCGCGGATGTCTCGGAATACCAAGTGCCCGTGGATGACTCGTATCCGTACCAGGTGCTCTCGATTCGCGTCAGTGACGGCACCTACGTCGACCACAACTTCGCGCGCAACTACGCCTGGATGCGCACCGCGTTGGACAGTGGCCGGCTGGCGTTCGGCATCGTCTACACCTACGTGCGCCCGAATTGGCAGGCCACCGCCGATACGGTGCGTTCGGCAATCGACGCACAAGGCGGATTGCACCCGCGGGTGGCCCTGATGCTCGACGTCGAATCGGGCGGCAACCCGGCCGGCGACGGGTCGGGCTGGATCAACCCGCTGTACTGGAACCTGGCGGACTACGCCGGCTCGGCAGCGCGAATCATCGGCTACGCCAACGCCTATGACTTCTACAACATGTGGCGGGTGCGCCCAGATGGGTTGCGGTTGGTGGCCGCCGGATACGGCTCCAACCCCAACCTGCCCGGCCAGGTGGCCCACCAGTACACCGACGGTTCGGGCTACAGCCCGAATCTGCCCCAGGGCGCGCTGCCATTCGGCCGGTGCGACATGAATTCCGCCGACGGGCTGACACCGCAACAATTCGCCGCCGCGTGCGGCATCACCGCGAACGGAGGACCGCTGATGGCGCTCAGCGACGAGGAACAGACGGAGTTGCTGACCAAGGTGCGCGAGATCTGGGATCAGCTGCGCGGACCCGGGGGCGCGGGGCGCGGGCTGGCCACAGCTGGGCCAAAACAGCCAGGGCCAGAATCTCACCCCTGTCGACGCGATCGCGGAAATCAAAAAGGACGTGCAGAGCCCTCGACCCTCGAGCTGAAATATGTTGGCGGACAACGGTTTTCAATAATCAAACAGCTGGGCGGGACGTCCGCTGATGGTGACGCCGCGCTTACGGACGCTGGGCGGACACAAAAAAGGGTTGGCGGCAGCGAGTTTTCCCGCTCACCACCGGCGTCGCGGCCATATCGGGCCAGCAACTCCGCGAAGGTCTGCGCCGACACCTGCCAGCCACGCTCCCGCAACCAGTCGGCCAGCGGGGTGCGCTCCTCGGCGTACCAGAGGTCGTCGGGGTCCTCGACCTCGACATTGGCCAGTTGCGCGGCCACCGCACGCATCCGTCGCATGTCCGCACGCTGCCGTCGTACCAGCTCGGGATCCAGGAAGCCTTCGCCGGGAACGTTCGAGGCCAACCAGCTGCCCGACGGGCTGAGCGCGTCGATGCGCTCGAACAACAGGTCCTGAGCCTGGGCGGGTAGGTACCGCACCAAGCCCTCGGCCGACCAAGCTGACGGCTTGGACGCATCAAACCCGGCCTCCTGCAATGCCTTTGGCCAATCCTGGCGCAGGTCCACCGGAATGCTCACCAGCTGCGACGTGGGCTGGGCGCCATGCCGGCGCAAGGTGGTGGCCTTGAAGTCCAGGACGCGCGGCTGGTCCAGTTCGTATACGACGGTGCCGTCCGGCCAGGGGAGCCGCCAGGCCCGCGAGTCCAGCCCCGATGCCAGTATCACCACCTGCCGAACACCGGCATCGGCGGCGCCGAGGAAGAACTCGTCGAAGAACGCGGTGCGCGTCGCCATGAAGTCGACCATCAACCGCACCCGCGCAACCACTTCCGGTTCCACCTCGGCCGCACCGGACAGCAACTCCGGGTTGGCGTAGACGCTCCACACCCCTTCGCCCGCGGCATCCAGGAACACCCGCGCGAACGGGTCTCGGATCAGCGGGTCGTCGCTCTCGGTTTCGACGGCGCGGGCGGCGGCCACACCCAGAGCGGTGGCGCCGACACTTTCGGTGATGTCCCAGGAATCGTTGTCGGTACGCGGCATGCCGCCCATTCTTCCAGCCGACCTGAGTGGCAAACGCCCTTCAAGAGTCCCCTACGCTTTTTGCCAGACGGTAGACAGGTTGCATAGGAGCAGCATGACTCACACGCCGGTGTCCGCCCAGCGGGACGGGATGATCTGGGCGCAGACCCCGCGGGCCACATCATGACGTCGGTCGACCTGGACGCGGTGGCTCGGTGGATGTCGACCCAGGGGCTCGGCGAAGGCCCGCTGCAGGATGTCACCGCCATCACCGGCGGCACCCAGAACGTGATGCTGCGCTTCACCCGATCCGGCCGCTCCTACGTGCTGCGCCGTGGGCCGCGCCATCTGCGTGCCCGCAGCAACAGCGTGATCCTGCGCGAGACCAGGGTCCTGGCGGCGCTGGCCGATTCCGATGTGCCGCATCCACACCTGATTGCCAGCTGCGACGACACCAGCGTGCTGGGCGACGCTGTGTTCTACCTGATGGGAGCCGATCGAGGGCTTCAACGCCGGCGAAGGCCTGCCGCCGCTGCACGCGGGCAATGCCGAGGTCCGGCACGGCATGGGGCTGTCGATGGCCGACGCGCTGGCCAAGCTGGGCGCCGTCGACCACGTCGCGGTCGGCCTCGCCGACTACGGCAAACCCGAAGGCTTCCTGGAACGCCAAGTGCCGCGCTGGCTTTCGGAGCTGGAGTCCTACCAGGAGTACGACGGCTACCCCGGGCCGGACATCCCCGGCATCGAGGAGGTTGCGGGCTGGCTGGAGCGCAACCGGCCAACGAGCTGGAAGCCCGGCATCATGCACGGCGACTACCACGCCGCCAACGTGATGTTCTCCCGCACCGGCCCGGAAGTGGTCGCCATCTGCGACTGGGAGATGTCCACCATCGGGGACCCGCTGCTGGACCTGGGCTGGCTACTGGCCACCTGGCGCCAGGACGACGGGTCCTCGGTGTTCAGTCACGCCCTCGGCGGCACCGACGGGCTGGCCAGCACCGACGAACTGCTGGCGCGTTATGCGGAGAACACCACCCGGGATCTGTCGCACATCGACTGGTACACCGTGCTGGCCTGCTTCAAGCTGGGCATCGTGATCGAAGGAACCCTGGCGCGGGCCTGCGCCGGCAAAGCCGAAAAGGAAGTCGGCGACCAGCTGCACGCGGCCACCGTGCACTTGTTCGAGCGGGCTCTGCGGCTGATCGAGACGAGGTAGCGCTGGCTGCTGAGATAATCGGCCGATGACCTCCGAACGCTCCCCCGGCGATCCGACACCCCGCGTTACGCGCGAGGAGCAGGAGCGCTACAGCGACGAGGATGAAATGCGTTCGGCGCAGGACGAGCAACGCTTACGCGACGAGGCGCCACCACACCATCGGTGATCCCGGCAGCTGCTTTGGCCCTGCGACCTGCTGCGGGGCTCGCGTGAAATGTGGGCGGAAATCAGGCGGCAGAACCGCCCTGCGTTCACGCGGGGGAAGTGGAAAAAGCGCGCCCGAAGGGATTCGAACCCCTAACCTTCTGATCCGTAGTCAGATGCTCTATCCGTTGAGCTACGGGCGCCGGTCTTAAGTTGTCCTGCTGGTGTTGCGTGGCGGAGGCGAGAGGATTTGAACCTCCGGTTCCCTTTGAGGGGAACAACTCATTAGCAGTGAGCCCCATTCGGCCGCTCTGGCACGCCTCCTTGGCCTCCCTGAGGGTACCCGACCGAGGAACCCGGAACCGCCGGAGGCATAGCGTACACAGCCGCGACATATGCTGTCGAAGTGACCGCCCGCCTGCGGCCCGCGCTGGCCGGGCTTCCCGTGTACGTGCCGGGCAAGACCGTCCCCGGCGCCATCAAACTGGCCAGCAACGAAACGGTGTTCGGACCGTTGCCCAGCGTCCGCGCGGCCATCGAGAACGCCACCGAGCTGATCAACCGTTACCCCGACAACGGGTGCGTACAACTCAAGGCGGCGCTGGCCCGGCATCTCGGCCCCGAGTTCGCACCCGAGCACGTCGCGGTGGGCTGCGGATCGGTGAGCCTGTGCCAGCAGCTGGTGCAGATCTCCGCGTCGGCCGGCGACGAGGTGGTCTTCGGGTGGCGCAGCTTCGAGCTGTACCCGCCGCAGGTCCAGGTCGCCGGCGCCATCCCGGTCCAGATCCCCCTGACCGAGCACACCTTCGACCTCGACGCGATGCTGGCCGCCGTCACCGACCGCACCCGGCTGATCTTCGTGTGCAATCCCAACAACCCGACGTCGACCGTCGTCGACCCGGACGCGCTGACCCGCTTCGTGGAGGCGGTGCCGCCACACATCCTGATCGCCATCGACGAGGCCTACGTCGAATACATCCGCGACGGCATGGCACCGGACAGCCTCGGGCTGGTCCGCGCCCACGACAACGTCGTGGTGCTGCGCACCTTCTCCAAGGCCTACGGACTGGCGGGACTGCGGGTCGGTTACGCGGTCGGCCACCCCGACGTGATCACCGCCCTGGACCAGGTCTACGTCCCGTTCACCGCGACCAGCGTCTCGCAGGCCGCGGCCATCGCGTCACTGGAAGCCGCCGACGAACTGCTGGCCCGCACCAACACAGTCGTCGCCGAACGCGAGCGGGTCAGCACGGCACTGCGCGAGGCGGGTTTCCAACTACCGTCGTCGCAGGCCAACTTCGCCTGGCTGCCATTGGGCGCGCGCACCCGGGACTTCGTGGAGCAGGCCGCCGACGCGCTGATCATCGTCCGCCCGTACGGCACCGACGGTGTCCGGGTCACCGTGACGGCGGCCACCGAGGAAAACGACGCCCTGCTGCGGTTCGCCCGCAGCTGGATCAGAGGAGAAAACAGATGAGCGTGGCGCGTAAGCAGTTCGAGGACTTCAAGGAACGCACCGGCGCGATCCCGGACGCCGAGCTCGACGACTTCTGGGCGACGCTGCAGCCCGCGACGATCGACGGCATGCTCGGTGAGTGGAAGGGCGGCGAGTTCGTCACCGGCCACCCCATGAACGGACAGCTGGAGAAGTCCCGCTGGTACGGCAAGACGTTCAAGTCCGTCTTCGACGTGCAGCCGCTGGTGTGCCTGGACGACGACGGCAACAAGTTCTCCAACGTCCCGCTGGGCAAAGGCGAAGCCAGCCTGTGGCTGGAGGAATTCCGCGGCGAAATCACCGCGACGATGGTCTATGACGGCCAACCGGTGCACGACCACTTCAAGAAGGTCGACGACACCGCGGTGCTGGGCATCATGAACGGCAAGGGCGTCGTGCACGACGGCCGGTACTTCTACTTCTATCTCGAGCGGGTATAGCGGGCCGGGCCGCCCCCTCGCCGAACGTCACGCCAGCGTGACGCTGGGCGCCGACGGTTGCGGCAGCGTGACGCTCGACGCCCGGTCGTAGTCGGAGCATGGCGTCTGCTTGGACCTGTCGTCGCGGCCGATGGGATGAACCACTTGCGCAGCACCGCAAGGGTGGCTTCGGCGCTGGCCAGCTCGTCGGTGGGCGGAGAATCCGGTCCGGGTCGCAAGTCCGAGGGCATACTCGCCACGCTACGGTCTGACGCATGGGCGCAACATACGAATCGGTCACGGTCGAGATCAAGGATCACGTCGCGCAGGTGACGCTGATCGGTCCGGGCAAGGGCAACGCCATGGGACCCGCTTTCTGGGCGGAGATGCCCGACGTTTTCGCCACGCTGGACGCCGACCGGGAGGTGCGCGCCATCGTGATCGCCGGCTCGGGTAAGAACTTCAGCTACGGCCTGGACCTGCCCGCGATGGGCGGTACCTTCGCGCCGCTGATGGCCGACAACGCGCTGGCCCGCGCCCGCACCGACTTCCACACCGAACTGCGGCGCATGCAGGGCGCCATCACCGCGGTCGCCGACTGCCGCACCCCGACCATCGCCGCCGTGCAGGGTTGGTGCATCGGCGGTGGGGTCGACCTGATCTCCGCCGTCGACATCCGCTACGCCAGCGCCGACGCCAAGTTCTCCGTCCGTGAGGTCCGCTTGGCCATCGTCGCCGACGTCGGCAGTCTGGCCCGGCTGCCGTTGATCCTCAACGACGGGCATCTGCGCGAACTCGCGCTGACCGGCAAAGACATCGACGCCGCCCGCGCCGAGAAGATCGGCCTGGTCAACGACGTGTTCGAGGACGCGGAAGCCGCCCTTGCCGCCGCCCACGCCACCGCCGCCGAGATCGCCGCCAACCCGCCGCTGGCCGTCTACGGCGTCAAGGACGTCCTCGACCAGCAACGCATCGCGGCGGTATCGGAGAGCCTGCGCTACGTCGCCGCGTGGAACTCCGCGTTCCTGCCGTCCAAGGACCTTTCCGAAGCCATCGCGGCCACCTTCCAGAAGCGCCCGCCACGGTTCACCGGCGAGTAGCGCACGTACCCTCGGGTTTGATGACTCCCGACGGCAAGATTCGCGTTCCCGCCGACCTGGACGCCGTGACGGCGACCGCTGACGAAGACCATTCCGAGGTCGACAGCGCCGCCGTCGAACGGATCTGGCAGGCCGCCCGGCACTGGTATCAGGGCGGCATGCACCCCGCCATCCAGCTGTGCATCCGCCGCAACGGCAAGGTGGTGCTCAACCGCGCCATCGGGCACGGCTGGGGCAACGCGCCGACCGACCAACCCGACGCGGAGAAAGTCCCCGTCACCACCGGCACCCCGTTCTGCGTGTACTCGGCGGCCAAGGGGATCACCGCGACCGTCATCCACATGCTCGTCGAGCGCGGCGTATTCGCCCTCGACGACCGGGTCTGCGAGTACATCCCCAGCTACACCAGCCACGGCAAGGACCGGACCACCATCCGGCACGTACTGACCCACAGTGCGGGCGTCCCGTTCCCCACCGGGCCCAAGCCCGATCTGCGCCGCGCCGACGACCACGAGTACGCCCAGGAGCAGCTCGGCAAACTGCGGCCGCTGTACCGCCCCGGCCTGGTGCACATCTATCACGCACTGACCTGGGGCCCGCTCATGCGCGAGATCGTCTACGCCGCGGCCGGCAAAGACATCCGCGAGATCCTGGCGACCGAGATCCTGGACCCGCTGAATTTCCGGTGGACCAACTTCGGCGTGGCCCCGCAGGACGTCCCGTTGGTCGCCCCCAGCCACCCCACCGGCCGACCGCTGCCGCCGGTGATCGCGGCCCTCTTCCGCAAGGCGATCGGCGGCACCGTGCACGAGATCATCCCGTACACCAACACCCCGGCGTTCCTGACCACCGTGGTGCCCTCGTCCAACACCATCTCCACCGCCGACGAACTGTCGCGTTTTGCCGAAATCTGGCGCCGCGGAGGCGAACTCGACGGCGTGCGCATCATGAGCCCGGAGCGCATGTACGGGGCGGTGCAGGAATCCCGACGGCTGCGGCCGGACTTCGCGGTGGGGCTGCAACCCGCCCGCTGGGGCACCGGGTACATGCTCGGCACCAAACGGTTCGGTCCGTTCGGGCGCAACGCCCCGGCGGCGTTCGGCAACCTGGGCCTGGCCAACATCGCGATCTGGGCCGACCCGCAGCGCGGTCTGGCAGCGGGCCTGATCAGCAGCGGCAAGCCGGGGCGCGACCCGGAGCTCAAGCGCTACACCGCCCTGATGGACACCATCGCCGCCGAGATGACGGTCTAACGCGAACGTTTGTTCACCGGCGTGCGGGGTACCCCTGGGGTACCCCTGTCCGTCATGCACGCCGTCCGGTTCCGTGAACTGCTGGAAAGCAGCGGTCCGTTCGTGTCGGTGTATTACGAGGAATCGGTCGGTTTGGGCAACGGTGCCGGGGCCATTCAGCTCGACCACCGTTGGCAGGGACTGCGCGAGCGGTTGGAACGGCTCGGCGCCGACAAATCGATGACCGACGCGATCAAGCGGGCCGTCCTGCGATGGAACCGGCCGGCCATCCGTCGGGGCGGCCGCGCGGTGGTCGTCGGGCCCGAGGGCGTCTTGTTCAACGAGGTGTTGCTGCGTCCGACCGATTCGACGGTGGTACGCGTCTCGGAGCTGCCCTACATCGTCCCGATTCTCGCGCACGGACTGGAGAACCCGAACTATCTGCTGGCGATGGTCGACGCCACCGGCGCCGATATCAGCGCTTACCTCGGCGGCGAACTGCACTCCGAATCCGTCGACGGCGCACTGGGCCGGGTGGCGGCGCGGCTGACCAAGCTGCTGGACGAAACCCTGGCCGGCACCACGTTTGTAGCCGGCACCACCGAGGCGCGGGCGAACCTGATGGCCGCACTGCCGACATCGGTGTGCGGACAGGTGGTGTCGCTGCCGATCTGCGCACCTCGCGGTGAGTATGACTTCGACGAGCTCAAGTGGGCTGCCGAGGCGTGGTTTCTGGACCGCCAGCTCAGCGCGGTCGACGACGCCGTGGTGCGTTTCGATGCCGAGGCCGGCCGCCGCTCCGGGCGTGCCGTGCAGGGTTTGGGTGCGGTGTGCTCGGCGTTGCGGCAGGGAACAATCGACACATTGATCGTCGGCGACATCGGCGATGCGGTCGTGGTGGCCGACGAAGGAATGACCACCGTCGCCCCTCGCGGCGACGACCGGGAGCTGGGTTCCGGACGGGTGATGCGGGCCGACGAGGCGCTGCCGCTGTTCGCGATATCGGCCGGGGCGTCGCTGGTGCGCACCGACGAGCGGATCGCCCCGACCGACGGAATAGCCGCGGTGCTGCGTCACACTCCGAGTAGCTGAGGATTGGCGAACCAGCCTGCCATCAGATCGCGGTCGCCGGCATGGGGGTAGTCGTCGTCGGGCAGCGGCACCACGTCATGCTGCTCCAGCCAGTCGACGGGGTCGGCTTCCAGCGTCATCGAATCCATCGTTTTCTGGCCCCTCTCCTCGGATCTCTCAGTTGTCAGGTCAGCAGAACATGTTGGGGACGGGCCGCCCGCCCCGGGATGAGTCGCCCAACCTGGGCATCGGCGTGGTCGTCACCGCTGCAGGTGCCGACAGCGCCCACGATGTGGCCCGGGTGGCGAGCTGGCCCACTCGACTCGTTGGTGATGACATCACCTCCCTTCCTGCTCAACGTGGTCACCGGCGGGTGCCGGAGGGCTGCGTTGCACGGCATCGATTCGATGCGCCGGCCCGTGCCGCGGGTACGCCGGCAGCCGCCAAGACCGACCGGCAGACTTGGGCACGGCGAGGGCGCATCCGGTCGCCGGTGGTGCCGGTGGCCGACACCGCAGACGGCGGGCCGCCGCCCGCAGGATCGCGTCGACCTCGGCGATCAGCGCGATCACCGATGCGTCATCGGTGACCAGCGGCACCGTCTGCGGCGCCGGCGCCTCGACGGCTGCGCGTGACACTTCCCGCACCGCCCCCGTGCTGCACTGCGACATCACTGACCCAGCTTCTGTCGGCGGCCGCTCAAGCGCTGAGCGCGTGCTGGTTCTGGTTGTGGCTGATGGTGATTTTGCGGGGCTTGGCCTTCTCGGCCACCGGGATGCGCAACCGCAGCACTCCGGCGTCATAGGAGGCTTCGATGCGGTCGGTGTCCAGATTCTCGCCGAGCACCAACTGCCGGGAGAACACCCCTCGCGGCCGTTCGGTGGCCAGCATTTCCTTGCTCGAATCCACGTCTGGACGCTCGGCCCGAACGGTCACCACGTTGCGCTCGATATCCAGATCCAGCGAGTCGACGTTGATGCCGGGCAAGTCGAACTCGACGACGAACTGCTCGCCCTCGCGCCAGGCGTCCATCGGCATCACCGCCGGCCGCGCCGCGGTGCCCAGAACCTGCTGAGTGAAGCGATCGAGATCGCGGAACGGATCGCTACGCACCAACATGGTCGCCACCTCCAACACTCCAATCATCAATCGTTGTGGACAGGAAATCTATGTCTGACGACACACTTTTTATATAGCGCGACATGGAGGATTTGGCAAGTGTCTGCGACAAGATTTTAGCCGCCCGGCGGAGGCGAACGGGCGCTCCCGGGGAACTCGCGCTGCGGTGGCGGAGGGATTTGAACCCCCGGACGGTGTTAGCCGTCTCTCGCTTTCAAGGCGAGTGCATTAGGCCGCTCTGCCACGCCACCGCTGCTAAGGGTAACGGTGCTTGTAGCGTGACCCTCATGCGTGCCATCGTCGCCGAATCCGCCGAACAACTTCGCTGGCAGGACGTCCCCGACGTATCCGCCGGCCCGGGTGAGGTCTTGGTCAAAGTTGCCGCCGCCGGCGTCAACCGCGCCGACGTGCTGCAAGCCGCCGGCAAGTACCCGCCCCCGCCGGGCGCCAGCGAGATCATCGGCATGGAGGTCAGCGGTACCATCGCCGAAGTCGGCGCGGATGTCACCAATTGGTCTGTCGGACAAGAGGTTTGCGCATTACTGGCTGGCGGGGGTTACGCCGAGTACGTCGCCGTGCCCGCCGGGCAGGTGCTGCCGATTCCCGCCCCGGTCGACCTCGTCGACGCGGCCGGAATCCCCGAGGTGGCCTGCACGGTGTGGTCGAACCTGGTGATGACCGCCCACCTCGGCCCGGGCCAGCTGGTGCTGCTGCACGGCGGCGGCAGCGGGATCGGCACCCACGGGATCCAGGTGGCTCGCGCGCTCGGCGCCCGGGTTGCCGTCACCGCCGGGTCGGCAGAGAAGCTGCAATTCTGCCGCGACCTGGGCGCTCAGATCACCATCTCGTACAAGGACGAAGACTTCGTCGCGCGAATCAGAGAAGAAACCAACGGCGGTGGCGCGGACGTAATCCTGGACATCATGGGCGCGGCCTACCTGGACCGCAATATCGATGCACTGGCCACCGACGGGCAGCTGATCGTGATCGGCATGCAGGGCGGCGTCAAGGCCGAACTCAACCTGGGCAAGTTGCTGGCGAAGCGGGCGCGCGTAATCGGCACCACGCTGCGCGGCCGGCCGGTGAGTGGGCCCAACAGCAAAAGCGCCGTCGCCGAGGCGGTCACTACATCGGTCTGGCCGATGTTCGCCAGCGGGGCCGTCCGACCGATCATCGGCGCCCGGTTACCCATCCAGCAGGCCGCGGAGGCGCACCGGTTGCTGGTTTCGGGCGAGGTCACCGGAAAGGTCGTATTGACCGTCTGAGTTGCAGCGTCACGCCCCGCCCCATGGTCTAGTCGGCGCTCTTGCGTGCGATCACCGGGAACACCGTCGCCGTGCCGTGCCGGCCCTTGATCTCGACGCTTTCGCTTGGGCCCCAAGTGAACTGGTCTGCGACGGCGGCTTGCACGCCGCTGGCCGCCAACACCGGAGCGCGCCCTTGACGCCCCGCCATCGACGCCAGCCGGAATGCCACGTTGGTCGCATCACCGATCACCGCATCGGCCGACCTGGTCATCGCGGCCAGTGCGGCCACCCCCTGCACCACACCCCAGCCCATCCGGATCGGCCCGCCGTCCGGGCTGCGCAACGGCCACCCGGGCGCGAGCTCCTCGACAAGTCGATTCGCGGCCAACGCGAAATCAACGGCCAGCTCGGCGGCGTCCGGAAACCGGCGCACCTCCCAGACCGCGAACAGCGCGTCGCCGGCATAGTGGCTGAGCGTGCCCCGATGAGCGCGCAGCACACCACCCACCTGGCGCCAGAGCATGTACAGGCTGTGCGCCATGACCCCCTCGTCGGTCACCTGCGAAATCGTCGAGTAGTTGACGATGTCACCGACCACCATCACCATCGCGGATTTGCCGATCCGCGCCAGCGTGCTCTTCACCACCCGTTTCGGGATGCCGTTGAAGCGCTCCGCGCGGAATTTCAGCACCACGTCGCCGATCTGGATCTCGTCGCCGGGCCGGATCAGCAACGCCACCGCCCGTTCCAGCCGCACCCCGTTGAGCAAGGTGCCGTTGCTGCTGGTGTCGATCACGAAGGCCTGATCGGCTTCGGCGTGCAGCCGGATCTCGAGATGCGTGCGCGAGATCTCGGGATCGGGTATGACCAGCCGACGCGACGCCCTGATTCCCGCGCATTCGCGTCCGACGAACAGCTGATCGAAAATCGGGACGGTGCGCGTGCAGACATCGCCGTCCATCATGTCCAGGTAGCCCAACGGTTCCCGAATTTGCCCGCCGGTCAACCGGTCCGTCGCAATCATCGCCTCGCTGCTACCCGTCGCCGCTAGTGGCATCCGCAATATTGTCAGCATGCGCCCGCCGGTGCCAGTTCGAAACGGCGCCTCTCCGATTTCGGATCGGGTGACCCGGCGTATCCGCAAGTTACCCGGTGCGGTCCGTTTATCTGTAGTTCTGGTGTTTTCTGTGTGAAAATCGTCGGCAGCAAACGTGTGGTCCGGCGGTCCTGTGCAGTGCCGCCCTGACACCAGCCGCCGCCGCAGGAGGGAACAACAGTCGGACACCTCCGCTGGGAGCCGCACGAAAGCGCTTACACCCCAAGCAATTTCACAGTTGTACGCGGTGAGGAAAGGGACGCTGATGGACGAGGTCGCGTTCGGGCGCTACCGGCTGCTATCAGTCATCGGTCAGGGCGGCATGGGCACCGTCTACCGGGCTCACGACACGCTGATGAATCGCGATGTCGCGATCAAGGTGCTGCCCACCGCACTCGGCGACCGGGCCGATTACCGGGAGCGCTTCCGGCGCGAGGCCCACACCGCAGCCAGGTTGACCGAACCGCACATCATCCCGATTCACGAGTCCGGCGAAATCGACGGACAGTTGTACCTCGTGATGCCGATCGTCGAGGGCATCGACTTAGGGCAGTTGTTGCGACGCGACGGGCCGATGAGCGCGCAAGAGGCGGTGCATGTCATCGAGCAGTTGGCCAGTGCACTGGACGCGGCCCATGCCGTCGGATTGGTGCACCGCGACATCAAGCCGTCCAACGCCCTGGTGACCGGACGCAACTTCGTCTACCTGATCGACTTCGGCATCGCCCACGATGCGGCGGCGACGAAGCTGACCTCCACCGGCATGATCGTGGGCACCATGGCCTACATGGCACCGGAACGCTTCCTCGCCGGGACCGCCGGGCCCAGCTCCGATGTCTACGCCCTGACGTGTGTGCTGCACGAATGCCTCACCGGCGAACACCCTTTCCCCGGCGAAAGTATGGAGCAACAGATCGCCGGGCACCTGTCCTTGGATCCGCCCCGTCCCAGCGCGCAGCGCGCGCAGGTACCCGCTGGATTCGACGAGGTGATCTCCCGTGGCATGGCCAAGAAACCCGAGGACCGCTACGCCTCCGCGGTCGAACTGGCCGATGCGGCACGAGACGCCCTGATCGCGCCTGCCGTTCCCGCTCATGCCGCCGCCTCGGCGCCCACCGCTGTTGCCAACCCCGACGTTCCGACGACGCCGTACCGCCCGCGTCCCTATGCGCAGCAGCGTTCGGCGCGGTCCCCGCACGCCACTCCGCTGCTGCCGCGCTCTACGCCGCCCACTGGACGAAAGCGCTGGCTCTTGATCGGCGCCGGAGCTTTGGCGGTAGTTGTCACGCTCGCAATCATGGCTGTGAATTTCGGATCGAAGAAAGCGGGCACCACCGCCGCGACCTCGACCGCCACTCCGACCTCCGCGGCCAGTCCCGCGACCGGCCCAGCCGGCCCGAGCGGCCCGCCGCTCGTCGGCGAGGCCGACCTGCAGGGCCTGCTGCTGTCTCCCGATCAAATGGACACCGCGCTGGGCGCCACCGGACTGCGGGTCGACGGGCCGAAATATCCGACATCGACCTACGACGACAACGACACGGTGTCGGATAAGGCCTGCCTGCCCATGGTGAGCCCGGGAGAAAGCGAGGCCTACTCGGGCAGTGGCTGGAACGCGTTGTACGGACAAGAACTGGAGACACCGGGGAGCACAGCAGACTTCTACGGTATCCAGCTGGTGGTGTCATTTCCATCGGTGCAACAAGCCAAAGCGTTCTTCACCACTTCGTTTCAGCGCTGGTCGACCTGCTCGAACCGACAGTTCACCAAAACCGTTGCCGGCAAACCTGATCAGGTGTGGACCGTCGGGTCCGTCTCCAACGTGAATGGCATGCTGAGTGTGGGCAAAACCCTCAGCGGCCGCAACGCTGCCGAGCATTGGCTTTGGACGACCTGTCAGCGCGCGCTGACTGTGGCCGACAACGTGGCCATCGACGTAGTGGCGTGCAGTTTGCAGCATTCGGTCTCCGCGGTCAACGTCGCCCAGCAGATCGCCGCCAAGGTGCCGGCCGTCTGACTCGCGAATGTAACGTCACCGCGAATCGCCGCGCCGATCTCGCGGGCGGCTCAGCCCAACGAGGCCAACGCGCGTACCAGCTGGTCGACCTCGGCCATCGTCGAGTAGTGCGCCAACCCGACCGTTACCGCACCGCCGATGTCGTTGACGCCCAGCACGTCGAGCACCCGGGAACCGGCATTGGCGATCGCCAGCACCCCGTTGTCCGCCAACCGCTGCACCACCCGGTCGGCGGGCACGTCGTTGACCGCGAAGCTGACCACCGGGATCCGCGCCTCGGGCCGGCCCAGCAAAATCACCAACGGCAGCGACCGCAGCGAGGACATCAGATAGTCGTAGATCCGGTTGAGGTAGGACGACGCCGAATGCATCGACACCGACAACCGTTCGCGCCTGCTACCGCGGGCCGACTCGTCCAGCGACGCCAAGTATTCGATGCTGGCCACCACACCGCCCAGCAGACCGAACTGATGCACGCCCAACTCCAGCCGGGCCGGGCCGGTCGCGTACGGATTGGTCGACACCGACCCGAAGGGGTTCAACAACGCCGGGTCGCGGAACACCATCGCACCGATCGGCGGTCCGCCCCAGGCCACCGCGTTCACAGTCACCACGTCGGCGTCGGTTTCCTTCAGATCGAACAACCGGTAGGGTGCCGCCGCGGAATGGTCGACCACCACCAGTCCGCCGACGTCGTGCACGAGTTTGGTCATTGCCCGCAGGTCGGTGACGGCGCCCAACGTCCCCGACGCCGACGTCACCGCGACCAACCGGGTGGACTTGCCGATCAGGCTCTCCCACTGCCAGGTAGGCAGCTCACCGGTCTCGATATCGACCTCGGCCCACTTGACTTTCGCACCGTACAGATGCGCCGCGCGCAGCCACGGCGCGATGTTCGCCTCGTCGTCCAGCCGGCTGACGACCACCTCGTAACCCAAACCGGCCCGCGCGGACGACGCCTCGGCCAGCGACGACAACAGCACCGCCCGGTCGGAGCCCAACACCACGCCGGCCGGGTCGGCGTTGACCAGGTCGGCCACCGCCTCGCGGGCCGCCTCCAGCAGCGCGGCGCTGCGCCGCGCCGACGGATGGGCGCCGACCATGCTGGCCCCGGACCGCCGGAAAGCCGTCGACACCGTGGTCGCGACGGAATCGGGGATCAGCATGCCGGCCGGTGCATCGAAGTGCACCCATCCGTCACCAAGCGACGGATGCAGTCCACGCACCCGGGCGACGTCGTAGGCCATGCCAGCCACCTTAGAACTCTCCAGAGCACTCGCCATTTTGTAGACGGGTAGACGGTAGCGGGTGCGCCGGAGACGTTCCAGCCGTTACGGCCTCCCGAGCGAGGGCACCCGGGCAGCCATACTAGTCGAGTGAGCTTGTGCTTCGGAACGCTGATCGCATTGATCCTGCTGATCGCGCCGGGGGCCATCGTCGCACGTATCACGCAGTTGAGCTGGCCGATCTCGATCGCGGTCGGCCCTCCGCTGACGTACGGCGTGGTGGCTTTGGCGATCATCCCCTACGGCGCGGTCGGCATCCCGTGGAACGGCTGGACGGCGCTGGCCGCATTCGCGGTCGTCTGCGTGTTGGCGACGGCCTGGACCCTGCTGCTCGCCCGGTTCCGCGACCGGCAGGCCGAGGCCCACGGCATGCGCCCGGGACCCGGTCTGGTGGTGGCCGCCGGCGTGCTGCTCGGTGCCGGGCTGATCGGCTGGGCCGCGTTCGCCGGCATCCCGCACTGGCAGTCGATCCCCAGCACCTGGGACGCGGTCTGGCACGCCAACGAGGTGCGCTGGATTCTGGACACCGGCCAAGCGTCCTCCACCCACATGGGTGAGCTGCGCAACGTCGAAACCCATGCGCTGCTCTACTACCCGTCGGTGTTTCACGCGCTAACGGCGGTCTTCTGCCAGCTCACCGGGGCGGCGGCCACCACCGGTTACACGCTGTCCTCGGTGGCGGTCGCGGTCTGGCTGTTCCCGGTCAGCGCCGCCGTACTGGCGTGGCGCGCGCTGCGCACCCACACCACCGAGTGGCGCACCGCGGCGGTCGCGGCCACCGCGGCGGCATTGTCGGCGTCCTTCACCGCGGTGCCCTACGTGGAATTCGACACCGCCGCCATGCCGAACCTGGCGGCCTACGGGGTCGCCATCCCGGTGATGGCGTTGATCGCCTCGACGCTGGGGCACCGGGACCGTATCCCGGTTGCCATCCTGGCCTTAGTCGGCGTGTTCTCCGTGCACATCACCGGAGGGATCATCGTGCTGCTGTTGCTCGGCGGCTGGTGGCTGTTCGAAGTGTTCTGGCACCCGGTACGCAGCCGGCTGGCCGACCTGCTGACGCTGAGCGGCGTGGGCGTGGCTTCCGGGCTGATCCTGCTGCCGCAGTTCCTGTGCGTCACGCAGCAGGAGGACATCATCGCCGGGCACTCGTTCTTGACCTACCTGAGCATGCGGCACGGCCTGTTCGACGCCGTGTTCATGCACTCCCGGCATCTCAACGACTTCCCTTATCAGTGGGGGCTGAGTCTGCTGTGCGCGATCGGCGGATTCATCATGCTGGTCAAAAAGATCTGGTGGCCGCTGGCGGTGTGGCTGACGCTGATCGTGATCAACGTCGACGCGGGCACGCCACTGTGGGGTCCGTTCGGAAGGGTCGCCGGGTTGTTCGGCGAGTTCTTCTACAAAGACCCACGCCGCATCGCCGCCGCCACGACCCCGCTGTTCAACCTGATGGCGGCCGTCGCGCTGGTCACCCTGGTCGCCGGGGCGGTGGCGCTGGCCAAGCGATTCGTCCAGCCCCGAAAGGCCATGCCGTCCCGGTTCTGGGCCGGCGCCACCGCGGCGCTGCTGGTCGGCATCACCGTGGCCACCGCGTGGCACTACTTTCCCCGGCACCGGTTCCTGTTCGGCGACAAGTACGACCAGGTGATGATCAATCAGCAGGACCTGGACGCGATGGCGTACCTGGCTCAGCTGCCAGGTGCCCGCGACACCCTGATCGGCGACTCCAACGTCGACGGCACGGCGTGGATGTACGCGGTAGCCGGGCTGCACCCGCTCTGGACGCACTACGACTATCCGGTCCAGATGGGTCCGGGCTACCACCGCTACATCTTCTGGGCGTTTGCCCGCAAGGGCGACAGCGATCCGCGCGTTCCCGAGGCGATCAAGGCGCTCAACATCCGTTATGTCCTGGCCAGCGGTCCGACGGTGCGGGGGTTCAAGATTCCCGACGGGTTAGTCTCACTGGACAAGTCGCCTTACTGGACGATGATCTACGACAACGGCGGCGCCCAGATCTACGAATGGCACGGCTACGCGCCGCCACGCTCTTGACAGACGCAGCACGAGGACGGTGATTGGGTTGAGTGACGGACACGGCGAGCCCGATGTCGACGACGTCGAGGTAATCGGCGGCGGCGTCGATCCGCGCCTGATGGCGATCCGGCAAGCCGAGGACGACGACTCCGACGAGCAATCGCTGACCGACCTGGTCGAGCAGCCGGCCAAGGTGATGCGGATCGGCACCATGATCAAAGCAGCTGCTCGAGGAGGTCCGCGCCGCACCGCTGGATGACGCCAGCCGCACCCGGCTGCGCGACATCCACGCCAAGAGCATCAAAGAACTCGAAGACGGCCTGGCGCCGGAGCTGCGCGAAGAACTGGAACGGCTGACCCTGCCGTTCAACGAGGAAGCGGCTCCGTCCGACGCGGAGCTGCGGATCGCGCAGGCGCGCAGCTGGTGGGCTGGCTGGAGGGGTTGTTCCACGGCATTCAGACCGCGCTGTTCGCCCAGCAGATGGCCGCCCGCGCACAACTCGAGCAGATGCGCCAGGGCGCGCTGCCGCCCGGGGTGAGCAGGCCCGGTCACGGGGGCCACGGTGCCCACGGAACCGGACAGTATCTGTAAGCCGTGTCCAGCGGTCCGCACATCGAAACCCGCGACGCGTGGGTGGAGTTTCCCATCTTCGACGCCAAGTCCCGCTCTTTGAAAAAAGCGTTCCTGGGCAAGGCGGGCGGCGCAATCGGGCGCAACGCCTCCAACGTCGTGGTCATCGAGGCGCTGCGGGACATCACCATGTCGCTGGAGCTCGGTGATCGGGTGGGCCTGGTCGGGCACAACGGCGCCGGGAAATCGACACTGCTGCGGCTACTTTCGGGCATCTACGAGCCGACCCGCGGCTGGGCGAAGGTGACCGGCCGGGTGGCTCCGGTCTTCGACCTGGGCATCGGCATGGACCCGGAGATCTCCGGTTACGAGAACATCATCATCCGCGGACTGTTCCTGGGGCAGACCCGCAAGCAGATGCTGGCCAAGGTCGACGAGATCGCCGAGTTCACCGAGCTGGGCGACTACCTGTCGATGCCGCTGCGCACCTATTCCACCGGCATGCGGGTGCGGCTGGCGATGGGAGTGGTGACCAGCATCGACCCGGAGATCCTACTGCTCGACGAGGGCATCGGCGCGGTGGACGCCGAGTTCCTCAAGAAGGCGCAGTCGCGGCTGCAAAGCCTGGTCGAGCGATCCGGAATCCTGGTGTTCGCAAGCCATTCCAACGAATTCCTGGCCCGGCTGTGCAAAACGGCGATGTGGATCGACCACGGCGTCATCAAGCAACGCGGTGAGATCGAGGACGTGGTGCGCGCCTACGAAGGTGAGGACGCCGCCCGGCACGTGCGTGAAGTCCTGGCCGAGACACGGCGCGACAACCTGACCCAAAGAGCTTCTGGCGGTGAGTGATTCCGTCTTCGCCGTGGTGGTCACGCACCGGCGCCCCGAGGAACTCGCACGCTCGCTGGACGTGCTGTGCAGCCAGACGCGGCCGCCGGACAAGCTGATCGTCATCGACAACGACAACTCCGGCGACACCCGGGTGCACGCCCTGGTGACCGGGCAGCAGATCCCGCAGATCTACCTCAACTCACGCCGAAACCTCGGTGGTGCAGGCGGTTTCGCGTTGGGCATGCTGCTGGCACTGGCCCACGGCGCCGACTGGATATGGCTGGCCGACGACGACGGTTACGCACAGGGCACCGAGGTGCTGGAGACCCTGCTGGCGTGCGCCGAGAAGTACGGCTTGGCCGAGGTGTCACCGATGGTGTGCAACATCGACGACCCCGAGCTGCTGGCTTTCCCGCTGCGCCGCGGACTGGTATGGCGCAGGCGGGCAAGCGAATTGCGTACCGAACCCGGCCAAGACCTGCTGCCCGGCATCGCGTCGCTGTTCAACGGCGCCCTGTTCCGGGCGTCGACGCTGGACGCGGTCGGCGTGCCGGACCTGCGGTTGTTCATCCGCGGCGACGAGGTGGAGCTGCACCGCCGGCTGGTGCGATCCGGGTTGCCGTTCGGCACCTGCCTGGACGCGGTCTACCTACACCCTTGCGGCAGTGCGGAATTCAAGCCTATCCTCGGCGGCCGCATGCACACTCAATACCCCGACGACCCCAAGAAGCGGTTCTACACCTATCGCAACCGCGGCTACGTACTGTCCCAGCCCGGGCTGCGCAAGCTGTTGCCGCAAGAATGGGTGCGGTTCGCCTGGTTCTTCCTGGTGACCCGCCGTGACCCCCGGGGCCTGATGGAGTGGTTCCGGCTGCGCCGGCTGGGACGACGTGAGCAGTTCGGAGCGCCGGGAGGTTCGGCATGACATTCATCGACGCCGCCGCGCAGTCCAAGACGTTCGGCCGGGCCCGCGGCGATCTGGTCGACGGCTTCCACCGCCGCGAATTGTGGCTGCACCTGGGTTGGCAGGACATCAAACAGCGGTATCGCCGTTCGGTGCTGGGCCCGTTCTGGATCACCATCGCCACCGGCACCACCGCGGTGGCGATGGGCGGGCTGTACTCCAAGCTGTTCCACCTCGACCTGTCGGTGCACCTGCCGTATGTCACGCTCGGGCTGATCATCTGGAATCTGATCAACGCCGCCATCCTGGAAGGCGCCGACGTGTTCGTCGCCAACGAGGGCCTGATCAAGCAACTGCCGACACCGCTGAGCGTGCACGTGTACCGGCTGGTGTGGCGGCAGATGATCCTGTTCGCGCACAACATCGTGATCTACGTAGTGGTCGCGATCATCTTCCCCAAGCCCTGGTCATGGGCGGACCTGTCGGTGTTGCCCGCGCTGGCGCTGATCATGCTCAACTGCGTGTGGGTGTCGCTGTGCTTCGGCATCCTGGCGACCCGCTACCGCGACATCGGCCCGCTGCTCAATTCGGTTGTGCAGCTGCTGTTCTTCATGACGCCGATCATCTGGAACGACAGCACGCTGCGGCAGCAGGGCGCGGGCGGCTGGTCGAAGATCGTCGAACTCAACCCGCTGCTGCACTACCTCGACATTGTGCGGGCCCCGCTGCTGGGGGCACCTCAGGAGCTGCGGCACTGGGCGGTGGTGCTGGCGCTGACGTTGATCGGCTGGGCGTTGGCGGCGGTGGCGATGCGCCAGTACCGGGCCCGCGTGCCCTACTGGGTGTAAGCGATGAACGATTCCCGCCCCGACAAAGTCGACGCCAGCATGCTCACCGGCGTCTCGGAGACAGCGCTGTTGACCCTCAATGGCCGTGCCTACCAGGCCGGCCACCCCGAGGCGATCATCGACGATCCGATGGCCATCAAGCTCGTCGAATCCATCGACTACGACTTCGCGAAATTCGGCCGCAAGGGCCAGGAGATGGCGTTGCGGTCGCTGGCGGTCGACAAGTGCGCGCGGGCCTACCTCGCCGAGCACCCCCGGGCCACCGTCGTGGCCCTGGCCGAAGGCTTTCAGACCAGCTTCTGGCGGCTCGACGCGGCACTGCCGGATGCCCAGTTCCGGTGGGTGTCAATCGACCTGCCGCCGGTGATCGAACTGCGGCGGCGACTACTGCCGCATTCGCCGAGGATCACCGAGATAGCGCAGTCCGCCCTGGACTACAGCTGGATGGACCACATCGACACCGGCGAGGGCGTGTTCATCACCGCGGAGGGGCTGCTGATGTACCTGCAACCCGACGAGGCACTGGGACTTATCGCGGCGTGTGCCGAACGGTTCCCCGGCGGTCAGATGTTCTTCGACCTGCCGCCCACCATCGTGAAAAAGGTTGCGCGCAAGGGCATGCGCTCGTCGCGGCATTACCGGGTGCCACCGATGCCGTTCAGCCTCTCGCCGGGTCAGCTGGCGGATCTGGCTCGAACCGTTCCCGGCATCCGCGCGGTGCACGACATACCGATGCCCAACGGGCGGGGCTGGTTTTTCGGCTCGGTGTACCCCGCGCTCTGGCAGTTCGGGCCGATCAGACCGTTCCGCGGGGCCTACACGGTGCTCGAATTCGGTTGAGGCTTCCGCAGTGATGGGGACTTCGACGGAGAGCAGATCTGCGCGATTCGCCGACGTTTAGCCAGGGAAAGACCAGGAATATCCACTATCGGCAAATTCCGAACACCCTGTCGCTGAGCAGCTTACGCTCCACCAACATTGGAGCGGGTAGGTATCTAGGTCGTCTCCGACAACTGCATCGACGCAACTGCCGGAAATTCCCGCATGGCCACCGGACCGAACGAAAGGACATCGGCGATGAGGGACGTCTACATCACGGCGTGCGGCGCGGCTCTTCCCAACAGCCCAGTGGACAACGAATCCATGGAACGGATCATCGGATACGTCGGAGGTCGACCGTCTCCGCTGCGCACCAGGATTCTGAACAGCAACGGAATCACCTCCCGGCACTACGCCATCGACCCCGTCACAAGGGAATTCACCCATTCGAACGCCGAGCTGACCGCCGAGGCGATCCGCAACCTCGAGCAAGACGGGGTGGATATCGACACCATGCAGGCGCTGGCATGCGGCACGTCGACGCCTGATCAGCTGATGCCCGGCCACGCGTTGATGACGCAGGGTCTGCTTGGCGTCTCCGACATTCCGGCGGTGACCACCACCGGGCTCTGCCTCGCCGGACTCACCGCCTGGGAATTCGCCTGGCTCAGTGTGGCCAGCGGCCGCTACGACAACGCGGTGGCCAGCGCATCGGAGATCTACTCGGCAGTGATGGCCGCAGAAACATTCTCCCGGGAAGCCGAACACACCACCATCGATCCAGAGATCGGGTTGGCCATCGCTTTCGAACGCGACTTCCTGCGGTGGATGTTGTCAGACGGCGCCGGGGCGATATGGCTGTCCGCCGAGCCACGAACTGACGAGCTCAGTCTGCGCATCGACTGGCTGGAGACCATCTCCTATGCGGGCGAGATGCCCTTGTGCATGCACCGCGGATTGAAGGTCAACGAAGACGGCAGCACGACGGGCTGGCCGCAACTGCCGTTCGATACCGCGCTTAACGACGGGGTGTTCTCGCTGCAGCAGAACGTGCGCCTGCTCAACAAGAACATCGTCTACTACACGCTGGAAAAGCCGCTGGCGAAGTTGATGGTCAAGCACGGACTCAGTGCGGACAAGATCGATTACGTCCTGCCGCACTACTCCTCGATGTACTTCCACGAGCGATCGGTAGCCGGTCTGAAGCGAATCGGCCTGGACGTCGACGAGCGCAAGTGGTTCACCAATCTGACCTACAAGGGCAACACCGGCTCGGCCTCGATCCTGTTGATGCTCGAGGAGCTGTACCACTCGGGACGTTTGAAGGAAGGCGACCGGATAGTCTGCGCCGTCCCGGAAAGCGGTCGATTCTCAACGGGTTTCGCTCACCTCACGGTGGTCTAGCCCATGAATCCGGATCAGACTCAGGAGCTGGCCGACTGGCTGTTGAGTAAGGTCAGCCGATACCTCAACGTGGCTCCGGACACCATCGATTTCGACGTACCGCTGGCAGACTTCGGCATCGACTCGGCGATGAGTTTGTCGCTCTGTGCCGACCTGCAGCGCGAGCGCGGGGTACAGGTCGACACCACCATCGTCTACGACTACCCGACGATCAACGCGATGGCGGAATACCTGTCCGGCCAGGGTGAACCGTGACCGCGATCGCCGTCGTCGGCATCGACTGCCGCTTCCCGGGGGCACCGGACAAGGACGCCTACTGGCGGTTGCTGACCGAGGCCACGGTCACCGACACCGATGTCCCCGCGCAGCGGTGGGACGTCGAAACCTACTACCACCCACGCGGAGTCGCGGGCTCGATGAATACCCGGCGCGGCCACTTCCTGGACGACGTCGACGCCTTCGATCACGAGTTCTTCGGCATCACTCCGGTCGAGGCGGCCGTCCTCGATCCACAACAACGGCTGCTGCTGCAGACGTCGTACCGCGCCCTCGAAGACGCCGGGATCGACCCCAAGTTGTTGTCGGGGACAGCGACCGGAGTCTTCGTCGGCGTCATGTCCAGTGAGTGGAGCAGCTGCCAGATGCTCGATCTCGAGCGGATATCGGCGTTTCACGGCTCCGGCAGCGGCTATTTCATGCTGGCCAACCGAATCTCCTACCACTTGAACCTGGCCGGGCCGAGCATGGCGATCGACACCGCGTGCTCGTCGTCGTTGGTAGCGGTGCACCAGGGATGCGCGGCGCTGCGCGCAGCAGAAGTCGACACTGCGATTGTTGCCGGCACGAATCTGCTTCTCACACCCGCGCTTTCGGTGTTCTACACGCAGGCCGGACTCTCGGCTTCCGATGGGCGGTGCAAACCGTTCTGCCAGGGCGCCGACGGTATCGGGCGCGGTGAGGGTGTCGGCGCGGTGGTGCTGCGCCGATTGGACGACGCGATCGCGGCGGGCCAGCAGATCTATGCGGTGATACGCGGTTCGGCGGTCAACCACGACGGTCGCAGCAACGGCATCACCGCTCCCAACCGGTCGGCCCAAGTCGCGCTGATGCGTCAAGCACTGGCCCGTGCCGGGGTACAAGCCCATCATCTCGCCTTCGTCGAAGCCCACGGCACCGGAACGGTGTTGGGTGACATGATCGAAGCCAACGCGCTCGGTGACCTGCACCGGTCGCGGGTCGACGGGCCCTGCCTGCTGGGGTCGGTCAAGGGAAACATCGGGCACACCGAGGGCGCCGCCGGTATCGCCTCGTTCATCAAAGCCTGCCTGGCGCTGCATTTCCGGGTGCTGCCGCCGACCGTGATTGCCGGACAAGCCAATCCAGGACTGCGGCTCGAGTCACAGGGCCTGACCCTGGCCGCCACGGCATCCGACCTGCCCGCCCAGGGGGCACTGGGCGGGGTCAGTTCCTTCGGTCTTGGCGGCAGCAACGCCCACGTGGTGCTGGAATCCGCGTCTGCGACCACTGCGACCGCCGGTGCCCCGACGGGTGTGTTGACACTGTCGGCACCGAACGAACGGGGATTGCGGCGCAACGCAGCCGTCTTCGCCGACGCCATGGCCGGCGTGGATTCGCAGCACATTGCCGCGTGGTGTCGTGCCAGCAACATTGTGAAACGGTCGCACCGACATCGGCTGGCCCTGGCCGGCGACCGGGACGCCCTGTTGGCGGGGCTGGCCGGCTATCTCGCCGGAGATCGCGATGAACTCGGCTCGGCGGCGCCGGTCCGCAAAGGCCCCGCCGAAATTGGATTGTTGTGCTCCGGGCAAGGTGCGCAGTTCCCAGGGATGACGCTGCCGCTCTACCGCTCCCATGCCGGCTACCGGAATCAGCTCGACGCCGTGTGCGCGGTGCTCGATCACCACCTGTGTGCGCCGCTGCTGCCCGCCATCTTCGGCGAACACGGCAACCTCGACGACACCGGCACAGCACAGCCGGCCTTGTTCGCGGTCTCCTACGCATTGGGAAAGTCTCTGCTGCTCAGCGGAATCAGCCCGGTGTTCGGGATCGGGCACAGCGTTGGCGAGATCGCACTTGCGTGTCTTGCCGGGGTGTTCTCCGTCGCCGACGCGGCCAGGATGGTGGTGACCCGCGGCGCACTGATGGGTTCGCTGCCACCGGGTGGGGCCATGATCGCAGTGGATCTGCCGGCAGCCCAGGCACAGGCGTTGGCCGACGCCGAGCCGGACTGTGCGGTTGCCGCGGTGAACGGTCCGCGTTCGGTGGTGATCTCCGGTCCGGCGCAGTCCCTGGACACCATCGCCGCAGCGGTCCGCCGCCAGGGCGGGCGAGCACGGAAGCTGGTGGTATCGCATGCTTTTCACTCTCCGCTGATGCGACCCATGGTCGCGGAGTTCCGTCGGGAGATCGCCGGCATTCGTCTGAGCCCGGCAGAATTTCCGATCGTGTCCACCGTTACCGGAGCATTGGTGGAGGGCCAGGAAATGGATGCCGACTACTGGGCTCGACAGATCTGCGACCCGGTCCGGTTCGCCGACGCGTGCGAGATTGCCACCCGCAGCTTCCGGGCTCGCTACATCGCCGAGGCCGGGCCGCGGGCCACGCTACTCACGCTGGCCCGTCAGTCCGGCGTGACCGCTGGTTCTTTGACGCCGTGCAACGGACCGGATTCGCGCGGCCACGAGTTGGTGGAAGTGGCGGCGACTCTGCTGCGCGACGGGTATCCCGTTGAGCTGTCGCATATCTACGGCCATTCCGCCGAGCCGCCCGGGCGAATCCCGCCCTACGAGTTCGACGATGGCCCTCGATTTTGGTCTGACGGCCAGACCACACTCGTACCGGAGCGACGCGCAACCGAAACCCCGCCGCCGGACTCAGCGGATGTGGCGACCGACATCCTCTCCCTGATCGCGGCGATCGGTGGCCTTCCGCTGAGCACTGTCACTCGGTCGAGCCGCCTCGGTGAAGACCTCGGCTACGACTCGCTGCTGCAACTGCGGTTGTTCGAGCAGATGCGCCGAAATTACCCGCAGTTGGCGCTGCAGGACAGCGCCGATCTGCCGGCCGACATCGCTACCGTCGGTGATTTGGTCGACTTGGTGGCCAGGCGCCTCGAGTTGGCGAGTACCAACCCATGACCGCCCTCGAACTCGTGTGTTTCCCGCACGCCGGCGGTGGCGCCGCGTCATTCAACTCGCTGCGCCGCGACCTCTCGTCGGTCGGCGCGAATGTCAACGTCACCACCGTAGAGCTTCCCGGACGTGGCGAGCGTTCTCACCAACAGAGGTTCGTCGACGTCCGCGCTTGCGCACGGTCGCTGGCCGAACAACTCGCCGACAAGCTGTGCGGTCCGCATGTGCTGCTCGGCCACAGTATGGGTGGCTTGCTCGCTTATCTGGTTGCACGGCAACGTATCGCCGAGGACTTGCGGCCCCCTGAGGCGGTAATCGTGGTGGCGGCAGCCGCGCCGCACTGCAACAGTCACCTGCGCGACGTCGATGCCATGCATGACCAAGATCTGGCGACCGAGTTGGTCAGCTGTGGCGGGCTGCCTGCCGAGGTGCTGACGCGACCGGAATGGCTGGACATTTTGATACCCGTCATCCGCGACGATCTTGCGCTGTGCCGGTCCTATCGCCCCGCCGCCGAAGCACCGCTGCCCTGTGCTCTGCACATCTTCGGCGCCCATTACGACCCGCTGGTGCCGATCGAGGCGCTGGAGGCCTGGTCGGATTATTCGCTACGGCCGCAGCCGGTCCGGTTGTTCGCCGGCAGTCACTTCCTCTTCCGGCCGGCCAATCCCGAACGGGTGTCCGCCGTTCGGGACATCACCGAGAACGCCTTGGGTGGAAGGGAATTGGTGTCATGAGTGTGCTGGTCGACAGCATTCTCGCCGCTGCCCGCGGCACCCGGTGGGCGCTGACCGTCGGTACCGTTGCCGAGCCGCACCACATCCCATGGAGCGAGGTGCACCGGGCAGCGGCCGGCATGTCGACCGCGCTGGCCGACAAGGGAATCGGGCACGGCGATACCGTCGCGGTATTGGCCGGCGACGCCGCTGACGTAGCACCGCTGGCGCAGGCGCTCTGGATCCGCGGCGCAGCGCTGACCATGCTGCAACAACCCACCCCGCGGATGGACCTTGGCGTCTGGCTCGCAGACACCCTGCGGGCGCTCGAGATGCTCCGGGTCGCCGGCGTGGTCGTGGGTGTGCCGTTCGAGATGGCCGCGCCGCCACTGGCCGAGCAGGGGTTGCCGGTGTGGAGCGTCGATTCCCTTCGCGAAGCAGGCCCGATCGCCCTGGTGCAAGCCGACGAAGCCGATATAGCGTTGCGGCAGTTGACATCCGGTTCCACCGGAATCCCGAAGGCCGTCGAGATCAGTCACGGCAACCTGGCCGCCAACATCGATTCGACCGGCCGGGCGACCGGCGCCACCAGCGACAGCATTGCCGTCAGTTGGCTGCCGCTCTGCCACGACATGGGGATGATCGGATTCATCTGCATGCCAATGGTATACGGCGCCCAGGCGGTAGTATTGCGCACCGAGGAGTTCCTGCGCCGGCCGATCGTGTGGGCCGAGATGATCACCAGGTTCGGGGCGACGATCACCGCGGGCCCCAATTTCGCCTACTCGGTGCTGGCCCGGATGTTGGAGCGCTGCGAACCACCAACCATCGACCTGTCGTCGCTGCGTGTCGCGATCAACGGGGCCGAACCCATCGATCACCGCGACCTGGAGCACTTTCAATCGGTTGGCGCCCGGTTCGGCCTGGGCCCCGGGGTGCTCACCCCGTTCTACGGGCTGGCCGAAGCGACCGTGACGGTGTCCGCGGGAGTGTTCGGTGTGCCGCCCGTGGTGGACCACGTGTCGCGCGCACGCATGGCGGCGGCCGACGTCGCCGAACCTGTGGCACCCGATTCGCCCGACGGCCAACCGGTGGTCTGTGTGGGACGGCCCGTGCACGACATGCGGGTGCGCGTCACCAAAGACGGAAACATCTTGGGCAGCAGGGAGATTGGTGCGATCGAAGTTGCCGGCCCGTCGGTCGCCCGCAGCTATCTGACCACCGACGGCACCGTGATGCTGGCGGACGAAGACGGGTGGGTCGACACCGGCGATCTCGGTTACCTGGACGAGCAGGACCGCCTCTATATCTGCGGCCGCAGCAAGGACCTGATCGTGCTGGCAGGGCGCAACCTCTACCCACACGACATCGAACGTGCCGCCGCGGGCGTCGAAGGCGTGCGCAAGGGGTGCGTGGTGGCCTTGCGCATCGACACCGACCGTGAGGGTTTCGCGGTACTGGCCGAGGTATACGACCGCTACGGCGAGCAGGACCGGATGCGGCTGCGCCGTGAGATCGCAGCCCGGGTCAGCAGCCACGTCGGCCACGTGCCACGTGAGGTGAAGCTGCTCACGCCGGGGAGTCTGCCCAAGACAACGTCGGGAAAGCTGCGGCGCAGCCATGCGCGCGCGCTACTGGGGTGACGTTGCCCCGCAACGGGATTCGCGGCCGGCTACCACCCGGCCGTCCAGGCTGTCGCAGCGGATATCCCAAAAGGCCCACCGATATCCACTTCACGACAACGCGAACATGGCTGTACCCGAACCGGTTACGATCCGCCCCGTTGTTGCGGGTCGGCAAACAGCTCGATAGGAGATCCCCGTGTCCTACTTAAGCACTGTTCCGGAAGCGTTGACTTGCGCCGTCTCCGAATTGGCCGGCATCGGTTCGGCAATTCAGACTGCCAATGCAGCCGCCGCCGGCCCCACCACCCGCGTGCTGACCGCGACCGCCGACGAAGTGTCCGAAGCGGTCGCGGCGCTGTTCGGCGCACACGCTCAGAGCTATCAATCACTGAGCCTGCAGGCCACGGCGTTTCACGAGCAGTTCGTGCGGGCGCTCAACGCGGCCGGCAACTCCTACGCACAGGCCGAAGCGGCCAACGCCGCGCCGCTGCAACTGGCCCTGGACGTGATCAACGCACCCACCCAGGCGCTCCTCGGCCGGCCCTTGATCGGTAATGGCGCCGCCGGCACAACGGTCAACGGCGTCGGTCAAGCCGGCGGTGCCGGCGGAATCTTGTGGGGCAACGGCGGAGCGGGCGGGGTTAGTACGGCCGCAGGCGCAGCCGGCGGATCCGGCGGTAGTGCCGGCCTGTTCGGCAACGGCGGGGTCGGCGGTCAGGGCGGCGCGGTGCAGCGGGCGGGTCCGGCGGGACCGGCGGACTGCTCTACGGGGATGGCGGCACTGGGGTACCGGCGGCGCCGCCCTGGCCGGATTCAACGGCGGTCAGGCGGGGAGCGGCGGTACCGGCGGCAACGCCATCGTGTTCGGCAACGGCGGGTACGGCGGTCAGGGAGGCGTCGGGCTCAACGGAACCAACGGGGTGAACCCCACTCCCACCGGGGCGGCGGCAGCGACCGGAACGTTCGGCTCGAACAATTCCGGAACCGGGTCGGAGCTGGTCGCCGGTGGGGGTACCGGCGGCGTGGGCGCGACCGGTGGTCCCGGCGTCGCGGGCGGCACCGGCGGGATGGGCGGCCAGGGCGTCGCCACCGGCACCGCGGCCGGTGGGGACGTCCTGTTCGCTGCGGGCGGCGCAGGCGGCAATGGGGGTATTGCCGGCGCCGGCGCCGCCGGAGGCACCGGCGGCGAGGGCGGCCTCGGCTACACCATCGACCCGAGCGGCACCGGCTCCTTCACCGGGGCAGCCGGCGGTCAAGGCGGACTCGGCGCCCCGGGCGGACAGTACGGCGGCAGAGGCGGTGACGGTGGCGCCGGTGGCAACGCGACGGCGCAAGCGAACTTCGCCACCTACACATACGGTGGTCCCGGCGGCGACGCCGGCTTCGGGGGCACCGGGATGGCGGGCAGTGCCGGTGGCATCGGAGGCACCGGCGGCAACGGCGGCCACGCCGGCCTGCTGATCGGCAACGGTGGCGGCGGCGGTGCAGGCGGCTTCGGTGGCGCCGGCGGATCGGGCGACTTCGGCGGCGACGGCGGCAATGGTGGCCACGGAGGTGCCGCCAGCGTCGGGGTCACCGGAAGCACCGCCACGGCCGGCGATGGCGGCGACGGCGGTGACGGCGGCGCCGGTGGTGCCGGCGGAGCAGGGGGCGCCGGGGGCGCTGGGGTCAGGGCGGCGGCGCTGGACTGCTCGCCGGCAACGGCGGTGCCGGCGGACCCGGAGGCGCCGGAGGGACCGGAGGCGGCGGCGGACTCGGTGGTGACGGCGGCAACGGCGGCGCCGTCGGCAGTAGCGGCACCGGCCAAATCGGCGGCGCTGGCGGATCCTCCGGCGCCGGCGGAGTCGGCGGCGAGGCAGGCGCCGCGGGAAGCGGGGGCAGTGGCGGCGCCGGTGGCGCGCTGATTGGCAGCACCGGCGTGAGCGGTCACCTCGGCGCGACAGGTCAGATCGGCGCCGACGGCCTAGCTGGATCACCGGGCCGCCAAGGCTAAGCCCAGCCCCGCTCGCCGATGGTCCGGGCGGTTTATTCCGGTAGCCGGAAAATGCCGAAGAATATCCGCTTTCCGAATACCCCGAACATGTTGTCGCCGTGGCGATTACGCTGCGGCCACGTGTTGCACGGTGGGCAATACGAGTCGGATGGGAGCTGCAGTTGTCCTATTTAGTCGCTGTCCCGGAAGCATTGGCCTCGGCGGCCGGCACGGTGGCCGAGATCGGTTCGGCCGTACGTGCCGCCAGTACCGCAGCGGCGCACCCGACCACCACGGTGCTGGCCGCGGCCGCCGACGAGGTGTCCACGCAGATCGCCGCACTCTTCGAGCAGCATGCTCAGAGCTACCAGGCGATCAGCGCCCAGGCGGCCACCTTTCACGAGCAGTTCCTGCAGGCCCTGAACGCTGCCGGAAGCTCCTACGCCTCGGCCGAGGCGGCCAACGCGGCGCCGCTGCAGACAGCCGAACACACTGTGCTCGACGTGATCAACGCCCCGACCCGGGCGTTGCTGGGCCGCCCGCTGGTCGGCAACGGCACCGACGGCAGTTCGCCGGGCCAGGCCGGCGGCGCGGGCGGGTTGTTGATCGGCAACGGCGGCAACGGAGCTGCCGGTGCGACCGGCCAGGCCGGTGGCGCGGGCGGTTCGGCGGGCCTGCTGGGTCGGGGCGGTAACGGCGGCACCGGCGGCGCCGGAGCGGTCGGCGGCAACGGCGGCAACGGCGGCCTGCTGTTCGGCAGCGGTGGCACCGGCGGTACGGGCGGCACCGGCGCGGCCGGCGGCATCGGCGGCAACGCGCTGCTGTTCGGCAACGGCGGCGCGGGCGGCGTCGGAGGCAATGCGGCGGCAGCTGTCAACGGTGGTCATGCCGGCGCCGGCGGCGACGGTGGTGCGGCCGGGTTGTGGGGCAACGGCGGATCCGGCGGGGCCGGCGGCCATGGCCTGGCCGGGGCAGACGGAGTCAATCCCGGCAGCAACGGCGCTTCGGCAGGCGCCGGGACCGCGGGCGCGTCGCAAACCGTGTCAGATGGTCAATCCGACACCCGAGCTTTCGGCGCCGACGGGCAGCGGGGCGGCACCGGTGGTACGGGGTGGGCCGGCGGCACCGGCGGGCAGGGCGGCAACGCATCGGCCACCAACACCGATCCCGTCGGGGCTTACGTCCGTGCCGACGGCGGCCAGGGGCGCCGGCGGTACCGCCGGAACCGGCGGCGCCGGCGGGACCGGCGGAGCCGGCGGGAATGCGACCGCCGTCAGCAGCAATACCACGAGCCACCCAATTCGATTACTGCCACGGCCGGGAACGGCGGCAACGGTGCTGCCGGCGGGAGCGATGGCGGCAGCGGCGGGACCGGCGGAGCCGGCGGTAACGCAACCACCTCCACCTGGCAGTACGACAACAACACCGCGTACGGCGGCAACGGCGGCAAGGGCGGTGACGGGGGCATCGGCACCACCGGCGGAACCGGCGGCAGCGGCGGAGCCGGCGGCAACGGTGGCCGTGGCGGACTCTTGTTCGGCGATGGCGGCAACGGCGGCGCGGGAGGAACGGGAGGCACTGGCGGGCACGGGGCCATCGGTGGCACCGGTGGTAACGGGGGCAACGGCGGCACCAGCAACAGCGTGGACGCCGGCGACGGTGGCGACGCGGGCCGGGGCGGCACCGGCGGCACCGGCGGCACCGGCGGCACCGGCGGGGCCGGCGGCAACGGCGGCGCCGGCGGGTTGCTCTCGGGCCACGGCGGCACCGGCGGGGCCGGCGGATCGGCCGGCGACGGCGGCACCGGCGGGATCGGCGGCACCGGCGGTCATGGCGGCAACTCGGGCGGCACCGGTGGCGTCGCCGGTGCGTCAGCCGACGGCGGCGACGGTGGTGACGGTGGGGCGGCCGGAACGGCGGGCAGTGCCGGCAGCGGCGGCACCGGCGGCGTGCTGGGCTCGGCCGGATCCGGCGGCGCACTGGGTGGAGCCGGTTCGTCGGGCAGCCAGGGCGGCAACGGCGCGCACGGGTAGCACCTGCCCGTATCAAGGATCCGCCAAGAATCCTTTGAGGATCCGTCGAGAATTTCTCCAGGATCCGGCCCGAGGCTGGGTCCCATGCTTCGCCACGACAACGGCTCCGCGCTGGCGGTCGCCACGGTCCTGCAGTTCCCCGTCGGCCGCCGGACCGCACTCGAACTATTGCGGCCGATCCGCTTTCAGTCGCTCTGCGAGGAGGAGCACCTGCTGCCGTTTCACGGCGCGGTGCACATCGGTTACCTCCCCGGTGAAAAGCGGTTCAGACAACCAGAATTCGAGCGAGCTGTAGCAGCCTGCTCGGGCGGCATCCAGATCCAGCAACCGATGACCACCCGGATCGGTCTCTGGCTGCACCACCAACTCGCCCCACGAGGGGGTGGGCGTGCTGGTGGAGGGTGCCTACGCCTGCGCTGCGGCGGCCGGCGGCACCCGTACGGCCGGGCCCGCCAGCACCCTGGCGTTCTACGGCGCACTGCGGCACAACGTCGAGTTGCAGCGCGAATTCCTCACCCGGACAAGGCAGGAACTCGTCCGGATAGGTGAGGGGTGACTCTCGGCGGCGCCCGCGGGGACGGATCGAAACCTGCCGCGACTCGACTCCGAGCACCCCGAAGGAGCATCATGCGATCGTGAGCGCCTCGGTCATCGGTTGCGTGGGGACCGTGATAGTGCCGACCCGCGGCGCGGATGGTGCCGGCGAGGTCTTGCTGACGGTACGCGGCACCAAAGAGGCGTTCCTGGCCCGCTCCGACCGACCGCTGGCGAAAGGGACCACGGTGCTGGTGGTCCAAACCCACGGTCCCCGAACGGTCTTCGTCGAACCTTGGCACGACCCAACACACTCTTAGTCAGAAACGAAAACACAAGGAGTACAACAATGCTCGGTTACAGGGTCCCGCTCCGGACGAGGCGATGCTGATCTCGGGCGGCAAAGCAAAAGGGCAACGCGCCCTTCCGGGTCGTCACCGGCCATGGCGCGTTCGTGGTGCCGTTCTTCCGCAAGGCCGCGTTCCTGACGCTGGCCATGTGCGAGGCCGAGGTCGCCGAGAAGTGCGTCACCCAGCAGGGCATCACGCTCAATGTGCGGGCCGTCATCGCGTTCAAGGTCGGCAACGACCCGGAGAGCATCATCGCCGCGGCGCAGCGCTTCCTGTCCGAACAGGATCAGATGCAGGTGCTCACCGGGCGGATCTTCGCCGGCCATCTGCGCTCGATCATCGGCTCGATGACCGTCGAGCAGATCATCCGGGAACGTCAGAAGCTGGCCACCGAGGTACTCGACGGCTCCAAGGAAGAAATGGCCCGCATCGGCCTGAGCGTCGATGCGCTGCAGATCCAGTCCATCGACGACGACGGGCTGGGCTACATCAAGGCGATGTCGGCGCCGCACAACGCGGCCGTGCAGCAGCAGGCGCAGATCGCCCAGGCCCAGGCCAACCAGAAGGCCGCCGAAGCCGAACAGGAGTCGCAACGCAAGCAGGCCGAATTCGCCCGGGAGACCGCGATAGTCAAGGCGCAGTACAAGGCCGAGGTCGACAAGGCCCAGGCGGAAGCCGCGCAGGCCGGCCCGCTGGCCGAGGCGGAGGCGCAGCGCGAGGTGCTGGCAATGCGCACCGAACTGGCCGAGCGGGCTGCCGAACTGCGCCAGCAGGAACTGGTCGCCGAGGTGGTCAAGCCCGCCGAAGCCGAAGCCGAGCGGGTCCGGATCCTGGCCGTCGCCGACGCCGAGAAGATGCGCATCCAGGCCGAGGCGGCGGCGTCGCACAACCGCGTCGCGCTGGACCGGATGATCATCGACCAACTGCCCGAAATCGTGGACAAGGCGGCGCGCGGCCTGGCCGGCTCCAACTTGACCGTGCTCAACGGCGCCGAGGGCATCAGCCAGGTGACCAGCGGACTGGTCTCGCAAGGCCTGGCGATTTTCGACGCGGTGCGCAACGGGCTGGGCCAGTACGACGAGGACGCGGGCGAGGTTGTCCCTTTCAACAGCAAAGACGCCACGTGAAAGTGCTTTGAGGTCGCTTACGCCGGGGTAAACGAGGACGAAATACCCGTGACGGCCGGGTTCGTTGTGGTGTATCACTGTAAGCCACGAATCCGGTTCGATGGCCCCAGGAAAGGTCGGCGCAGGTGAGCGAGGAAGCCCAGGCAACGGACTTGGCGGCTGCAGCGCGGGAGAACCTCGCCGCCGAGCTGGAGCGGCTCAAGCAGCGGCACGACCGGCTGGAGGTCGAGGTCAAGAACGACCGGGGCATGGTCGGCGACCACGGCGACGCCGCCGAGGCCATCCAGCGCGCCGACGAACTT
Organism: Mycobacterium kiyosense; assembly: GCA_021654635.1. Taxonomy (NCBI): domain Bacteria; kingdom Bacillati; phylum Actinomycetota; class Actinomycetes; order Mycobacteriales; family Mycobacteriaceae; genus Mycobacterium; species Mycobacterium kiyosense. The sequence goes on from AP025179.1 coordinate 6,195,234, forward strand.
GCCGTGCTCGCCGAACGCATCAACGAGCTGGACCGACGGTTGAAGGCCGGCCCGGCCGGCACGGAGGCCTCCGAGGACGAGCTGCCCGGCGGCACCGAGGTGACGCTGCGGTTCGCCGACGGCGAGGTGGTCACCATGCACGTGATCTCCATCGTCGAGGAAACCCCGGTGGGCCACGAGTCCGAGACGCTGACCGCCCGCAGCCCGCTGGGCCAGGCGCTGGCCGGACATCAGGCCGGCGACACCGTGACCTATTCGACCCCGCAGGGACCGGCGCAGGTCGAGCTGATCTCGGTGAAGCTGCCCTCCTAACTTCGACGCGGTACTTTGACGCGATGATCCCGCCCGAGCCCGATGCCGCGCCCGCCGATCAGGATCAGCACCAGCACCTGCACCTGACCACCCAGGCACTGCGCTTCCTGATCACCGGCGGGTTCGCCGCCATCGTGGACTTCAGCGTGTACGTGGCGCTCTACAAGGGTGCGAGCCTGCAGGTCGACCTGTCGAAGTTCATCAGCGTCGTCATCGGCACCATCACCGCCTACCTAATCAACCGGCGCTGGACGTTCCAGGCGGCGCCGAGTCGCGCCCGGTTCGCCGCCGTCATGGCGCTCTACGGAGTCACCTTCGCCGTCCAGGTGGGCCTCAACCACCTGTCCCTGGCGTTGCTGCACTACCGCAGCTGGGCCATCCCCGTCGCATTCGTGATCGCGCAGGGCGTGGCCACGGTGATCAATTTCGTCGTGCAGCGAACCGTGATCTTCCGCGTCCGCTGAGCCGCTGCCAGGAGGCGGTACCCTCTTTGACGATGTTCAGCGCTGATATTCCGACCACCCCGACCCGGCTCATGGGCTTCGGCCGGACCGCCCCATCGGTGGCCCAGGTGTTGTCCACCCCCGACGTCGAGGTGATCGCCAAGGCGGTGGCCCAGGTGGCCGACTCCCCCGGCCGGGGCGTGATCGCCCGCGGTCTGGGGCGCTCGTACGGCGACAACGCCCAGAACGGCGGCGGCCTGGTGATCGACATGACGCCGCTGAACCGCATTCATTCGATCAGCGCCCAGACCTGCCTGGCCGACGTCGACAGCGGGGTGAGCCTCGATCAGCTGATGAAGGCGGCGCTGCCGTTCGGGTTGTGGGTGCCGGTGCTGCCGGGCACCCGCCAGGTCACCGTCGGCGGCGCGATCGGCTGCGACATCCACGGCAAAAACCACCACAGCGCGGGCAGCTTCGGCAACCACGTCCGGTCGATGGACCTGCTGCTGGCCGACGGCTCGGTGCGCACCATCACCCCCGACGGCGAAGATGCCGAACTGTTCTGGGCCACCGTCGGGGGCAACGGGCTGACCGGCATCGTGCTGCGCGCCACCATCGCGATGACCCCTACCGAGACGGCGTACTTCATCGCCGACGGCGTCGCCACCCACGATCTCGACGAAACCGTCGCCGTCCACCTCGACGGCAGCGAGGAAAAGTACACCTACTCCAGTGCCTGGTTCGACCTGATCAGCCCGCCACCGAAACTGGGGCGCGCCTCGGTCAGCCGCGGCAGCCTGGCGCGACTGGACCAGCTGCCCGACAAGCTGGCCAAGAACCCGCTCAAATTCGATGCGCCGCAACTGTTGAAGGTGCCCAACGCATTTCCCGTCAGCGCGATGAACAAGTTGTCGTTCATGGCGATCGGCGAGGTCTACTACCGGCTGGGTGGTAACTACACCGGCAAGATCATGAATCTGTCCCAGTTCTACCACATGCTCGACCTGGTCAGCGGATGGAATTATGCTTACGGCCCAGCCGGTTTCGCCCAGCATCAGTTCCTGGTCCCGCCGGACGCGATGGACGAATTCAAGGCCATCATCCGATGGATCCAGACCCAAGGCCACTATTCGGCCCTCAACGTCTTCAAGCTTTTCGGCCCGGGAAACGTTGCGCCGCTGAGCTTCCCGATGGCCGGTTGGAATGTCGCGATGGACTTCCCGGTCAAGGCCGGCGTCAACGAGTTCCTCAACGAACTCGATCGACGAGTCCTGCAGTTCGGTGGCCGCGTCTACACCGCCAAGGACTCTCGGGTCAGTGCCGAGAATTTCCACGCCATGTATCCGCGCATAGACGAGTGGATCGCCTTGCGCCGCAAGGTAGATCCCGCCGGGGTGTTCGCCTCCGACATGGCCCGACGTTTGGAGCTGCTCTAGATGGTGCTGGACGCTGTCGGTAATCCTCAGTCCATCCTGTTACTCGGAGGCACTTCCGAGATCGGGCTGGCCATCTGCGAGCGGTACTTGCAGAACGCCCGCGCTCGAATCGTGCTGGCCGACTTACCCGACCACCCCCGCAAGGCCGATGCGATCGCCGCCATGCAGGCCGCCGGCGCCAAGACCGTCGAGTGGATCGACTTCGACGCCCTCCGGTCCGACGCCCACCCGGCGGTGATCGAACAAGCCTTCGCCGGCGGCGACATCGACGTCGCTATCGTCGCGTTCGGTGTCCTCGGTGACGCCGAGGAGCTGTGGCAGAACCAGCGTAAGGCCGTGCAGGCGGCCGAAATCAATTACACCGCAGCGGTTTCGGTGGGCGTGCTGCTGGGCGAGAAGATGCGCGCCCAGGGCTTCGGCCAGATCATCGCGATGAGCAGCGCCGCGGGTGAACGGGTGCGGCGGTCCAACTTCGTCTACGGTTCCACCAAGGCCGGTCTGGACGGCTTCTACCTCGGGCTCGGGGAGGCGCTGCGCGAGTTCGGGGTTCACGTGCTGGTGATCCGGCCCGGCCAGGTCCGCACCTCGACGACGATCGCGCACTGGAAGGCGACCGGCGCCAAAGAAGCCCCGCTGACCGTCGACAAGGAGTACGTAGCCGACCTCGCGGTGACCGCGGCCGCCAAAGGTAAGGAATTGGTTTGGGCACCAGCAACATTCCGTTACGTGATGATGGTGTTGCGACACGTCCCGCGGAAGATCTTCCGCAGGCTGCCCATCTGACCATGCGCAACGCGCTGGCCACGCTGGGCCAGATGGCGGTGGCCGCACTGGTGGCCACCGCGGTCGCGGTGGTGTCGCTGACCGCGATCTCGCGGGTCCAGTGGCCGGCCTACCCGTCGTCCAACCAGTTGCATGCGCTGACCACCGTCGGCCAGGTGGGTTGCCTGGCCGGGCTGCTGGCCGTCGGCCTGGTGTGGCGGCACAGTCGCTGGCGGCGGCTGGCCCAACTGGGTGGGCTGGTGTTCGTCTCCGCGTTCACCGTCGTGACCCTGGGCATGCCGTTGGGGGCTACCAAGCTTTATCTGTTCGGCATCTCGGTGGACCAGCAGTTCCGCACCGAATACCTGACCCGCCTGGCCGACAGCCCCGCCCTGCGCGACATGACCTATCAGGGGCTGCCGCCGTTCTACCCGCCGGGCTGGTTCTGGATCGGCGGGCGCGCCGCGGCGCTGACCGGGACCCCGGCCTGGGAGATGTTCAAGCCATGGGCGATCACCTCGATCACGGTGGCCGTTGCGGCGGCGCTGGTGCTGTGGTGGCAGCTGATCCGCTTCGAGTACGCGCTGCTGGTCACCACCGCGACCGCCGCGGTGACGCTGGCCTACAGCTCGCCGGAGCCCTACGCCGCGATGATCACGGTGCTGCTGCCGCCGGTGTTCGTGCTGACGTGGTCGGGTCTGCTGGCGGGCACGCGACCAAGTCCCCTCGCCGAACGTCACGCCAGCGTGACGGCCGAGGCCGAGCGTCACGCCAGCGTGGCGGTCGGCGAAAACGCGGTGGGGCGTCACGCCAGCGTGACGGCCGAGGCCGAGCGTCACGCCAGCGTGGCGGTCGGCGAAAACGCGGTGGGGCGTCACGCCAGCGTGACGGCCGAGGCCGAGCGTCACGCCAGCGTGGCGGTCGGCGAAAACGCGGTGGGGCGTTCGGGCTGGGCGGCAATCGTCGGCGCCGGATTGTTTCTGGGCTTCGCGGCGAACTGGTACACGCTGCTGTTCGGCTTCAGCGCGTTCACCGTGACATTGATGGCGCTCGGCCTGGCCGCGGCGCGCTGGCGGGCCCACGGCTTCGCGGCGGCACTGGATCCGCTGCGCCGGCTGGCGGTCATCGGCCTCATCGCGGCGGCGATCGCCGCCACCACCTGGCTGCCCTACCTGCTGCGAACCTTGAGCTCCCCGATCAGCAATTCCGGTAGCGCCTTCCACTATCTGCCCGCCGACGGCGCCCAGCTCACCTTCCCGATGCTGCAGTTCTCGCTGCTGGGCGCGATCTGCCTGCTCGGCACGCTGTGGCTGGTGATCCGGGCGCGCTCGTCGGTACGGGCCGGCGGGCTGGCCATCGGTGTGGCCGCCGTCTACCTCTGGTCGCTGCTGTCGATGCTGACGACGCTGGCGCGCACCACGCTGTTGTCGTTCCGGTTGCAGCCGACGCTGAGCGTGCTGTTGGTGGCCGCCGGAGTGTTCGGCTTCATCGAAGCCGTCCACGCACTCGTTCCGCGCAGCCGCGCCGTCTTCCCGGTGGCAGCGGCCGTCGGCCTCACCGGTGCCATCGCCTTCAGCCAGGACATTCCCGACGTGCTGCGACCCGACCTCACCATCGCCTACACCGACACCGGCGGCGACGGGCAACGCGGCGACCGGCGTCCGCCCGGCTCGGAGAAGTACTACCCGGCCGTCGACGCCGCCATCCGGAAGGTGACCGGCAGGCCCCGCGACCAGACCGTGGTGCTCACCGCCGACTACAGCTTCCTGTCGTTCTACCCGTACTGGGGTTTCCAAGGCTTGACGTCGCACTACGCCAACCCGCTGGCCCAGTTCGACAAGCGGGCCGCCCAGATCGAGAGCTGGACGCAACTCAAAACCGCCGACGAGTTGATCCACGCGCTGGACAACCTGCCGTGGCCGCCGCCGACCGTCTTCCTGATGCGCCGCGGCGCGAACAACACCTACACCCTGCGGCTGGCCGAGGACGTCTACCCCAACCAGCCCAACGTCCGGCGCTACACGGTGGACTTCAAGGCGGCCCTGTTCGCCGACCCGCGCTTCGCCGTCGAGACCATCGGCCCCTTCGTGGTGGCCGTCCGCAAGCCGGGCGCCTGATGGCGACCGAAGCCTCGCCCCAGGCGGTCAACGAATTACCATCTACCTCCGTGAGCGACGCGGGAGCTAACTACCGGCTCGCCCGGCTCGTCGCCGTCGTCGCCGGTCTGCTGGGGACGATTCTTGCGCTGGCCACGCCGTTGCTGCCGGTCCGGCAGACCACCGCCCAGCTCAACTGGCCGCAGAACGGCACCTTCGGCAGCGTCGAAGCGCCGCTGATCTCCTATGTGGCCACCGACCTGAACATCAGCGTGCCCTGTCAGGCCGCGGCCGGGCCGGCCGGACCGCAGAACGCGGCCAAGACGGTGTTGCTGTCCACGGTGCCCAAGCAGGCGCCGAAGGCCATCGACCGCGGATTGCTGTTGCAGCGGGTCAACGAGGACCTGGTGCTGATCGTGCGCAACGTCCCGGTGGTCACGGCCCCGATGAGCGAGGTGCTGGGGCCGTCCTGCCAGCGCCTGACGTTCACCGCGCACGCCGACCGGGTGACCGGCGAATTCGTCGGGCTCAAACAGGGCCCCACCACCGAACACCCCGGGGAGCCGCTGCGCGGCGAGAAGAGCGGCTACGACTTCCGGCCGCAGATCGTGGGCGTGTTCACCGACCTGTCCGGGCCGGCGCCGCCGGGCCTGAGCTTCTCGGCGACCGTCGACAGCCGCTACTCCAGCAGCCCCACCACGCTGAAGATGGCCGCGATGATCCTCGGCCTGGTGCTGACGGCGGCCTCGCTGGTCGCGCTGCACGTGCTGGACACCGCCGACGGCACCCGGCACCGGCGGTTCCTGCCGTCGCGCTGGTGGTCGGTCGGCGGGCTGGACGCATTGGTGATCGCGGTGCTCACCTGGTGGCACTTCGTCGGCGCGAACACCTCCGACGACGGCTACATCCTGACCATGGCCCGGGTGTCCGAGCACGCCGGATACATGGCCAACTACTACCGCTGGTTCGGCACCCCCGAGGCGCCGTTCGGCTGGTACTACGACCTGCTGGCGCTGTGGGCGCACGTCAGCACCGCCAGCGTCTGGATGCGACTGCCCACTCTGGCGATGGCGCTGACCTGCTGGTGGGTGATCAGCCGGGAGGTCATCCCGCGGCTGGGTTACGCCGTCAAGAAGAGCCGCGCCGCGGCATGGACGGCGGCGGGCATGTTCCTGGCGGTGTGGCTGCCGCTGGACAACGGGCTGCGTCCCGAGCCGATCATCGCCCTGGGCATCCTGCTGACCTGGTGCTCGATCGAACGCGCCGTGGCCACCAGCCGGCTGTTGCCGGTCGCGATGGCCTGCATCATCGGTGCCCTGACGCTGTTCTCCGGGCCGACCGGCATCGCCTCCATCGGCGCGCTGCTGGTCGCGATCGGCCCGCTGCGCACCATCCTGCACCGGCGCTCCAAACGGTTCGGCATCGTGGCGCTGGTCTCCCCGATCCTGGCCGCCGCCACCGTCACCGCGATCCTGATCTTCCGCGACCAGACGCTGGCCGGCGAGGCGCAGGCGAGCATGCTCAAGCGGGCCGTGGGTCCCAGCCTGAAATGGTTCGACGAGCACATCCGCTACGAACGGTTGTTCATGCCCAGCCCGGACGGGTCGGTGGCGCGCCGCTTCGCGGTGCTGGCATTGCTCCTCGCGCTGGCGGTCGCGGTGGCGATGTCGTTGCGCAAGGGGCGGATTCCGGGCACCGCGGCCGGACCGAGCCGCCGCATCATCGGCATCACCATCATCTCGTTCCTGGCGATGATGTTCACCCCCACCAAGTGGACGCACCACTTCGGGGTGTTCGCCGGGCTGGCCGGTTCGCTGGGCGCGCTGGCCGCGGTGGCGGTGACGGAGGCGGCGATGCGGTCCCGGCGCAACCGCACCGTGTTCGCGGCCGCGGTGATCTTCGTGATGGCGATGTCGTTCGCCAGCGTCAACGGCTGGTGGTACGTGTCGAATTTCGGTGTGCCCTGGTCGAATTCGTTCCCGAAGTGGCGGTGGTCGCTGACCACGGCCCTGCTCGAACTCACCGTCGTGGTGCTGCTGATCGCCGCCTGGTTCCACTTCGTCGCCGACAACGACGACGGGCCCCCCAAGACGCGCTTCGGCGCCCGCATTACCCGGATTCTGCAGTCGCCGTTGGCAATCGCCACCTGGCTGCTGGTGCTGATGGAGGTCGCGTCGCTGACGATGGCGATGATCTCCCAATACCCGGCGTGGTCGGTGGGCCGGTCCAACCTACAGGCGCTCACCGGCAAGACCTGCGGGCTGGCCGAGGACGTGCTGGTCGAGCTTGACCCCGACGCGGGCATGCTGGCGCCGGTGTCCGCCCCGGTGGGCGAGGCCCTGGGTGCGGGACTGTCGGAAGCGTTCACGCCCAACGGGATTCCCGCCGACGTGTCCGCCGACCCGGTGATGGAGCGCCCCGGTGACCGCAGCTTCGTCAACGACGACGGAATGATCACCGGCACCGAGGCCGGCACCGAAGGCGGTACCACCGCTGCGCCCGGAATCAACGGCTCGCGCGCCCGGTTGCCGTTCAACCTGGATCCGGCTCGGGTGCCGGTGCTGGGGAGCTGGCGATCGGGCATCCAGGTGCCGGCGATGTTGCGGTCCGGCTGGTACCGGTTGCCCGCGAGTGGTGAGCGGAAGAACACACCGTTGTTGGTGGTCACCGCGGCCGGCCGGTTCGACGCGCGGGAGGTCCAGGTGCAGTGGGCCACCGACGACGAGGCGGCAGCCGGAAAACACAGCGGCGCAATGTCGTTCGCCGACGTCGGAGCATCCCCGGCGTGGCGCAACCTGCGGGTTGCGTTGTCCGCGATCCCCGACACGGCGACGCAGATCCGATTGGTGGCCGACGACAACGACCTGGCGCCGCAGCACTGGATCGGCCTGACGCCGCCGCGGATTCCCAAACTGCGGACCTTGCAGGACGTGGTGGGCTCCAAGGATCCCGTCTTTCTCGATTGGCTGGTGGGGCTGGCGTTCCCCTGTCAGCGCCCGTTCGGCCATCAGAACGGTGTGGTCGAGCCGCCCAAGTGGCGCATCCTGCCGGACCGCTTCGGCGCCGAGGCCAACTCACCGGTGATGGACAACCTCGGCGGCGGGCCGCTGGGCATCACCGAACTGCTGGTGCACGCGACCACGGTGGCCAGCTACCTGAAGGACGATTGGTCTCGGGATTGGGGTGCGCTGCAACGCTTTACGCCCTACTACCCCGACGCGGTGCCGGCCCGACTGGAGCTGGGCACGGTGACCCGCAGCGGACTGTGGAATCCGGCGCCGCTGCGCAAGAGCTGAGCGCGTATCACGCCATCGCGTTGTCCGGGGTGCCCGTCGATTCCGAACGGTGGCGTTGGTGAACTTTGAGGTTTGCACCGCCAGCCCGCTTCGCCTCGTACATAGCAGCATCGGCTTGCCGCAGCAGGTCGTCGAGGGAGAAGTACGGGTCGTCGACGGAGTGCGAAGCGACGCCGATGCTCGCAGTCAACGTGACCGTGTCGATGCGGGTGAACGTCAACGCCGACAGTCGGTTCAGCAGGTCGCCTGAGCCGTTCGTCTCGTTGCGAAAGACCACCAGCACCAGTTCGTCGCCACCGATGCGCGCGGTGATCTCCTCGGGGCACGCGATCGCCCGTAGCTTGACTGCCATCGCGATCAGGGCGGCATCGCCGACCGGATGCCCGTGGACATCGTTGAGCATCTTGAACCGGTCGATGTCGCACACCGCGATGACCACGGTAGTGCCTGGCCGCTGCCGCCGGATCGCGACCTCGAATGAGGCGTTCAGTCCGCGCCGGTTGCGCAGCCTGGTCAACGGGTCGTAGTGCGCGGAGCGGGCGGTTCGCCGGATCGCGCGCCGACCACCTTCGATCAGCGCCAGGCCCGCCAGCGGCACGGCGACCACCCAGGTCAGCGCGGGCATGAAATAGATGAACAAACCGAACGCACTGGCGTGGTCGACCAGCACCGCCCACGCGGTGATGCCCACGATCACCAAGGCGCCGAACGCGCAGTGCCAGGAGATCGTTTCCGCGCCCAGCAGGAAGGCGGCGAACACACCGACCAGGCCCAGATACAACGTCGCGCACAGTCGCGAGTCCGGCGTCGCCATCGTCGCGGCAGTCGCGGCGATGCCGACATCTCCCCACACGACGAAGGCCAGCGCGTAGCGGTACCTCGGCCATGGGCCGAGCAACCACACCATTCCGTAGATGACGCCGGTGCAGGCGATTCCGATCTGGACCCAGCGGGCCACTGGCCCCGCCGGGCCGCTCGGGTGAAACTGGACCGCGATAAGCAGCGCCGTCAAACCGAAGCAGCACGCCGCGGCGACCGCGCCGAACGCGCGCACCAAGCGTCCTTCGCGCAGCGCCTGCGTCGCGAAACGATATTCGCTCCTGCCCACATCGGCCCCCACGGTGCTGTTGAATTCATCCGGACGACAACCACCGGATGTCGAATGATAATTGCACGTCAACGGCAGTCATCGTCGATCATCTACTGGTCTCTACCGACGGACATCCCGAAGCTGTCCCGATATTCGGCAATCGAGTGCCGGATGCGTACCCCGTCTCGTCCTCGCGCCCGCTACGCGGCCCCGCATCCTCAACGGACTTAACCCGAATTGTCCGCCTCGTCCTCGCGCCCGCTACGCGGCCCCGCATCCTCAACGGACTTAACCCGAATTGTCCGCCTCGTCCTCGCGCCCGCTACGCGGCCCCGCATCCTCAACGGACTTAACCCCGTCGCCTACGATCGAGCCTCGTGTCCCCCGACGGTAATGAGCGATCCCACCGGGTCGCCCGCTTACTAGCCGTCGTGTCCGGGATCGCCGGCCTGCTGTTGTGCCTGCTGGTCCCGCTGCTCCCGGTGCGCCAGACCACCGCAACCATCTTCTGGCCGCAGGGCGCCGACGCGGACGGCAACATCAGCCAGATCACCGCGCCACTGGTGTCCGGGGCACCGCGGTCGCTGGACATCTCCCTGCCGTGCTCGGCGATCGCGACCCTGCCCGCCGACGGCGGCCTGGTGCTGTCCACCCTGCCCACCGACGGCTTCGAAACCGGCAAGCACGGCCTGTTCGTCAGGGCGAACAAGGACAGCGTGGTCGTCGCGTTCCGCGACACAGTGGCGGCGGCCGCACCCCGTGCCGCGATCGCAGCCGGCACCTGCCAACGGCTGCACGTCTGGGCCGACGCGGGTGGCGCCGGCGCGGACTTCGAAGGCATCCCCAACGCCGCCGGCAAGCTCTCGCCCGAGAAAAAGCCGCAGGTCGGCGGCATCTTCACCGACCTGAAGGTGCGCGCCCAGCCCGGGCTGTCGGCACGGGTCGACGTCGACACCCGGTTCATCCTCGCGCCCACCACCCTCAAGACCCTCGCGATGGGCCTGGGCGTACTGGCGATCCTGGTGGCCATCGGCGCGCTGGGAGCGCTGGACCGGCTGAGCCGCGGCGAACAAGTGCGCAACTGGCGATCGCCCATCGCCTGGCTGGCCCGCTACCGTCCCCGGCTGCACCGATCCAGGATCTGGCGGGTCGGCCTGGCCACCTGGCTCGCCGATGCCGGAGTGATCGCGACGCTGCTGGGCTGGCACGTCATCGGCGCCATCTCCTCCGACGACGGCTACAACCTGACCATCGCCCGGGTCGCACCCAAAGCCGGATACGTCGCCAACTACTACCGCTACTTCGGCACTACGGACGCACCCTTCGACTGGTACCTGAGCGTGCTGGCCAAGATGGCCGCGGTGAGCACGGCCGGCGTATGGATGCGGCTGCCCGCCACCCTGGCCGGGATCGCGTGCTGGCTGATCATCAGCCGCTGCGTACTGCGCCGGCTGGGTCCGGGAGTCAATGGCCTGGCGGCCAACCGCGTCGCGGTGTGGACGGCGGGCGCGGTGTTCGTGGCCGCCTGGCTGCCGTTCAACAACGGTCTGCGTCCCGAACCGCTGATCGCGCTGGGCGTGCTGGCCACCTGGATGATGGTGGAGCGCTCGATCGCGCTGGCCAGGCTGGCCGCCGCGGCGGTCGCCATCATCGTCGCCGTGTTCACCGTGACGCTGGCCCCGCAAGGACTGATCGCGGTCGCGCCGCTGCTGACCGGCGCGCGCGCCATCGCCCAGACGATCCGGCGCCGGCGCCCCACCGACGGGGTGCTCGCGCCGCTCGCGGTACTGGCGGCGTCGGGATCGCTCATCTTCGTGGTGGTGTTCCGCTCCCAGACCCTGGCCACCGTCGCCGAATCGGCCCGCATCAAGTACACGGTCGGCCCGACCATCGCCTGGTACCAGGATTTCCTGCGCTACTACTTCCTCACCGTGGAGAGCAACGCCGACGGCTCGATGGCGCGCCGGTTCGCCGCGCTGATCCTGCTGTTGTGCATGTTCGGGATGCTGTTCGTGCTGCTGCGCCGCGGCCGGGTGCCCGGACTGGCCACCGGGCCGGCCTGGCGGCTGATCGGTACCACCGCGATCGGCCTGCTGCTGCTGACGTTCACCCCGACCAAGTGGGCGATCCAATTCGGCATCTTCGCCGGACTGGCCGGTGCGCTGGGCGCGGTCACCGGCTTCAGCGTGGCCCGGATCGGCCTGCACAGCCGACGCAACCTGGCGCTCTACGTCACCGCGCTGCTGTTCGTGCTGGCCTGGGCCACCTCCGGGATCAACGGCTGGTTCTACGTCGGCAACTACGGTGTCCCCTGGTACGACATCCAGCCCGTGGTCGCCAGCCACCCGGTGACGTCGATGTTCCTGATGCTGTCGATCCTCACCGGACTTCTGGCCGCCTGGTACCACTTCCGGATGGACTACGCCGGCCACACCGAGGTCAAGAACAACCGGCGCAACCGGGTACTGGCCTCCACCCCCCTGCTGGTGGTGGCGGTGATCATGGTGCTGGGCGAGGTCGGCTCGATGGCCAAGGGCGCGGTGTTCCGCTACCCGCTGTACACCACGGGCAAGGCCAACCTGCGCGCCATCGAATCCGGCCTGTCACCCAACAGCTGCGCGATGGCCGACGACGTGCTGGCCGAACCCGACTCCAATGCCGGGATGCTGCAACCGGTTCCGGGTCAGCAGTTCGGCCCGGACGGCCCGCTCGGCGGCGTCAACCCGGTCGGCTTCAAGCCCGAGGGCGTCGGGGAGAACCTGCAGTCCGATCCCGTCATCAGCAAACCCGGCGTGGTCAACTCAGACGCCTCCCCCAACAAGCCCAACGCCGCCATCACCGACTCCGCCGGAACCGCCGGTGGCAAAGGCCCGGTCGGTGTGAACGGCTCGCACGCGGCGCTGCCGTTCGGGCTGGACCCCGCCCGCACACCGGTGATGGGCAGCTACGGCGAGAACGCCCTGGCCGCGCGGGCCACCTCGGCCTGGTACCAGTTGCCGCCGCGGCGACCGGACCGGCCGCTGGTGGTGGTCTCGGCCGCGGGCGCCATCTGGTCCTACAAGGAGGACGGCGACTTCATGTACGGCCAGTCGCTGAAACTGCAGTGGGGTGTGGCCAAACCCGACGGCAGCATTGCGCCGCTCGGCGAGGTGTTCCCGATCGACCTCGGTCCGCAACCCGCGTGGCGCAACCTGCGGTTCCCGTTCCTGTGGGCCCCGCCGGAGGCCAACGTGGCCCGCATCGTCGCCTACGACCCGAACCTGAGCTCCGAGCAGTGGTTCGCCTTCACCCCGCCGCGGGTACCGGAGCTCGAGCCGCTGCAGCAGCTGATCGGGTCGCAGAACCCGGTCCTGATGGACATCGCGACCGCCGCGAACTTCCCGTGCCAGCGGCCGTTCACCGAGCATCTCGGCATCGCCGAACTGCCGCAGTACCGGATCCTGCCCGACCACAAGCAGACCGCGGTGTCGTCGAACCTGTGGCAGTCGGCGGGCACCGGTGGGCCGTTCATGTTCACCCAGGCCCTGCTGTGGACGTCGACGATCTCGACGTACCTGTCGGGCGACTGGTATCGCGACTGGGGTTCGGTCGAGCAGTACCACCGGCTGGTGCCGGCCGACAAAGCGCCGGAGGCAACCGTGAACCAAGGCGTGGTGACCGTGCCCGGCTGGAGCCGGCAAGGACCGATCCGGGCGCTGCCATGACGACCAGCGAGGACACCGGCGCGGTTTCCGGCGCGAGCAGTCGCAAAAGGCCCCTAGATGGCGCTGATCCGGGGGCCTTTGCGTCTACTCGCGCAACGAGGTGGGTCGCCACCATCGCTGGGCTGGTCGGATTCCTGCTGTCTGTCGCCACGCCGCTGCTGCCGGTCGTGCAGACCACCGCCATGCTGAACTGGCCGCAGAACGGCCAGCTGAACAGCGTGACCTCGCCGCTGATCTCACTGACACCGGTGGACTTCAAGGCGTCGGTGCCGTGCAGCATCGAACGGGACATGCCCGCCGACGGCGGCGTCATCTTGGGCACCGCACCCAAGCAAGGCAAGGACGCCAACCTCAACGCGCTGTTCGTCGTCGTCAGCGCCAAGCGCGTCGACGTCACCGACCGCAACGTGGTGATCCTGTCGGTGCCGCGTGAACTGATGCGCTCCCCGAACTGCGAACGCATCGACGTCACCTCCACCCATGCCGGCACCTTCGCCGAATTCGTCGGGCTCAAGGACCCCCGTGGCGCCCCGCTACGCAGCGGCTTCCCCGACCCCAACCTGCGCCCGCAGATCGTCGGGGTGTTCACCGACCTCACCGGGCCCGCACCGCCCCAGCTCAAGCTCTCGGCGACCGTAGACACCCGCTTCTCCACCACCCCGACCACGCTGAAGCTGCTGGCCATGGTCGGCGCGATCGTGTCCACCGCCATCGCCCTGATCGCGCTGTGGCGGCTCGACCAGCTCGACGGTCACCGGATGCGGCGCTGGATCCCGGCCAACTGGCGCAAATTCACCCTGCTGGACGGCGTGATGATCGTCGCGTTCCTGCTCTGGCACGTGATCGGGGCCAACTCGTCGGACGACGGCTACATCCTGGGCATGGCGCGGGTGGCCGACCACGCCGGCTACATGTCCAACTACTTCCGCTGGTTCGGCAGTCCCGAGGACCCGTTCGGCTGGTACTACAACCTGCTGGCCCTGATGACCCACGTCAGCGACGCCAGCATCTGGATGCGGCTGCCCGACCTGTTCGCCGGGCTGGTGTGCTGGTTGCTGCTGTCGCGGGAGGTGCTGCCCCGACTCGGCCCCGCAGTGACGGCCAGCAAGCCCGCCAACTGGGCCGCGGCGATGGTGCTGCTGACCGCGTGGATGCCGTTCAACAACGGGCTGCGGCCCGAGGGGATCATCGCGCTCGGCTCGCTGGTGACCTACGTGCTGATCGAGCGGTCGATGCGCTACAGCCGCCTGACGCCGGCGGCGCTGGCCATCATCACCGCGGCGTTCACCCTGGGTGTGCAGCCGACCGGCCTGATCGCGGTGGCCGCGCTGGTGGCCGGTGGCCGCCCGATCCTGCGGATCCTGGTCAAACGCCGTCGCATGGTCGGCGGCACGCTGCCGCTGCTGTCGCCGTTGCTGGCCGCCGGCACGGTGATCCTGACCGTGGTGTTCGCCGACCAGACGTTGTCGACGGTGTTGGAGGCCACCAGAGTTCGCAGCAAGATCGGGCCCAGCCAGGCCTGGTACACCGAGAACCTGCGCTACTACTACCTGTTCCTACCCACCGTCGACGGATCGCTGTCGCGCCGGTTCGGATTCTTGATCGCCGCGTTGTGCCTTTTCACCGGGGTGTTCATCATGTTGCGGCGCAAGCGGATTCCCGGCGTGGCCCGCGGGCCCGCGTGGCGGCTGATGGGCGTCATATTCGGCACCATGTTCTTCCTGATGTTCGCCCCCACCAAGTGGGTGCACCACTTCGGCCTGTTCGCCGCGGTGGGCGCCGCGATGGCCGCGTTGACCACGGTGCTGGTGTCGCCGGCGGTGCTGCGCTGGTCGCGCAACCGGATGGCTTTCCTGGCGGCGGTGTTGTTTGTGGTGGCCCTGTGCTTCGCCACCACCAACGGCTGGTGGTACGTGTCCAGCTACGGGGTGCCGTTCAACAGCACGATGCCCAAGATCGCCGGAATCACGGTCAGCACAATGTTTTTCGTGCTGTTCACGCTGGCTGCGGTGTACGCCGCGTGGCTGCACTTCGCCCCGCGCGGCAGCGGGGAGGGGCGGATCACCACCTGGCTCACCACGGCGCCGGTGGCGCTGGCGGCCGGGTTCATGGCGCTGGTTTTCGTCGCCTCGATGGGGATCGGCATCGTGCGGCAGTACCCCACCTACTCCAATGGCTGGTCGAACCTGCGGGCGTTCACCGGCGGCTGCGGCCTGGCCGACGACGTGCTGGTCGAGCCGGACCCCAACGACGGCTTCATGGCGCCACTGCCGGGCGACTACGGTCCGCTCGGTCCGCTGGGCGGGTCCAACCCGGTCGGCTTCTCCCCGAACGGGGTGCCGGAGCACACCGTCGCCGAGGCGATGGTGATGAAGCCGAACCAGCCCGGCACCGACTACGACTGGGATGCGCCGACCAAGCTGAAAGCCCCTGGCGTCAACGGATCGACGGTGCCGCTGCCGTATCAGCTCGACCCGGCGCGGGTGCCGCTGGCCGGCACCTACACCACCGGCGCCCAGCAACAGAGCCGGCTGGCCTCGGCCTGGTACACGCTGCCCAAGGCCGACGACGGGCATCCGCTGGTGGTGATCACCGCGGCGGGCAAGATCACCGGCAACAGCGTGCTGCACCACTACACCACCGGCCAGACGGTGGTATTGGAGTACGCCCGGCCCGGCGCCGGTCCGCTGGTGCCCGCCGGGCGCTTGATCCCCGACGACCTGTACGGGGAACAGCCCAAGGCGTGGCGCAACCTACGGTTCGCTCGCGACAAGATGCCGGCCGACGCCGTCGCCGTGCGGGTGGTGGCCGAAGACTTGTCGCTGACGCCGGAGGACTGGATCGCGATCACCCCGCCGCGGGTGCCCGAACTGCGGTCGCTGCAGGAGTACGTCGGGTCCACTCAGCCGGTGCTGCTGGACTGGGCGGTCGGGCTGGCCTTCCCGTGCCAGCGGCCGATGCTGCACACCAACGGCGTCACCGAGATCCCGCGGTTCCGCATCACACCGGACTACTCGGCCAAGAAGCTGGACACCGACACTTGGGAGGACGGCGTCAACGGCGGCCTGCTCGGGATCACCGACCTGCTGCTGCGTGCGCACGTGATGGCCACGTACCTGTCGCGGGACTGGGCGCGGGATTGGGGGTCGCTGCGCAAGTTCGACACGCTGGTCGACGCCCCGCCCGCCCGGCTGGATCTGGGCGAGGCCACTCGCAGCGGACTCTGGTCACCGGGGCAGATCCGCATCAAGCCCTAGGCAGGAACACGGTCCGCGGGCCGGCGCCGGTGTCGGCCCAGTTCCGCTCAACCTCGCTGAGTGGGACGGGGCGGGCCGCGATCTGCAACGCACCGGAGCAGACCGGCGTGATCAGCTCGGGCAACTCCGCTAGGAAATCGGCGTCCGGTATGGAGCCGAACCCGCTGCCGACAATCTCAAACGGCCGCTTGCGCAGCACTGCCGCCGCAACGGCGGCCTCGGTGCCGGCCATCCCGCCGATCTGGACCCACCGCAGCGGCTGGTCGGGGTCGGCTCGGTGGACGGCAAGCGCGGTCATGACCTGCGCGGCGACCTCTCCCCACAGGTAGTCCAGCACGACGTCGACGGAGTCCGCGGCGGCGGCGATGTCGGCGGCGGACCGTTCGGCGCCGAGCGCAATGGTGGCGTCGGCGCCCAGCCGGGCGGCCTCGGCGAGCCGGTCCGGGTTGCGGCCCGCCCCGACCACCCGGCTCGCACCCAGCAGCTTGGCGACCTGCACGGCCATCAGGCCCGAGGACCCGGTGGCGCCGAGCACCAACACGCTGTTCCCGGCGGCGAAGGCGCTGCGTCGGCGCAGCGCCATCCATGCCGACATGGCCGGGTTCGTCGCGGCCGCGACCTGGACGGCGTCGGCGCCGGCGGGCAGTTCGAAGCTGCGGCGCGGGTCGATCACCGCCCGCTGGGCCATCGCCCCGTCGGCCACGAAATAGCGCAGCGAGCCGTCCGGCATCCGCGCGACACCGTCGGCGCCGGCCACCTGCGGCAGCACCGCGGTGCTGCTGTAGTGCAGGCCGGCCGCTTTGGCGCGGACCAGCTGGTGCAGCCCCGCTGCGACGACGTCGACGACTATTTCGCCGTCGCGCTTGGGCACGGGGTCGGGCACCTCGAGGTAGCCCGGCGGGGCATCGAAGCTGGTGACAACGGCAGCATGCACGGCAAGCTCCTTCAATTCAGTTCGATGAGCGGCGGCCGCTAGCGGGGCCGCGGCAGCGGCGGCGTCTGGTTCAGCACGGCGCCGCCGCCGTCCAGCGCCTGCACTTGGTAGTACCCGTCCGGCTTGTCCCGCAACGGAATTGGCGTGTCATAGCCCGACCAGTCGACAGTGGCCACCTCCGTCATCGCGTTGCTCAGCGTGCCGTGCAGCAGCCGCCACCGGGCCACCGTGGTGGCGCCGTTCCAGCTGGCGCGAATGCCGTTGTCGGTGAACATTAGTTGCGGCGGCAACACCGGGTCGCCCGTCCATTCGTCGAGGAACGCGCGATAGGTGCCGTCGGTCAGGGTGGCGTCGTAGAGCATGTCGCCGTCGGCGGCGAATTCGGCGATGTGCCCGGCGGTGCCCCAGCCGGAAAACGCGGTGCCGCCGGGAAGTTGCTGCAGGTTGCCCATCGCGCCCGCGCTCAGGTTGCCGGGGTGTGGCTGCGCGCGCACCAGGGTGGCGGTGCGGGCGGCGAAATCCAGTCGGATCCATTTCAGCCGGGTGGGGACGGATCCGCCGCCGGGTTGGGCACGGCTGCCTTCGAAATGGTTGTCGAACACCGTCAGCGTGGTGGGGTCCGGCATCTCGGCGTCGTGCTGGAACGCGAACTCGACACCGTCGCCGAGCTCGAATGTCGAGTGCTTGCCGCCCAGCTGCCAGTTGATCGCGCCGCTGCGCGGGTCGATGTTGAACACCGTGGACACCGCCCGCAGGCTGATCAGCAAGTTGCCCGCGGGGTCCAGCGCGATCGAGTTCATGTGGTACGGGTCGAACACCTCGCCCGGGGCGTGCTTCTCCGGCGAGTCCGCCACCGGCACATGGCTGAGCGCATCCCACTGGAACAGTGTTTTGCGCGTCGCCACGTCGACCACTGTGGCGATACAGTTGAAGATCCGGCCGTCTTTGGGGCCGCCGACAGCGGTGAGGTCGGTTGTCACCTCCTGGTAGGCGGTGATTAGGGCGTGCCCATCGGGGGTGAGCCGGAACTCGTGGATGTCCGAGGACAGGTCGCCGCCGGGAGTCAGGGTGGTGAGCACGTTGTAGTGCTGGTCGGCGATGCAGTTGAAGCCGATGCCGTGGCTGCCCATCCGCAGGCCCTGCCACCAGGTGAGCACCGGCCTGCCCTGATAGGTCTGCACGCGTAGGTTGCCGCCGACCTGGCCGGGCGGCAGTTCGCGCTGCCACACCACCCGGCCGGCCTTGTCGGCGATCACCAGGACCGAGACGCCGCCGCCTGCGGTGGGATTGGCCGCCGAGGTGCCGGAGACGAAGAACACGTAGCCGGGTGCGCCGCCGGGTTTGTCGACGTTGACGGTGTAGCCCAACGACTGCGCTGACACCGCGTTGTTGCCGGGCGGGGGCGGCGGCGAGGGTGCATTGGGCGCCGGTTTGTGGTCGGTCGAACTGCACGGCACCGCCGTTGCCGCCAAGGCGCCACCGGCCAGCATTCCGAATCGTCGCCTCGATATCCCGTTGGGCACCTGGCCATTACATCAGGCGGCGCTGGGTGCCCGGATGAAACACTGAGCTGCATGGTCTCGACGCGGCTGGGCATCGCCATGCTGGTGGGGTGCGTGTGCGTCGGATGCGCGGCGGCGCCGCCGGCGGGGCCCGGATCGGCGTCGCGACCGCGGTACGTCGCGATGGGTGATTCCTTCGCGGCCGCGCCTGGCGTGCCGGAGCGGGCCGCGCCCAGAAATTGCCACAAATCGACCAACAACTATCCGGCCATACTGGCGCGGCGCCTGGCGGCCACCACATTCCGCGACGTGACCTGCAGCGGCGCGACCACCGACGACATCTACAGTCGCGCTCAGCAGACTGGCGACGGCCTGGTGCCGCGACAACTCGACGCGCTCGACGCAACCACGGAACTGATCACGATCACAGTCGGCGCCAATGACGTCGGACTGGCCGCCGACGCCGAATCCTGCGAGGTCAAAGGCTCGAATCCGAGGCCCTGCAGCGAAAAACTCGTCGTCGATCAGGTCGACAGCGTCTCCCGGCTGATCTCCGAGCAGGCGCCGGTATGGGCCGCGATGCTCGACGAGGTCCGCGCGCGGGCGCCGCACGCCCGAATCATCGTGGTGGGATACGGGCTGTTCTTACGGACCGACGGCTGTTACCCCGAGCAGCCGATCCTGCCGGCCGACGCCAATTATCTGCAGGCGAAGATCGATGAGCTCGACGATCGGCAACGGCAGCTCGCGACGCAAAAGGGCGTCGAATTCTTCGACACCCGTGCGATGTCGCGGGACCACGACATGTGCGCACCGCCCGCGGAGCGATATGTGGAGGGCTATGCCACCAGGAATCGTGCGGTGCCACTGCATCCGACCGCATTGGGCGCGGCGGCCATTGGCAACGCGCTGACCGATTATTTGGTGCTCTCGGAGAACAGGTGACGCGTAAAAGCGGCGCCAGTTGTGCCGAAAGCTCCCGCTCAACAGCGCTTTTCGCGACGTCGAACAGGTCGAGGCCGATGGCCGGATATTGACGTCCACTTGAATTCGTAATCCCGCATCGGAACGCAATCAAGATCAAATTGGTACTTAACCGAACAAACGGTCAATGCGGACGGGAACCGAATGTTTGGTTTCTTCGAATCGGGTCAATAGAAGAATCGCCATCAGTGCGCAATCAGAGATGGGTAGGCCAATGCGTGCGATTCATCTGGGAATACCGGCAGCGACAATCACCGTGCTCACCGCTTCGACGCTGCTCCTCGGAACGGGCGCGGCCGGCGCCACCGGAACGATACCGATCTACGCCGCGCTCCGAAACTGCGACTTCAGCCGAGTCCAGACCTCCGTGGAGGTGCCGCATCCCAACATGGGTCACGGCACCGCCCAGTTCACCAGTACCGGATCGAGCATCGCCGCCCACGTCCAACTGGTCGTCGCCGGCGAACCCGGCCACCACTTCGACGTCGGCCTGATCCAGGAACCGTTGCCGTCGTCGGCGAGCTGCGGTCCCGGCGCCCCGGGCAGCACATTCACCGGTGCGGACACCGATGGGAGCGGCCAGCTGGACGTCACCCTGCAAGCGCCGATTCGGCAGGGCGCGACCGGCGCCTGGGTCGTGGTCGAGTCGCCCAACCCGCACAACAACGCCCCAGCCGAGTTCTACTCCACCGAATACTTGGCGCCCGTATAAGCCGAAACGATCCGGCGTAGCGTCAGGTCCATGACGGAGTACGCCCCCGAGTCCGTGGATCGGCTACCGTTCTCGACGCCGGACAAGTCGCAGCGCTACCGAACCGAAAACTACAGCGGCGCAACGGGTCTCAACTGGTACCTGAGCGACCCCACGCTGCAGTTCACCATGGCCTACTATTTGCAGCCCGACGAGTTGGCCGTCGCGGAGCCACACCTGGCCGACATCGGCGCGCTGATGGGCGGTCCGGTCACCCGCTGGGCCGACGAGACCGACCGCAACCCGCCCCGGCTGGAACGCTACGACCGGTGGGGCCACGACGTCAGCCGCGTCGTGTTGCCGGAGTCGTTCATCCAGTCAAAGCGCGCGGTGCTCGATGCGCAGCAGACGTTGCGCACCGCGATGCGGGACGCGGGTTTTCGTTCGACGCTGGCGCTGTTCGCGGCCAACTACCTGCTGGACGAGGCCGACATCGGGATGGCCTGCGCGCTGGGTACCGGCGGCGGCATGGTGCAGTCGCTGGTGGCCGCCTACGCACCGCCGGACGTGCGGGAGCATGTGCTGGCCAAGTTCGAGTCCGGGGGAGTGGGCGGGCGAGACCGCCCAGCTGCTCACCGAGCGCACCGGCGGCTCGGATCTGGGTGCGCTGGAGACGACGGCCACGCCCAACGGCGACTCGTGGCTGCTCAACGGCTTCAAGTGGTTCGCCTCCAACTGCGCCGGCGAGGCGTTCGTGGTGTTGGCCAAACCCGAAGGCGCCCCCGGATTCCAGCCGGGGCGTCGCCAACTTCCTGGTGCTGCGGACTCGCCGGGACGGCACCCGCAACGGGGTGCGGGTGCGCCGGCTCAAGGACAAACTTGGCACCCGCTCGGTGGCGTCGGGCGAGGTGGAGTTCGCCGACGCCGAAGCCTTCCTGCTGTCCGAGGAGCCCTCGGCGGACGCGGGCCCGTCCGACGGCAAGGGCCTGGGCCGGATGATGGAACTGACCAACGCCGCACGACTTGGAATCGCGCTGTTCGCGCTCGGCAACGCGCGCCGGGCTCTGGTCGAATCGCTGTGCTACGCCCGACAGCGCCAGGCGTTCGGCGGTCCGCTGATCGACAAGCCGCTGATCCGCCGCAAGCTGGCCGAGATGATCGTCGACGTCGAAGCGGCCCAAGCACTGGTGTTCGACGGCACCGGCGCTCTCAACCATCGCCAGCCGCGCAACCTGCGCCAGCGCATCGCGGTGCCGGTCACCAAGCTGCGGGTGGCCCGGCTGGGCATTACTGCTGCCTCTGACGCGATCGAGATTCACGGTGGGAACGGGTATATCGAAACCTGGCCGGTGGCAAGGCTGTTGCGTGATGCGCAGGTCAATACCATCTGGGAGGGCCCGGACAACATCCTGTGCCTGGACGTGCGGCGAGGTATCGAGAAGGTCCGTGCACACGAGACGCTGCTGGCCCGGCTCCGCGATGCGGTGTCGGTTTCCGACGACGACACCACCACCGGTCTGGTCGCCGAGCGGATCGACGATCTGGACGCGGCCGTGACCGCCTGGGAGAAGCTGGACGACGGAGTGGCCGAAGCACGGCTGTTCCCGCTGGCCCAGTTCATGGGCGACGTGTACGCCGGCGCGCTGCTCACCGAGCAGGCAGCCTGGGAGCGCGACGTCCGCGGCGACGAGCGCAAGGCGCTGGTGGCGCGGCTGTATGCGCAGCGCTACCTCGCCGACCGGGGGCGGTTGCGCGGGATCGACGCCCACGACGACGAAGCGCTGGAGCGGTTCGACGAACTCGCCGACGGCGCGCTGCTCCAGTAACCCCGCCCGACTGTGCCCGGCACGGCGCTCAATCGGCGTGTCGCGCAGCCTAATTCACACTCGCGGAAGGCGGAAGAAGCGGAAGACGCAGGGGCTAGATCGGGATCAGGCCATGCTTACGCGCCAGCCGGGCCCAGTTCTGCTTGTCACGCAGCAGGTGCAGCGACCGGCGCAGCAGCAACCGCGTCTGGTGCGGGTCGATCACCGCGTCGATGAATCCGCGCTCGGCGGCGGTCCACGGGATCGCCATGTTGAGGTTGTAGCCCTCGATGAAGTCCTTCTTGATCTGCTGCGCCTCGGGCGTGGTGGGGTCGGGGAAGCGCTTCATCAGCAGCTGCGCGGCCCCCTCGGCCCCGATCACCGCGATGCGCGCAGTGGGCCACGCGTAGTTGAAGTCGGCGGTGAGCTGGCGCGAGCCCATCACCGCGTACGCGCCGCCGTAGGACTTGCGGATCGTGATGGTCACCTTCGGTACGTCGGCCTCCACCACGGAGTACAGGAACCGGCCGCCGCGCTTGATGATGCCGCGCTTCTCCTCCTCGGCGCCCGGCAGGAACCCCGGGGTGTCCACCACGAACACCAGCGGCAGCTGGAACGAATCGCAGAATCTGATAAAGCGTGCTGCCTTGTCCGAAGCCTCGTTGTCGATCGCGCCGGACAAGTGCATGGGCTGGTTGGCGATCACACCGATCGGGCGCCCGTCCACCCGGGCGAACCCGGTGATGATGGCCGGCCCGTGCTGCGCGGCGACATCCAGGAAGTCCCCGTCGTCGAATATCCGCAACAGGATCTCGTGCATGTCGTAGGCCATGTTGTCCGAGTCCGGCACGATCGCGTCGAGCTCGAGGTCGGTCGAGGTGACCTCCGGTTCCAGTCCGGGGTTGATCACCGGCGGATTGTCGAAGCAGTTCGACGGCAGGAACGACAGGAAGTCCCGCACGTACTGGAACGCCTCGGCCTCGGAGTTGACGACCTGGTGGATGTTGCCGTAGCGGGCCTGAGTGTCCGAGCCGCCGAGCTCGTCGAGGGTGACGTCCTCGCCGGTGACCTCCCGGATCACGTCAGGCCCCGTCACGAAGAAGTAGCCCTGGTCGCGCACCGAGATCAGCAGATCGTCCTGGATCGGCGAATACACTGCTCCCCCAGCGCATTTGCCGAAGATCAGGGAGATCTGCGGCACCACGCCGGACAACGCCTCATGACGCTGGCCCAACTCGGCGTACCACGCCAGCGAGGTGACCGCGTCCTGGATCCGGGCGCCACCCGAGTCCTGGATACCGATGATCGGGCAACCGACCATTGCGCACCACTCCATCAGGCGCGCGACCTTGCGGCCGAACATCTCCCCGACGGTGCCCTGGAACACGGTCTGGTCGTGCGAGAACACCCCGACCGGGCGCCCGTCGATCAGGCCGTGGCCGGTGACCACGCCGTCGCCGTACAGCGCGTTCGGGTCGCCCGGGGTCTTGCACAGCGCACCGATCTCGAAGAAGGTGCCGGGGTCCAGCAGCGAGTGCACTCGGGCGCGGGCGCTCGGAATGCCCTTCTTCGCGCGCTTGGCGGCGGCCTTCTCGCCCCCGGGCTCCTTGGCCAGCTCCAGGCGTTCGCGAAGCTCGGCCAGCTTCTCCGCGGTGGAATGGATGACGGGGGCCGGGCCTGCTTCGGTCACTTGGCTACCTAACTCGTCCGTGCGGCGTCGATGTTCTCCAAGGCGCGGCTCATGTGTTCGCCGACCTTGGCGATGATCGGCTCGTCGATGGCCTGGATGTGCTCGCCACCGATCGGCACGACCTCGAGGTCGGAAACGTACTCGCCCCAGCCGCCGTCCGGTTTGCGGATGGCATACCGCGGCTCGAACATGATCGCGTCGTCATGGTAGCGATCGGCCATGTAGAGCGTGACATGCCCATCGAACGGCTGGATCTCAGCGGTGTCGATCGCCCGGTTGTCCAGGTACGACGTGCGCTGGTGCTCGATGATGCCGGCCGGGATCTGCACCCCGCTCTGACTGACCGCGTCGAGCACGAACCGGACCTGACCCTCGTCGTCGAGCTCCTCGAGCTGCTCGTAGGGGATCGCCGGCACGGTAACGTTGAATGTCTTCTCGGCGAACTTGGCGTAGCGGTCCCAGCGTTTGCGGACCTCTTCCTTGGTCTGCGGGATTTCCTCACCGGCGCGCACCGCGTCGATCAGGCCGACGAATCGGACGTCCTTGCCGAGCCGCTTGAGGCCGATCGCGCAGGCGTAGGCCAGCACCCCGCCCAGCGACCAGCCCACCAGGATGTAGGGCCCGTCGCCCTGCATCTCGATCAGCTTCGGTACGTACTGCTCGGCACGCTCTTCGATCGACCCCTCGACTCGTTCGAAGCCGTACATCGGGGTGTCGGCCGGGAGCCGGGCCAGCAGCGGCTCGTAGACCACCGTGGAACCGCCGGCCGGGTGGAACACGAAGACGGGCGGCTTGGTGCTGCCTTCGGGACGCGCGCGCAAGGTGCGCACGAACCCGTCGATCACCCCGGCCTCCAGGTAGCCGCGCACCTTGTCGGCCAGCTCCTCGATGTTGTGCGAGCTCTGCACGTCTTCGACGGTGATCGGGCCTTCGGCGCGCTCGGACAGCCGTTGCGCCATCCTGGCCGCCTTCTCGTCGTCCAGCTTGGGCAGCGGGTTGAAGATGCCGCCCGCCGACTTTCCGGTGATGATCGCCCAGGTGGCGAAGACGACGCGCTCGGCCGCGTCGCGCGGAGGCACGTCGGAGTTCAGCGCCTTGGCGACGGCCTCTTGGTTGAGTGCCTCGGCAGCGCCCTTGAGGTCCGCCGACTTGGGCTGCTCGCCCTGGGAGCCGTTGGCGCCGTTGGCGCCGTTGGCGCCGTTGCTGCCGTTGGCTGCCGGTCCGGCGGGGTTCGTCGGCGGCGGCGGGATCGGCACGTCCGACGGCGGCGGCACGGCAGGTGCTGCAGGTCCGGCGGGTTCAACCGGGGCCTCGGTCCCGGCGGTCGCGGCGGTCGCGGCGGCCGGCTCGGCCGGAGCCGTCTCGGGCACCTTGCCGTGCAGCAATTCCGCCTGCATCCGGGCGATGTCCTCGGCCGTCTGCGTCTTCTGGTGCTCATGCAGCGCCTCGACCTCGTCGCGGTGCTCGATCGCGTACTCGATGAGCTTCTCGACGTTGTACAGGTTGGCGTCGCGCACCGCGGTCAGCTGGATCGGCGGCAGGTCGAAGTCGTACTCGACGCGGTTCTTGATCCGCACCGCCATCAGCGAGTCCAGGCCGAGCTCGATCAGCGGCACCTCCCACGGCAGGTCCTCGGGCTCGTAGCCCATCGCCGCACCGACGATGGCGCCCAGGCGTTCGGCGATAGTCTCGCCGGACTCCGGCGACCATCGGCCCATTCCGGCCGGCATGTACCGCGTGGTCAGGCTGTCCGTCAGCGTCTCGGCGTCGTCATCGGCCTCCGGCGGCGCCGCGGCGACATCCGGTAGGGCCTGCGCGGATGCGACCGCCGTTGCGGCCCCGATGGCGGCCGGCAGCACCGCCGCTTCGGTACCGCCCCGGGTCACCAGCGCGTCGTAAACCAGCGTGAACGACTCCTCGATGCGGGCGTGGACCTGCACCGCGGCGCCACCGGGGTGGCGCGTCAAGGTCGTCACCAGCCGGGCGCCCAGGCCGGGTACCGCGCGCTGCTCGGCGGCGGTCAGCACGGCGTCGGGCAGCACCGTCGTCGCGGCGGAGCGCACCAGGGCGGCAAGGTCGGTCTTCTCCCGGGGGGCGTACTCCCACACGTGCCGGCCGTCGGGCAGCGCGACGTGGTTACCGGGCATCAACACCGAGCTGTCGCCGGCGAAGTGCGCGTCGAGCCAGTGCTCCTTGCGCTTGAAGCGGGTCGGCGGGATGTTCGCGTAATCGTCCGGCCCGTTGGCGCGGGTGAACAGCGTCCGCACGTCCAGGTCGTGGCCGTACACGTAGAGCTGGGCCATCGTCGAGATCATCGACTCGACTTCGTCCTGCTTGCGGGCCAGCGTCGCGATCAGCTGGGCGTCGTGCAGACCCGCGTCGGCGGTGGTCAAGCCGACCTGCATCAGGGCCACCGGGTTGGGCGCCAGCTCCAGGAATGTGGTGTAGCCGCTGTCCACCGCGTTGCGGATGCCGTGGGTGAAGTAGACCGAGTGCCGCATCCCCTTCATCCAGTACTCGACGTCGTGGATGGGGTCGCTGCCGGGCTTGACGAAGGTGCCTTCGTGCACGGTCGAGAAGATCCCGATCTGCGGCCGCAGCGGCTTGATGCCCTGCAGTTCGGCGGAGAACTCGCCGAGCAGCGGATCCATCTGCGAAGTGTGGCCGGCGCCCTTGGTCTGCAGCTTGCGGGCGAACTTGCCCTCGGACTCCGCGCGGGCGACGATCGCGTCGATCTGCTCGGGCGGCCCGCCGATCACGGTCTGGCTCGGCGCGGCGTAGACGCACACCTCCAGGTCGGGGAAGTCACCGAACACCGTCTTGAGTTCGTCGGCGGAGTACTCGACGATCGCCATGAACCGGATGTACTCGCCGAACAGCATCGCCTCGCCCTCGCCCATCAGGTGCGAGCGCGAGCAGATCACCCGGGTGGCGTCCGGCAGCGACAATCCGCCGGCGAAGTACGCCGACGCGGGCTCGCCCAGTGACTGGCCGATCACCGCGGCGGGTTTGGCGCCGTGGTGCTTGAGCAGCTCACCCAGCGCGATCTGGATCGCGAAGATGGTGACGTTGCTGGTTTCGATGCCGTACTCGTGCGAGTCGTCCAGGATCAGCTCGAGCACCGAGTAGCCGCGCTCGTCCTGGATCAGCGCGTCGACCTTCTCGATCCACTCGGCGAAAACCTCGTTGCGCAGGTACAGGCTCTTGGCCATCTTGCGGTGCTGCGCACCGAAACCGGCCATCACCCAGACCGGGCCGCTGGTTACCGGGCCGTCGACGCTGAACACGTTCGGTCGCTGCTTGCCCTCGGCGACCGCACGCAGACCCTTGACGGCTTCTTCGTGGTTGTGCGCCAGCACCACCGCGCGGGAGCGGCCGTGGTTGCGCCGCGACAGGGCGCGCCCGATCGACTCCAGCGACGACGACTGCCCCTCGGGGCTTTCCATCCAGTCGGCCAGCTCGGCGCCGCCGCCTTCTTGCGGGAAGGTCAGGAACGCCGACACCACCAACGGGATCAGCGGTTCTGAATGTTCTTGTGCCGCAAGCTCTTCCAGAGCAGCAGCCTTGAGGGCCAGCGCTTCTTCGGTGACACCGGGCAGCTCGTATGCCGACTCCGCGACAGGCACGGCGCCGTCGGCGATGATCTCGCCGTACTCGTCGAACCGCAGCGAGTGTCCTTCGCCTTCGGTCAGCTCGCCGCCGGCGGAGACCACCGCGGCCTGCGGCGTCGTCTCCACCTCGACCGCACGCTCCACCACGTCGCGCGGCAGCACCTCCCGCACCACCACGTGCGCGTTGGCCCCGCCGAAGCCGAAGCTGGACACCCCGGCCAGCGCGTAGCCGCCGTACCGCGGCCAGTCGGTCGGCTCGGTGATGACCTTCAGCCGCATCGCGTCGAAGTCGATGTAGGGGCTGGGGCCGGCGAAGTTGATCGACGGCGGCAGCTTGTCGTGCTGCAGGGCGAGCACCACCTTGGCCATGCTGGCCACCCCGGCGGCCGACTCGGTGTGCCCGATGTTGGTCTTGATCGCACCCAGCAGCGCGGGCCGATCGGCGGGACGGCCCTTGCCGACGACGCGGCCCAGCGCCTCGGCCTCGATCGGGTCACCCAGGATGGTGCCGGTGCCGTGCGCCTCGATGTAATCGACGGTGCGCGGGTCGATCCCGGCGTCCTTGTAGGCGCGGCGCAGCACGTCGGCCTGCGCGTCCTGATTGGGGGCGATCAGGCCGTTGGAGCGGCCGTCGTGGTTGACGGCGCTGCCGGCGATCACGGCCAGGATCTGGTCGCCGTCGCGGCGGGCGTCGTCGACCCGCTTGAGCACCAGCATCCCGGCTCCCTCGGAGCGGGTGTACCCGTCGGCGTCCGAGGAGAACGACTTGATCCGGCCGTCGGGTGCCAGCACCGCGCCGATCTCGTCGAACCCGAGTGTCACCGCCGGCGTGATCAACGCGTTGACGCCGCCGGCCACCGCCACGTCGGCCTCGCCGTTGCGCAGCGCCTGCACGGCCTGGTGGATGGCGACCAGTGAACTCGAGCACGCGGTGTCGACCATCACCGACGGGCCGCGGAAGTCGTAGAAGTAGGACACCCGGTTGGCGATGATCGCTCCGGAATTACCCGTGATCGCGTACGGGTGGGCCACGCTCGGGTCCGAGATGGCCAGGAAGCCGTAGTCGTTGTTGGTGACGCCGACGAACACGCCGACGGACTCACCGCGCAGGCTGGACGCCGGAATGCGGGCGTTCTCCAGCGCCTCCCAGGTCAGCTCCAGCGCCATCCGCTGCTGCGGGTCGATGTTGTCGGCCTCGGTCTTGGCCACCGCGAAGAACTCCGAGTCGAAGCCCTTGATGTCCTTCAGATAACCGCCGCGGGTACGCGCCTTGGCCACGCGTTCGGCCAGCCGCGGCTCAACCAGGAACTCCGACCAGCGCCCGTCCGGCAGATCGGTGATGGCGTCGCGGCCCTCCATCAGCGCCTGCCACGTCTCCTCCGGGGAGTTCATGTCACCCGGCAGCCGGGTGGACAGGCCCACCACCGCGATGTCGACCCGCTCGGCGGGGCCGTTGCGCGACCAATCCACCGCCTCGGCGTCGGCGTCCTCCGGCTGTTCGGGCTCGCCCTCGATGATCCGGGTCGCCAGCGACTCGATGGTCGGATGCTGGAACGCCACCGCGACCGACAGCGTGACGCCGGTCAGGTCCTCGATGTCGGCGGCCATCGCCACCGCGTCGCGCGAGGCCAGGCCCAGTTCCACCATCGGCACCGACTCGTCGATCGAGTCCGGCGACTTCCCGACGGCCTTGCCCACCCACTCGCGCAGCCATCGACGCATCTCGGGGACCGTGGTGATGGCCCCGGTGGCGCCCTCGTTGCTTGTCGTTGTGGCGGGCAGGTTCTCCTGGGAATTCTCGATCTCAGACTTCTCGATCTCAGACATAGTTACCTGTTCAGTCCTGTTTCAGGCCGGGGTCGGCCGATCCTAGGTGGCGAAGGCGGTCGGCGAGCTGATGCCGCTGCGCAGACTGCCGTCGATGTAGGCGGTCCGGCAGGCGCGGCGGCCGATCTTGCCGCTGGAGGTGCGGGGAATCGAGCCGGCCTGCACCAGCAGCACGTCGCGCACCGTCACCCCGTGCCCCACGGCGATCGCCGCCCGGATGTCGTCGGCAATCGGCTGGTATTCCAGCTTGTGCGCCCCGGCGGCCCGCTCGGCGACGATCACCAGTTGTTCGGAGGTGTCCTCGGGGTCGGCGGCCAGGCCGGCGTGCGGGTCGTCGAACACCTTCTGCGGCAGCTGGTTGGCAGGCACCGAGAAGGCCGCGACGTAACCGACCCGCAACGCCTTGCTGGCCTCCTGCGCGGTGAACTCGAGGTCCTGCGGGTAGTGGTTGCGGCCGTCGATGATGACCAGGTCCTTGATCCGGCCCGCGATGTAGAGGTGGCCGTTGTGGTAGGTGCCGAAGTCACCGGTGCGCACCCACATCCCGTCGTCCGGTGCTCCCTCGGCGTGCGACTCGGCGACCCGGGACTTCAGGATGTTCTTGAAGACGTGGTTGGTCTCTTCCTCTTTGCCCCAGTAGCCGACGCCGAGATTGTTGCCGTGCAGCCAGATCTCGCCGATCTGCCCGTCGGGCAGCTCGCTGGCCGAGTCGGGGTCGACGATGACCGCCCACTCGTCGACGCCGACCTTGCCGGCGGAGACCTGTGCGACGGCGTTGGGTGCGTCGGCGGCCACCTCGACGAAGTGCTGTTTGTTCAGTTCGTCCCGGTCGACGTGGATGATCCGGGGCTCTTCGTCCATCGGCGTGGTCGAGACGAACAGGGTCGCCTCCGCCAGCCCGTAGGACGGCTTGACCGCGGTGGGCTTGAGGCCGTAGGGCTCGAATGCCTTGAAGAACTTGCGCATCGAGGCCGGCGACACCGGCTCGCTGCCGTTGAGGATGCCCTTGACGTTGCTCAGGTCCAACGGCGGCTCGCCGTCCTTGGGCACCCCGCGCACCGCGGCGTGCTCGAACGCGAAGTTGGGCGCGGCCGAGTACACACCGCCGGTCTCGCCGGGCTTGCGGGCGAGTTCGCGGATCCAGCGGCCGGGCCGGCGGACGAACGCCGCGGGAGTCATGAAGGTGAAGCTCTGACCGAGCACCGGGGCGCACAGCGCGGTGATCAGGCCCATGTCGTGGAAGAACGGCAGCCAGCTCAGGCCGCGGTCGCCTTCGTTGCCTTCCAGCGCGACCAGCGTCTGCAGCACGTTCGTGGGCAGGTTCAGGTGGGTGATCTGCACGCCGGTCGGGGTGCGGGTGGAGCCGGAGGTGTACTGCAGGTAGGCGATGGTGTTCTCGTCGGCGACCGTTTCCTGCCAGGTGGAGGCGACCTCGTTGGGTACCGCGTCGACCGCGATCACCCGCGGCCGCTCCTTGACCGACCGGGCGCGGATGAACTTGCGCACCCCTTCGGCGGATTCGGTGGTGGTCAGGATCGTCGACGGGGTGCAGTCGTCGAGCACCGCGTGCAGACGGCCGACGTGGCCGGGTTCGGCGGGGTCGAACAGCGGCACCGCGATCCGGCCCGAGTACAGCGCTCCGAAGAACGAGATCAGGTAGTCCAGGTTCTGCGGGCACAGGATGGCGATGCGGTCGCCGGGCTGGGTGACCTGCTGCAGTCGGGCGCCCACGGCACGGTTGCGGGCGCTGAACTCCGACCAGAGGATGTCGCGTTCGATGCCGTCGCGCTCGGTGGAGTAGTCCAGGAACCGGTACGCCAGCTTCTGGCCACGAACCTTCGCCCACTTCTCGACGTGCCGGACCAAGTTGGTGTTCTGCGGGAACTTGATCTTGCCGTTGACAACGAACGGGTTGTGGTAGGCCATGCGCCCTCTCCTGTTACGAACTTCGCTGGTTTTCGGGCCGCACCTGGGCGGGTATTCCCGACTTGGTCAGCCCACGCCGACCGCAAATCCGCGCGCAACCCGACACCGACCCGTTCCCGGCTGGAACTTGTCGCTGTCGGCTTCGACGCGCGCGGGTCAACCACATGCTCTTAATTTTCTCTTAATGTTAAGGGCCGCTGGGCGGCAAACCAAATCACAAGGTACGCCTCATCGCAGCCGCAACCGCCGCACCAACCCGCTGTGTCCGGCGAAGTCACCCATGTTTGGGGTGCGGGGCCTTCTCCAACACCCCATGTGCCCAGTTCAACGTCCACTGGGTGGCCGACTGGCCGTCCGAGCTCCAGAAATCGGTTGTGGCATACATCGCATGAACCGGCTGCCCCGCGCCACCGGCGAGGGTGTTCAACGTGGTGGGCAGATTGGCCGGGCTGAACGCCTCCTTGGGCGCCGCGCAGATCAGGTCGCCCTCGGCGCAGATCTCGTTGGTGCGGGCGTCCAGCGCGCCGAATCCACCCGGCCGCGCGCCGGTCATGGTCAGGCCGAGCCCGGCCAGCACCGGTACCTCGTGCAGGGTCACCTCCGCGCCCACCCCGGGCGGAGTCGGCGGGATGTTGTTGCCCACTCCACCTTCGCGGCGGCCGTCGGCGATCAAGGTCACCCCCGAGCACCAGATCCTCGTCGACGGGTCCGCGGCCGTTGCCGATGTCGCTGGCGACGTCGCCGGCGATGACCGCGCCCTGCGAGAACCCGATGATCACGTAGCTGGTCAGCGGGCACTTGTTGTTCATGTCGGTGATGGCCTTGACGGTCGCGCGGGTGCCTTCGGCGCGGCTGTCGTTGTAGGTCATCTGGTCGTCAGCGCTCAGCGGGTTCCGGAACTGCGCCGTGTAGGGCACGGTGTAGGTCTGCACCCTGGCCTGGTCGAATTGCTGCCGGATCGGCCCGGTCACGTTGAGCAGCAACGCCTTCGGAAACTGCACCGGGTTCAGCGGGTCGTCGGTGGGCCAAGATTCCCAGGTGCCCGGTACCGACACCAGCTGCACATCGGGGCAGGACGCGTCCTGCGAAGCGGGCCGCGGTTTCTTGTGTTGGGAGCTCGGCGACGGACCCGGCGGCAGTATGCCCGGCGGCACCGCGCTGGGCGCGGTGTTGTTGTTACGCAACAACGTCACCGCGGCGATGATGACCATCGTCACCGCCAAGGCCATCGAGGCGGCTGCCAACCAGGCCAGACGTCGTTGGCGTTTGCGGCGGGTGGTGTTGGCCATGCTCTCCTGCTAACACAGTCCGGTAGGAGCCCGGAGGTCCCTGGTGAATGGGCTGGGCGACAAGCGCACCGTCGCGCCCTGACTCACCCCGCGCAGCCAGGCCTCGGAATCATGGACCCGCTACTGCGCTCTCTACACGGTACCGGCCCGTGTCCGCGCACCATCCGCGCGCCTTACCGGACGATCGGGCCGCCGATCAGCGGATGGCGCCGACGATGTCCCCGGACATGGCGCCCAGCTGGCCCGCCCACGAGCCCCAGCCGTTGTCGCCGCCGCCCGGGAAATCGAAGTGGCCGTTGTGGCCACCGACCTCCCGATAGTGCTGGTAGAACATCCGGGCGTTGCCCATCGCCGAATCCCCGGCGCCCAGCATGGCGGCGGGATTGCTGGCCGCACCGGTGGTCGGGCTCCAGACCCAGACGCGGGTGTTGTTCTGCGCCAGCAGCGCCTCGTGCACAAACGGGTCGTGCCATTTCCACCGGCCCAGCTGTGGGGCTCCCCACATGCCGGCGCCGTCCACCCCACCGAACTGCTGCAGGCCGGCCATGATCGCGCCGTTGGTGGAGGTCTCCGACGGGTACAGGAAGCCGGACAACGAGCCGGCGAAACCGAAGCGGTCGGGGTGAAACGTGGCCAGCGCCATCGCGGCGTAGCCGCCCTGCGAGGCGCCGACGACGCCGTGTCCACCCGGGGCCAGACCCTTGTTGGCGGCCAGCCAGTCGGGCAGCTCGCTGGACAGGAAGGTGTCCCACTGCTTGCTGCCGTCCTGCTCCCAGTTGGTGTACATGCTGAACGCACCCCCGGCCGGGGCGACCACCGAGATCCCCTTGCCGGCCAAGGTGTTCATCGCGTTGCCCGCGGTGACCCAGTTGCTGACGTCGGGGGCGGCGTCGGCGGCGTCCAGCAGGTACACCGCGTGCGGCCCGCCCGCCAGGAACGCCACCGGGATGTCGCGGCCCATCGCGGCCGAGGGCACCATCAGGGTTTCGTACGGGGCTGCCTTCGCGGTGCCGGTCGACCCCGACGGGATTCCCGCGATCGCGCCCAACGTGATCGACAGCACGCCGACGCAGAGCAGTCGCAGCAGCACGGACAGACCCCTCATGTGCACCTCCATCGTGTCCGGCTACCGCCCCGGTGACAGGCCCCCGGTAACACCTGGCCCGGAAAGTAGCTAACCACACCGGTATCGGCGGGATAAAGAGGAGCTCACGAGCTGATAACAACGGCGGCGACCCGATATGGGTCGCCGCCGTCGTTTGAGTTGCGTCAGTAACGCCTAGTGGTGACCTAGGTGCCCTGGCCGGCCGCCGGAGCGGGAGCGGCGGTGGCAGGCCCGGCGCCGGGGGTGGCCCCCAGCGTCGCCTGCAGGTCGCCCTTCATCGCGTTCAGCTGCTGGCCCCAGTACTCCCAGCTGTGTGTGCCGTTGGCGTCGAAGTTGAACACCGCGTTGTGTCCGCCGGCAGCGTTGTAGGCCGTCTGGAACTTGATGTTGCTGTCGCGGACGAAGCCCTCCAGGAACTTCGCGGGCAGGTTGTCGCCACCCAGCTCGGACGGCTTGCCGTTACCGCAGTACACCCAGATGCGGGTGTTGTTGGCGACCAGCTGGCCCACCTGCAGCGTCGGGTCGTTGCGCTGCCAGGCCGGGTCGCTCGTCGGGCCCCACATGTCGTCCTTCTTGTAGCCACCGGCATCGCCCATGGCCAGGCCGATCAGCGACGGGCCCATCCCCTGCGAGGGGTCCAGCAGCGCCGACAGCGAGCCGGCGTAGACGAACTGGCTGGGGTGGAAGGCGGCCAGGATCAGCGCGGACGAACCGGCCATCGACAGGCCCACCGCAGCGCTACCGGTCGGCTTGACCGACTTGTTGGCCGCCAGGTACGCGGGCAGCTCGCTGGTCAGGAAGGTCTCCCACTTGTAGGTGGTGCAACCCGCCTTACCGCAGGCCGGCTTGTACCAGTCGGAGTAGAAGCTGGATTGCCCGCCGACCGGCATCACGACCGCCAGGCCGGACTGCAGGTACCACTCGAACGCCGGGGTGTTGATGTCCCAGCCGTTGAAGTCGTCCTGGGCGCGCATGCCGTCGAGCAGGTACAGAGCCGGCGCGTTGGCGCCACCGCTCTGGAACTGGATCTTGATGTCGCGGCCCATCGCCGCGGACGGCACCTGCAGATATTCCACCGGCAGGCCCGGCCGCGAGAACGCACCCGCGGTCGCCGAGCCGCCAGTGACATTCAAGACACCGACCAGACCCGACAGCAGGACCGCTGCTGCGGCGCCCACCATGAGTCGGCGCGGCATACCTGTCACGGCGCCACGAAACCTGTCAACAAGCTTCATCCTTGCTT
Organism: Mycobacterium kiyosense; assembly: GCA_021654635.1. Lineage (NCBI taxonomy): Bacteria > Bacillati > Actinomycetota > Actinomycetes > Mycobacteriales > Mycobacteriaceae > Mycobacterium > Mycobacterium kiyosense. The sequence goes on from AP025179.1 coordinate 6,230,237, forward strand.
CCTCATCCTCATCCTTTGTGGGCACATCCTTACGCATCGCTGTGCTTGGGGGCATGTCCCGAATTGGGTCAGACTGCACGCACGCGGCGCTGCAGTGCTCGTTCAGTGAACCACACGTTGCGGCACCCGCTCTCCCCCGGGACGTCGCCGGCGGCGCGATCGGACCCGGTTCGGGTCTTATTGACGCTGCTGAAACCGGGTCCTGGAACGGTATTTATGCATGTGCCGACAGTCGGTGGGGCGCTGGTAACGGGTCAGATGTGAAGTTGCTGGCAGTCCCGGGCCGAGTGCTGTGGAAACCGTTTCTGGTACGGGTGAAAAATTTCGGCGGAAGACGCCGGGGTTCGCCTTCAGTCGCGGGGCGGGGTGGGCGGTAACCGCGGAACCTCGAGCCCACATTTGATCAGCTCGTTGAGCGGAATCCGGTCGATCCGGTACTGGGTGAACTCGTAGGCGTGCAGCACGTTGGACACGAACCGGCGCATGGTCAACGGTGCGCGAACCGAGTTGAGCACCGCCTGGGTGGCGGGGCATTTCAGGGCCGCCTCCGCCTCGGCCACCCACTGCTGGTCGAGGTAGGCCGGGATGCCCGGCGGCCATTTCACCCACGGTCCGTCGGCCACCACCCAGTCGGGGAACAGGTTCTTGTCGTGGCCGATCCGGCCGTGTTTCAACCGTTCGGTGTGCGCGGCCAGCGGATTCGCCAGGCCGATCTGGTCGATCACCCGGACATTGAGGCCCACGTTCATGCCCACCATGCCCAGGTTGGTGAAGAACACCGTGTGCTGCGGCTTGAGGTCGGCCGGGATGCCCGGGGCGCTGCCCGGCGGGATCATCGGCACCAGGTCCCACTGGGTGTAGTTGCCCGACGGCAGCAGCAGGGCGCCCTGCGGGGTGTTGTCCAGGGCCACCAGCACGGCGGCCATCCGCGGGTAGTCCAGGTAGTCGGCGGCGGTCAGCGGATGCGCCCGGCCGGTGGCCTGGGCATAGAAGCGGCGTTCGTCGACGATTCCGGTGTAGGTGACATGCGTGGCGTCGTCGCCCATGCCCGGCGAATTCGCCGCCCACAACGACCATCCCGCGACGCCGAGCCACAGCGCGCTGACCGCGCCGGCCAGCCAGTAACCGGTCTCGCGGCTGACGTCTTTCCCGTCCGGGATCAGCACCGGGATCACGGCGACCGGCGCCAGCAAACAGAACAACGGCACCAGCAGCACCCGCCCGTGCATGAAGTCGCCGCCCTGACGGATCCAGTAAAGGGCCTGCAACAGTCCGCTGACCAGCATCCACAGCACCACCGCCGTCGGGCTCTGCACCGACCGGGCCACCCGACCGTAGTCGGGCGCCAGCGCGGGACGCAGGAATGCCGGCCGCCGGCGCATCAGCATCAGCACGATTCCCAGCGGCACCAGCAGCACGAGCGGCACCCACAGCAGGTACGGCTGGTTGAAGTTGGACAGGTAGATTAACCCCTGCGACCACTTGTCGCCCCCGGCGTCCTTGGCCAAGGCGGTACCGGGCACCAGCAGGCCGTAGTAACCCATCCGGAAGATCTGGTAGGCGACCGGCAGCAGGCCACCGGCCAGCACGATCAGCGCCCGCCGTCGCCAGTTGCGCGCCGCGATCAGCATCATCACCAGCGCGGCCCCGCCGATCAGCGCCAGCTCCGGGCGCACCAACACGCTGCAGCCCGCGACGAACGCCAGCGCGACGATGAACGCCCGGTTTTCCGGACGGACCCGCAGCGGCTGCGCCCAGCAAACCATCATCCACCAGAGCAGACCCAGATAGGCCAGCGCCAGCCCGCTTTCCAGGCCCGAGGTGGCGAAGTCGCGCGCGGGCGGCACCGCGATGTAGACCAACACGCCGGCGGGCAGCATGACGGCACGGCGGCTGCGCAGGCTGGGTGCGTACAACCGACCGGTGCCCAGCATCAGCAGCACCACACCGAGCACCGACAACGTCAGGGCGACCGCCAGTGCCACATATTCCAACCGCAGCGGCCCACCCACCCAACTGCCGACGTAGAGCAGGTAGGTCCAGATGGTGGAGGTGTTGGCCTCCACCCGCTCACCGGCGTTGAACACCGGCCCGTTGCCGGCCAACAGGTTGCGTACGGTGCGCAGCACGATCAGCCCGTCGTCGGCGATCCAGCGGCGTTGCCAGGCACCCCAGCCGAACAGCGCCGCGACGACGACCACGCTGACCCACAGGCTGACGCGGGTCGTCGTTCCGTAGGGGAACACCGGCCACTTGATCCGACGGACCGCCGGTCGGCGGGTCCCTACCTGCAGTGCCGCCGCTTGCAGCGCCCTGAATCGTTGACTAGCCGAAAGCAACAGCAGCACCCACTGTTGCGATCCACGCCAGCGCCAGCAGTTGCAGCACCCGGTCGCGCAGCGCGATGTCCTCGGGCTCCCCGGCCAGCCCGCCGTCGACGTCCACGGCGTAGCGCAGGATCGCGATGGTGAACGGGATCATCGACACCGCGTACCAGGATCCCTTGTCGCCGTCGCGCTCGAACGCCCACAGCCCGTAGCACAACACCACCGCGGTGGCCGACATCGTCCAGACGAACCGCAGGTAGGTGCTGGTGTAGCTTTCCAGCGACTTGCGGATCTGGGCGCCGGTGCGCTCGGCCAGTTGCAGCTCGGCGTAGCGCTTACCGGCCACCATGAACAACGACCCGAAGGCCGCCGTCAGCAGAAACCATTGGGACAGATGGGTGTTGGTGGCCGCGCCGCCGGCGATGGCGCGGATCAGATAGGCCGACGACACGATGCAGACGTCGAGCACCGCCTGATGTTTGAGCCCGAAGCAGTAGGCCAGCTGCATGACGAGATAAACCGCCATCACCACCGCCAGGTTCGGTGTCAACCACCACGAAATACCCAGCGAAGCCGAGCCCAGCAGCACCGCCAGCAGATACGCCAGCCATTCGGGTACCACCCCGGCGGCGATCGGGCGGTACTTCTTGGTGGGATGCTCCCGATCGGCCTCGACGTCGCGGACGTCGTTGACGAGGTATATCGCCGACGCCGCCAGGCTGAACACGGCGAAGGCGACCGCGACCTCGGTCGCCAGCTTGGCGAAGTCGTATTGGCTGCCGCGGCCGGCGGCGGCCAGCGGCGCGGCCAGCACCAGCACGTTCTTCACCCACTGCCGCGGGCGGATCGCCTTGATCAACCCGGTCACCAGGTTGGTCGGCGGTCCGGGCACCTTGGCGGGCTTCTCGTTGGCCGGCTTCTCGGCCCGTTCGACCACGTCGCCACTCATCGCGTCCACCCCTTTCGGGCTGCGCCGTCCACCCGGACGGCTATCGCGGCCACACCCGCGCCCAGCGCGATCCCGGCCGCCACATCGCTGGGGTAGTGCACGCCCAGCAGGATCCGGGACAACGCCATGGGTGGAATCAGCGCCACGGGCAGGGGGGCTGCCGGTGGCCCTGCTCATCAAGAGGGCCGCGGCCGTCGTGGAGGTGGCATGCGCCGACGGGAAACTGAGCTGGCTGGGGGTGCCGACGTTGACCTCTACCGCCCGATGGTGGGGCCGTTTCCGGCGCACCACGCGTTTGACCACCACGGCCGCCGCGTGGGCGGCGAACGCACCCGCACCTGCCACCAGCCACTCCCGGCGCCGCCGCGGCCACAGCAGCGCGCCCAGCAGGGCCACCGCGAGCCAGCCGATGCTGTGCTCACCGAAATGGGACAGCGCGCGCGCCACGGTCAGCGCCCCCCGGCCGATCGGCCAGCGCGGCTTGGACGGCCACCATCGCGGCGACTTCGCCGGACGGCGGTTCCTCCGCCGGGAGTGCGTCAGCCATGTCGGGGCTCGTGAGTTGCCGCTCTGGCGGCCGGCTCGGGGCACTTGTCGCTTTCGGGGCGCAGTACCGTCTCCCACTTCTGCTGGCTGGACAGCACCGGCAGCGCCTGCCGGTACACCCTTCGCATCTCGTCGAAGCGGCGCGCCAGTTGCCGCTGCCGACGCAACGACTGGGTCAGCAACGTGAACATCTTGGCCCGGTCGCGCTGGCGGTAGACGACGCCGCACCCGTCGGCGGTCGTGACGGTCACGCCGTCGACCGTGCACAACCGGAACCAGCGCGCGTCCTGGGTCGGCACGTTGTACTCCGGACGTTCGTGGTGCGCCGGATTGGTGGGCTTGAGGTTGTGCAACACACCGCGGGCCAGCCGGTAGCTGATCACCAGCGGGTTGACCGGCGGCTTCATCACTTTGTTCTTGTGCAGCGGCGCCGGGAGTTCGCTGGCCGCCGGCAGCACCACCGCGTCCGGGTAGGCCTTGCGCAGGCGATGCACTTCCGGCAGCGCCGATTCCAGGATGGAGAAGATGTGCTCCGGCCCGGCCAGGAAGTCGTCGATCGCCCGGTTCTGGATCTCTACCGTCGAATACTCAAGGCAGGCAAGGTGTTTCAGTGTCGCCCGGAGGTGGCTGCGGACCAGGCCGGAGACGTCACCGTCCCAGTGCATCGCGGCGACCACCAGGCGATTGCGCAAGTGGAAGTACGCCTGCCAGTCGATGGCGTCGTCCTTATCACTCCACGCCATGTGCCAGATCGCGGCACCGGGCAACGTGACGGTGGGGTAGCCGTGCTCGGCGGCCCGCAGCCCGTAGTCGGCGTCGTCCCACTTGATGAACAGCGGCAACGGCTGACCCAGCTCCTCGGCGACCTGCCGGGGGATCATGCAGGTCCACCAGCCGTTGTAGTCGACGTCGATGCGCCGGTGCAGCAGCTTGCTCTTGTCCTCTTTGTCGCTCAGCGGATATTCGGCGAAGTCGTGGTCGTACTCGGCGTGCGCCGCCGCCGTCCACATGAAGTTCGACCGATCCACCACCTCGCCCATGATGTGCAGGTGGGACGGCTCCTGCAGGTTGAGCATCTGCCCGCCCACCAGCATCGGGGTCTTGGCGAACCGGCTCATCGCCAGCACCCGCAGGATCGAGTCCGGTTCGATGCGGATGTCGTCGTCCATGAACAGGATCTGTTGGCAGTCGGTGTTTTTCAGCGCCTCGTACATCACCCGGCTGTAGCCGCCGGAACCGCCGAGGTTGGGCTGGTCGTGCAGGGACAGCCGGTCGCCCAGCCGCGCGGCGGCGGCCGGGAAGTCCGGGTGGTCGCGCACCTTCCGGGTGCCCTGGTCCGGCACGATCACCGCGCCGATCACCTCGTCGACCAGCGGGTCGGCGGTGAGTTCGCGCAGCGCGTTGGCGCAGTCGGCGGGGCGGTTGAACGTCGGGATGCCCACGGCGATGTTCGCGGTGCCCGGAGCCGGGATCGGCGCGTACCACCCGCCGCCCAGCAGGGTCACCTTGCTGTCGGTGGTGACGTCGAACCAGATCCAGCCGCCGTCCTCGAACGGACCCAGGCCCACCTCGATCTCGAGGGTCTCCGGGGCGTCCTCGGTACCGGCGAAGCCGCGGCCCTCGACGAAGATGCGGGCACCGGTGGCCTTGGTCCGGTACAGGTCGACGCGACCGGAGCCGGTCAGCTCGACGCGCAGCACCACCGAGGTGCAGATCGACCAACGCCGCCAGTAGCTGGCCGGGAAGGCGTTGAAGTAGGTCGCGAACGACACCTCGGACTCGGCGCCGATCTGCAGCGACGTACGGGTGGTCGCGTGCGCACGCCGCGCGTTGGTGGTCGACTCCTCGAGGTACAACTTGCGCACGTCCAGGGGTTCGCCGGGACGCGGCAGGATGATGCGGGACAGCAAGCTGACGGCGGTCATTCCGGGGCTCCCACGAGCGGAACGCCGTCCCTGAGGTGCGGCGCGAGGACGTTGTCGTACATGCTCAAAGCGCTGGCGATGGCCATATGCATATCCAGGTACTGGTAGGTGCCCAAGCGCCCGCCGAACAGCACCTTCGCTGCCGCGGTCTCGGACTTCGCCCTGGCCCGATAGGCGGCCAACAGGGCGCGGTCGGCCTCGGTGTTGATCGGATAGTAGGGCTCGTCGTCGTCTTCGGCGAACCTGGAGTATTCGCGCATGATCACCGTCTTGTCGGTCGGGTAGTCACGCTCGGGGTGGAAGTGGCGGAACTCGTGGATGCGGGTGTACGGGACGTCCGCGTCGTTGTAGTTCATCACCGGGGTGCCTTGAAAGTCCCCGCAGTCGCCGAGCACCTCGAGCTCGAAGTCCAGCGTGCGCCATCCGAGCCGGCCTTCGGCGTAGTCGAAGTAGCGGTCCAGCGGGCCGGTGTACACCACCGGGGCGTCCGGGCTGGCCGCGCGCAGTTCGTCGCGCACGTCGAACCAGTCGGTGTCCAGCCTGACCTCGATGCGCTCGTCGGCGGCCATATTCTGCAGCCAGGCGGTGTAGCCGTCGACCGGCAGGCCCTCATAGGTGTCGTTGAAGTACCGGTTGTCGAAGGTGTAGCGCACCGGCAGCCGGGTGATGTTGGCCGCGGGGAGTTCCTTGGGGTCGGTCTGCCACTGCTTGGCCGTGTAGTGCTTCACGAACGCCTCGTAGAGCGGCCGGCCGATCAGCGAAATCGCCTTCTCTTCGAAGTTCTGCGCCTCGGCGCTGTTGATCTCGGCGGCCTGCTCGGCGATCAGCTTGCGCGCTTCCGCCGGGGAGTAGTAGCGGCCGAAGAACTGCGCCACCAGGCCCAGACCCATCGGGAACTGGTAGGCCTGCCCGTTGTGCATGGCGAACACCCGGTGCTGGTAGCCGGTGAAGTCGGTGAACTGCTGCACGTAGTCCCACACCTTCTTATTGGAGGTGTGGAAAAGGTGCGCCCCGTACTTGTGCACCTCGATCCCGGTCTGCGGCTCCGGTTCGGAGTAGGCGTTACCGCCGAGGTGCGGGCGCCGCTCCACGACGAGGACGCGCTTGTCGAGCTGGGTAGCCACGCGCTCGGCGATCGTCAGGCCGAAAAATCCGGAGCCGACGACGAAGAGGTCGAAACGAACGTGGGGGTCGAAACGAGCGGTCATCGGTTGCCTAGGGTATCCGACCTCGCCGCCGAAACCCGATTAGGCGGGTCGCGCGGGGCCGGGTTTTAGCAGGTGCGAGAGGACCGGATCCCAATATGTCGGTGCAACGTCACACCTGTGAACCACTCCCCTCACGATTCGGTCTCGCCACACTAGTCACACCAATCTCACTCGTACCATCAGTCATGTGGGTCTCGCGCCCACACCCGAGTAGTCCAGATTGAGGAGACTTTCGTGCCGAACCGACGCCGACGCAAGCTGTCGACAGCCATGAGCGCGGTCGCCGCCCTGGCAGTCGCAAGTCCGTGCGCTTACTTTCTCGTTTACGACTCGACCGCAGACACCAAACCCGTGGAGCACCACGAGTTCAAACGGGCGGCCAGCGTCGCCGACCTGCCGAACGAGTTGATCTCCGCCCTGTCGCAGGGGCTCTCGCAGTTCGGGGTCAACCTGCCGCCGGTTCCCGCCCTGGGCGGTACCAGCGCGAGCACCGGGTTGGGCACGACCGGCCTGGGCACCACCCCGAGCTTGGCCAGCCCCGGCCTCGGCGGCACCGGCTTGGGCACCACTCCGGGCCTGACCCCGTCCGTGCCCGGAGCGCTGACGTCGCCGGGCACCGCGTTGTCCCCGACGGGTGCCGGCGCGAATCCCGCGCTCAGCAATCCCGGACTCACCAGTCCGACGGGGGTGACTCCCGGAACGGCCGGGCTGACTCCGGCCGCCGGCACCGGCGAGGTTCCGATCACCGCCCCCGCCGGCTTGGACCCGGGCGCCGACGGCACCTACCCGATCCTGGGCGACACGTCCGGCCTCGGCGGCGGTGGCGGCACCGGATTGTCGCCGGTGGCGGCCGGGTCTGGCAGCGGCGGCGGCGGTGGCGGCGGACTGGTCAGCGACCTGATGCAGGCCGCCAACCAGCTGGGCGCCAGCCAGGCGATCGACCTGCTCAAGGGGCTGATCATGCCGGCGATCATGCAGGGCGTCCAAGGCGGGGCCGCGGGTGCTCCGGGCGCTGCTGCCGGCGCTACGCCCGCGCTCCCATCGATACCCGGAATCCCCGCCGCGGCGGCTCTGCCTGGTGCCGCGGCAGCCGTGCCTGGCGCGGCGGGAGCCCTGCCCGGCGCGGCGGCGGCCCTGCCCGGCGCGGCGGCGGCAATCCCGGGGGCGGCTGGGGCGGTGCCCGGCGCTGCCGCGGCAATCCCTGGTGCGGCGGCGGCCATCCCGGCTGCCACGGCGGCTGCCACCGAGGTGCCACCCGTCTAACCGGCACGAAAGCCTGTCACCTGACGGCACCGCAGAGTCACGCATCGGCCCCCGCAACCGGCCGGCGAACATTCTCTGCGGTGTCGTCGACGGGTTTCCAGGAGATTTCGGGCATTCGGGTCGTGTCGTCACACCAGAAACATTCGACACACACGTAACATCGCCTCGTGTCCAGCAGTCGCGCCCCGACGACGCTGCTCACCGCTTTCGTCGCGACGGTGGTGATCATCTCGTGGCTGCTGGTGCACCCGGGCTCCGCCACGCATCCGGTGTCGCCTGGCGGTGAAACCGAACTCGCCGAGCAGCCGCTGGTCGGCCTCGGCGGCGGGGTGACAGTCCGTGAACTGTCCCAAGCCACGCCGTTCTCCCTGGTCGCGCTCACCGGTGATCTGGCGGGGACGTCTGCCCGGGTCCGCGCGAGAAGGCCGGACGGTTCGTGGGGGCCGTGGTATCAGACCGAATACCAGACCTCGGCGCCCGACCCGGTCGGCGCGGGGACAGGCACGGCGTCGAAAGACCCGCGCAGCACCGAACCGGTGTTCGTCGGGACGACGACGTCGGTGCAGATTGCCGTCACGCGGCCACTGAATGCGCCGGTGACCCAGGCGCCGCCGGCGCCACCGGCGCACAGCGATCTCGGATACCGGCCCGCCTCCAAGGAACAGGCGTTCGGGCAGAACCTCAACGCGATACTCATCTCGCCGCCACGGGCGCCCGTCGAGACGCATTGGACACCGCCGGCCGGTGTCACCATGCCGGGCCAGGCGCCGCCCATCATCAGCCGAGCGGAGTGGGGCGCCGACGAATCGCTGCGCTGCGGCAGTCCGCAGTACGACCGCGCGGTCCGGGCCGGGGTGGTGCACCACACCGCCGGCAGCAACGACTACTCACCGCTGGAATCGGCCGGGATCGTCAAGGCGATCTACACCTATCACAGCAAAACCCTGGGCTGGTGCGACATCGCATACAACGCGCTGGTGGACAAGTACGGCCAGGTGTTCGAGGGCAGCTCCGGCGGGCTCACCAAACCGGTCGAGGCGTTCCATACCGGCGGGTTCAACCGCGAAACCTGGGGCGTGGCGATGATCGGCAACTTCGACGACGTACCGCCCACGCCGATCCAATTGCGCACCGTAGGGCGGCTGCTCGGATGGCGGCTCGGCATGGCCGACGTCGACCCACGCGGCACGGTGGAACTCGAGTCGGCGGGCAGCTCCTACACCGTCTACCCGGCCGGCGCGATCGCGAAGCTGCCTGCCATCTTCACCCACCGCGACGTCGGGAACACCGACTGCCCGGGCAATGCCGCGTACGCGCTGATGGACGAAATCCGGGACATTGCAGCACATTTCAACGACCCGCCGGAGGAACTGATCAGAGCGCTGGAGGGCGGCGCGATCTATAAGCACTGGCAGGAAATGGGCGGCATGAGCAGTGTGCTCGGGGCTCCGACGTCCCCGGAGGGCGACGGGGCGAACGGATCGCGGTTCGTCACGTTCGCCAAGGGTGCGATGTACTGGTCGCCGGCCACCGGGGTGCAGCCGATCACCGGCGCGATCTACGAGGCGTGGGCGTCGCAGAGCTACGAGCACGGCCCGCTGGGGCTGCCGACCAGCGCGGAGATCCAGGAGCCCCTGCAGGCCACGCAGAATTTTCAGCACGGAACACTGAACTTCGAGCGCCTCACCGGGAACATCACCCAGGTGCTGGACGGGATCGCCACGCCGCTGTCGACACAACCGCCGAGCGGCCCGAACGTACCGCCCGAACACTTCTCCATGCCGGCGCACCCGCCCAACTAGTCTGACGGTGGCAACCCGCCGCCACTAGTCTGATCGGGTGCAGGCCACCCCTTACCTGACGATCGATCTGGATCAGGTGCGGGCGAATCTGCGCGATTTGCGACTCGCGCTGCCCGATGCGCGGATTCGCTACGCCGTCAAGGCGAATCCGGCGGCACCGATCCTGCGGCTGCTCGCGGAGTGCGGCGCGGACTTCGACGTCGCGTCGATCGGCGAGGTCGACGCGTGCATTGCGGCCGGTATCGACGGCGCGCGGTTGGCGTTCGGCAACACGATCAAGACGGCTGCCGCCGTGGCGGCGGCGTACTCCCATGGCGTGCGGCTGTTCAGCTTCGACACCCCAGACGGCGTGGATGTGATCGCCGCGAACGCACCGGGTTCGCGGGTGGAATGCCGCATCGCTGCGCCGGTTCCGTCGTCGGTGACGCCGTTCGGGGACAAGTTCGGCTGCTCGCCCGACGACGCCGTCGGCCTGTTGAGGCGCGCCAGGTCGGCGGGGCTGATTGCGGACGGGGTCAGCTTTCATGTGGGTTCCCAGCAATTGGACGTCAGTGCCTGGGAGATCGGTATCCGTTGTGCGGCAGCGATATTCGATGCTGTCGACGGACTCATCGTCGTCAATGCGGGCGGCGGCATACCGCTCCCCTATGCGGGTGCGGCCCCTTCCCTCGAGGCGATCGCCGACACCGTGACGGCTGCGCTGACGCGCTATTTCGGTTCCAGCGCACCGCAACTCGTGCTGGAGCCGGGCCGCGCGATCGTAGGCTCGGCCGGCACCATCGACTGCGCAGTCGTGTCGGTGCGCACCGCTACTGACGGCCGACGCTGGGTCTACCTCGACATCGGGCGTTACAGCGGCCTGGCTGAGACCGAGAACGAGTACATCCGGTACCGATTGCAGACCCCGCGTGCCGCCGACGCGGTTGCCGACGCCGTGGTCGCGGGACCCACCTGCGACGGCGACGACGTGCTCTATCGAAGTTATCCGCTTCCGGTCACACTGCGCGCGGGCGATCGCATCCGTATCGCGGATGCGGGTGCCTACACCGCCAGCTATGCGTCCGTCGACTTCAACGGATTTGTGCCACTACCAACCGTTTTCATTCCTCCTGTCGTTCCGGCCGTGCGAACCATCGTTGAGCCGCTGGCACCGGGACTGTCTCGGAGCTGGCTCGTTTCGGAAGTGATCTGCGAGGCGCGCACCGACTTTCAGCATCTGGTGATCGGTCGCACCGGGCAGGGTGTCGCGTTGTTCAGCGACGACGAGCGCCAAAGCACCGAATTCAGCCAGCTCGTCTACCACGAGGCACTGCTCGTGCCGGCGCTGCTGTTGGCCGACAAAATCGAACACGTGCTTGTCATCGGCTCCGGCGAGGGTGTGGTGAGCCAGATGGCGGTAGCCGCGGGCGCCAAGCGCGTCGATCACGTCGACATCGACGCCGACGCTGTCCGGCTGTGCGCACAGCACCTGCCTTATGGATACACCGCCGATGAGTTGCTCAGGGCGGAACAAGGGTTCGGTGCAATCCAGGTCTATTACGGTGACGGATGGGACTTCGTGGAGCGGGTCGCTGCCGGAGCACCCGATACCGGACACTACGACATCGTGGTCGTCGACCTGCCCGACGAACGCATCGAGTCTGCGCAGCACAACCGCCTGTACGACACCGGCTTTCTGCGGCGCTGCCGCCGTATTGGTCAGGTGGTGGTGGGCCAGGCCGGCTGCCCGACGTTGTGGCGCAACGAGACATTGCGGTCATCTTTGCGCCGCTTCGATGAAACCTTCGACACGGTAGTTTATTTCGGCAGTGACGAGCACGAGTGGGCCTTTCTGTCCGGCTTGTCGGGCCGCGTCGCAGACGCGGAAGCCAGCGCGGTGGGCACAATGTCAGCCAGGCTGCACACGCTGGCCTACCGGCCGCGCACCATCGACGCCGCCTCATTGGTGGCGGGCACCATCCCGCCGAAGTCGTTGCGTACCTAGGGATCGTCGTTGTCTTCGTCGGGGGCGAAGAGTCGTTCGGGGTGGTGGATGGTGTTGATGCGTGGTTGGCCTCGGTCGTGGTGTGCCGTGGGTAGCCATTCGATGAGGCCGCGGTGGTTGGTGCGGGTGGTCCAGCCTTTGTCGGCGAGGCGGTTGTGGATGCCGCAGGCCAGGGCGAGGTTGGTGATGTGGGTGCTCAGGCAGGTGTGCCAGGCGGTGAGGTGATGGACCTCGGTGTGATACGCCGCAGCGGTGCAGCCGGGTCGGGTGCAGCCGCGATCGCGGGCATACAGCAGGAGGCGTTGGGCGCGGTTGGCCAGCCGTTTGGTGTGGTAGAGGGCCAGGGGTGTGGCGCCGTCGAACAGGGCGAGGTAGGGGTGCGCGGCGCCCGACCAGCGGATCACATCGGACATCGGCACTAGACTGCCGCCGCCGGTGCGGGCTGTGCCGGTGCCGGCTTCCAGTTCGGCCAGGGTGGTGGTGACCACGATGGTGACGGGCAGCCCGTGGTGGCGGCCCAGGTCCCCGGAGGCCAGTAGCGCCATCAGCCCGGCGTGCAGGCCGTCGTGGCGGCGTTGGGTGGTGCCGCGGGTGTCGCGGCGGACCGCTTTGGGGTCCGGCTCGTCCTCGTCGATGTGGGGCAGGTGGTCCTCGGGGTTGGCGATGCCGGGGGCGGCCAGTTTGGCCCAGGCGGCTTCCAGGGCGGCGCGCAGGGCGGGGGTGATCCAGCCGGTGAGTTTGGACATGCCGTCGGGGTCTTGTTTGCCCAGACTCAGGCCGCGCTTGCGGGCGCGTTCGTCGTCGGAGAATTCCCCGTCGGGGTGCAGGTAGGCCAGCAGCGTGAGGGCGTAGTCCTTGAGTTGGTCGGGGCGCATGGCGGCGGCTTTGCCAGCCAGGTCGGCTTCGGCCTGTTCCCGGGTGCCGGCATCCACTTCCGTCGGTAAGTGTTTGACGAAGTCGCGGATCTCGTTCACGTGGCCGCTACCGATACGGCCGCGGCGTTGGGCGGCGGCGGTGGCCTCCAACCGCGGCGCCAACGGCTCCCCCGTCAGCGACACCCGCTCGCCCAGGTCGGCGGCGTCGGCGATCCGCCGGCCAGCCTCCGAAGTCGTGATCCGCAGCCGATCGGCCAGCGCGTTACGCAGGGTGTCACCCAACTCCTCCTTGCTCACCGCGGCGAGCTGATTCAACAACTGATGCTGCGGCACCGGCAGCCGCCGCACCACCGTCTCCAAGCGCTCCAGGATCGCCATCCGCTCCGGGGTGCTCAGCACCTCAAACCGCAACTCACACACCCGCTCGACCGCCGCATCGAGCACGTCGAGAACCTCGACGATCTCCGCACGCGTGCTGGCTGTCATACCCCGGATTCTACGAACACCCACCGACAACCCGCGTCCCGCAAGGACGCTGAAGACGCAGCAGGGCAAGAACTTTCGAGAATGGAACCAAACACAGTCCCGGTGCGTCTAATGCCTTTGGGCACCTGTAGTGCGCGCGAGGGTCTTCGACTTACTCCACTTGGCCAATCATGGGGGTCGCATTAAACGGTGGCGTGACGACGGCGGCAACGGCTAACCCGTCACGCCCTGAATTCCTCAATCCCCGTCATCGGCCGCCCGTTGCGTCATACGCTCACGAGGAGCAGCTCGGTGATCCAAGGGGAGGAAATCGACTATGTCGTTTGTGGCTACCGCGCCGGACTTACTGACCACCGCGGCCAAGGATCTAACCGATATCGGCTCGACGCTGCGGGAGGCGACGACAGTCGCCTCGGCCCCTACCACCGCTCTCGCGGCGGCGGCCGCCGATGAGGTGTCGGACGCCGTCTCGCAGCTGTTCGCCAGCTTCGGCCGGGAGTTCCAAGCGGTCAACACCCAGGCGGCAGCCTTCCATGCCGAGTTCGTGCAGCTATTGAGTGGCAGCGCCGCGCAGTATCTGAATGCTGAGATCACCAATGCTGCAACGACTTTAGCTAACACACCGGTCCAATCCCTGCTGGCGGGCGGCCCGGCAGCCACGACAGTGCCGGGTGGCGCCTACGGGCAACTGGTCATTAACACGGCCACCAACCTGCAGACCCTCGGGAATGCTTGGTCTGCTGACCCCTTCCCGCTGCTGCGTCAGATCGTCGTCAATCAACAGGGCTACGCCAAGCAGATCGGGGCGACGTTCGCCGCCGCCATCCAGAGCTTTCCTGCCAACCTGGCGAACTTACCAGCCGGCATAGAGGCCTCCGTTCAACAGCTGATCACCTTCCCCGCGGCGTCTTACATCCAACAATTCGTCGCGACGCAACTCGGTTTCGCTCAGACGGCCGCGACAGCGGCTAACCACGGAATCACCGGCCTGGTGGCTGGGCTGCCGGCGTTCGGGACGGGATTGCAGACCACGTTTCAGACGCTGCTGACGGGCAATTACACCGGCGCCCTGGACGATCTGGGTCGGGCCTTCGCGAATCTACTGGTCACTGGAATCTACCCCGGTCCGGTCACCGTTATCGTTGACCTCACGCATCTTACGCTGACAGCTTCCCCTCTACCCGAAACTGCTTGGCCCACTTGGCGATTTGTTCACCATCATGAACCTCCCCGGCCAAGAGGCACAGTATCTCACCAACCTGATGCCCCCCCCTCAATCCTGCGTCAGATGTCGCAGAACTTCACCAACGCAGTCAATACCCTTACGCTACCTAGCATTTCAGTGCTCCTCACGCAGCCGTTGACCGCAACAGGAAGTCTGGCCGCCAACTTCGGGATACCGTTGGCCCTGACCTATGCGGCGGCCGGCGCACCGTTCTCGGCCTTGAACGCGCTGGCGACCAGCGCCGAAACAATCGGACACGCTGTGTCGACCGGCAACCCACTAGGAGCCGTCGCTGCCGTAATCGATGCTCCGGCCAATGCGCTGAACGGATTTCTCAACGGTGACAATGCTTTTGATACCCTGATTCAGGTTCCGACCAACCTCCCGGTCGGGTACCCCCCAGGACGTGACGATCACGCTGCACCTGCCCGTCGACGGTATTCTCGTTCCACCCCAGCCTGTGACGGCAACCGTGGACCCCCATCTGCCACAATTCGTCAGTCCATTTGACGTGACCATCCTCGGCACGCCGTTCCCGGGCTTGGTGCCGTTGCTGGTCAATTACCTGCCCCAACAGCTCGCCGCCGCAATCACGCCCGCGTAACCGTTTCAGCAGCGACCAGACGCCACTCAGAGAATCGCTACCGCCACCACGATGCCGAGTGCGAACTGCGCCGCCGCCACCATGAGCGCGTCGTAACTGAACTCCTCGGCGTAGAACAGCCTGTCCATATCGATGCCGAGCGCAACCGTCGCGATCCGCATCATCACTACCTGGGCGACGATCCCGACCAGCCCGAAGATCGCCGAACCGGCCAAGCCCTCCAACAGTTTTCCCGAAGACGAGTAGATCGCCAGCACCACTATCAGAGCCATGCTGATCATCCCGGCGGCCGCGACGATGATGGCATTCGGCTTGCCGGCCTCGACCATCTTGCGCAGTGGGCCCGGTGTGGTCAGGTCGATGGCGTAGAACCCGACCAGCATCAGCACCAGCCCGACGATCGCATACAGCACGATGGCGCCCGCGCCACGACCGAGCACGGCCATATAGCCGGCGTCCCAATAGCCGGAATTGGCTGCGACAGTGGATGTCGTCATCGAAGACCAACTTTCTTTTCGGTTACTTGAGTGGGATCCGGTGCGGGACGAATGCCGCGCCGTCGTCGGTGATGAGTCCGGCCGTCTCGCGGATGCCGAGTCCCGCCGAGGTATCCCCGACCACCCACGCGCCCAGTGCGGGACGCATGCCGTCGAATTCCGGTAGCGGGTCCAGTAATTGGTAGACGAAGCCCTCTTCGCCGTAGAAACCGCCGGTGGCGGTCTCCAGGCCGGCGCCTACGACGGTGACGTTGGCGCCTTCCCGGCCCAACTTGGGTTTACGCACATATTCGGTGAGTTCGTGCGGATCGTCGAGATAAGCCGGTAGCAGGTTCGGGTGTCCTGGATACATTTCCCACAGCACCGCCAGAATCGCCTTGTTCGACAACAGCGTCTTCCACAGTGGCTCGATCCACATCGTCTGCGGCAGAGTGGATACCACGCTCTTACCGAATTGGTCATCGAGCACCCATTCCCACGGATGCAGCTTGAAGATCGCCTGGATCGGGTCCTCTTCGAGGTCCACGAACCGCTGCAGTGCGGAGTCCCATCCCACGTCCTCGATGAGCAGCCCGACGGTCGCAAACCCGGCTTCCGCCGCGGTCTCCTGCAGGTAGGTTGTGGTGATCTGATCCTCGCCGGTGGTCTCCACTCCGGACCAGGCGAAATGTAACTCGTTGCTGGGCAATATATTACGGACCACTTTCCAGCGATCGACCAGCTGCTCGTGCAACGAGTTCCACTGGTCGTCGTCGGGAAACTTATCTTTGAGCCAATACCATTGCACGATGGCGGCTTCCAGCAGCGTCGTCGGCGTATCGGCGTTGTACTCGAGCAGCACCGCAGGTCGTTTCCCGTCGTAACGTAAATCGAAGCGGCCGTACACATGTGGGTCCGAACGGCGCCACGACTCGGCGATGTGTGGCCAACTCCATTCCGGCAGACCAAAATCGGCGTATCGCTCCATCAGGACGATCTGCTCGACCGCGTTCAGGCACATCGAGTGCAGCAGCTCGACGTCGGCTTCCAGTGCCAGGATTTCGTCCATCTCGAACTCGTAGTAGACCGATTCGTCCCAGTACGGGCGGGCAGCACCGGTCGCGTCGCGCGCGGGTGTCCCGTAGACAAGTCCTTGCGATTCGACGATCGCCGGCCAGTTCGGCCGCGGCTGTGTCCGGCCACGTTTCACGAGCCGCCGCTCCCGCCCTTGCCTCCGCTGCCACCCTTGCCCCCGCTGCCACCCAACCCACCGCGCTGAATGGTGGTGCCCGACTTGGTGGTGACGGTGGCCCCCTTGGGGATCGAGGTTGAGCCGCCAATCGGCCGCTGGCCGACCGACCCGGAACTGCCGTAGTAGTAACGGTATTGGTGCCCGCCCCAGAAGAAGAATCCGTTCAGGCCCGGAGTGTGCCCGGTGCAATAACTGTCGGGGACGATCACCGGCTGACCGCTCGGGTCGTCCTGGACGCACTGCGCGGTGACGTGCTCGGGCGACAGCAACCAATACCCGACGCCCGCGACCAGACCGACCACCCCGACAGCGGCGGCGGAACCCATCAGGATGCGCTTCTGCCTCTTGCGTTTGGCCTCGGCGGCCAACCGCGCCTCCTCGGCCTCGCGCTGCTGATCCTCGTACTTCTGCCGAGCACGCAGCTCGGCCGGAGTGGGTGGTCGCGGCTTGGTGGTGGCCGCGTCCTGAAAATGGACGCTGCCGACGGGTTTGGTGGGCACGTCCGGCTTCGGCGGCTCGCTCGGCTGCAAAGGCCCGCCCGGCTGCAAAGGTTCGCTCGGCTGCAAAGACCCGCTCGGCTGCAAAGACCCGGTGCCCTCATCGTCCGGGTCGGCCTTCCCGTGCGGCATCACCCTGGGCGGCGGATCAGCCTTACCGGGTCCGCTCTTGTCGGGCCGGTTCGCCCCGAACGCACCCCGGCGGGGCCCACTTGGCGTGGCTCCGCCGTCCTCAGCGTCCTCAGGCGAACCTGGATCTGACCCCACTACCTGTCCTCCGGCCCATTCCGGTCGCAATCCGGCCGATACGCGAACACGCGGGCAGTCTCCCACATCTCGGGAGCAAAATCGTCAAGTCCACCAACGCTCGAGCACGCGCGCCACACCGTCTTCGCTGTTGGGGGCCGTCACTTCGTCGGCGGCGGCCCGCGCGTCGGGGTGCGCGTTGCCCATCGCCACCCCCAAACCCGCCTTCAGCAGCATCGGGATGTCGTTGGGCATGTCGCCGAAGGTGACCGCATCGGCGATGTCGAGTCCCAGCGGTTCGGCGACCTCGCTCAGCCCGCTGGCCTTGCTGATGCCGCGCGGCACGATCTCGAGCAAACCGTTGTTGGTGGAGTACGTCAGGTCACCCTCATCGCCGATGTGTCCGGCCATCGCGGCCGCCATTTCCGCGCTGGACGCGCCGGCCATGCGGATCAGCAGCTTGATCGCCGGCGCGCTGAGCAGGTCCTCGAAAGACACCTCGGTGTTGTCCGGGTTGAGCCAGGCGTGTTCGTAACCCGGCGAGCTGACGAACTGCGGGGTCGCCGAGTCGTGCGCGCGTTCCCCGATCCGCTCGACCGCCAACCCGGCACCCGGAATGACGCGCCGGGTGATGTCGGCCAGCGCAGCCAGCGTCTCGACGGACAGCGTGCGCGCGGCGACCACCCGGTCGTGCTGGGGGTCGTAGATGACGGCGCCATTGGCACAGACCGCCATCGGGGCGAACCCAAGGGCCTCGACGACCGGTCGGACCCAGCGCGGCGGACGGCCCGAGGCCAGCACGAACTGTGCACCGTCGGCGACCGCGGCCAGCACCGCCGCGCGGGTACGCGGGGTGAGGGTCTCGTCCTCGTTGAACAGGGTGCCGTCGACGTCGCACCCGATGAGCGCAGGCTTACGGCCGGCGGGTGTCGTCAGCTTGGTCCGCCCTTTTTCGGATTTTTCGAGGTGACGCCGTCGTAGCCGAGCTTTTGTGCGCGCTCGGCCAACTCGGCGATCCGGAACTCTTTGGACTCGTCCGGGGTCGGCGCGCTGCCGCCCAAGCGCCGCGGTACCCAGTACTCACCCTCCGGATGCGGATACTGCTCCTGCACCCAGTGCAGCATCGCCTCCATCGCCTGCCGCAGTACGGCGTTGAACTCCTCGGGAGTCCCCTGCGGCCACAGCGGCCGGCCGATCGCGGCGGTGATCGGCACCTTGCTGCGGAACAGCTTCTTCGGGTGGTCTTTGGGCCAGATCCGGTGCGCACCCCAGACGATCATCGGGATGATCGGCACTTGCGCCTCGATCGCCATCCGGGCCGCCCCGGTCTTGAATTCGCGGAGTTCGAAACTGCGGCTGATGGTCGCCTCCGGGTGGACTCCGACGAGTTCGCCCTCACGCAGGCGTTGCACCGCCACCGCATAGGCCTCGGCGCCCATGGTCCGATCCACCGGGATGAGCTGAATGTGCTTGATCACGTAGTTGACGGCTTTCACGTCCGCCATCTCGGCTTTGATCATGAACCGCAGTCGCCTCTTGCGCTCCTTGGCGGCCAGCGACGCGGGAATCCAGTCCACGTAACTCGTGTGGTTGAGCGCGATGATCGCCCCGCCGCGCTCGGGAATGTTTTCCAGACCCTGATAGGTGATCTTGTTGCCGTTCAACGCCACGACGGACGGAACGAGATATTCCAGCATTCGGAAGACCGGCTCAGCCATTGCTCGACTCTCCTTCTACCCCTAACTCGACCGATGCGGTGCCCGACCGGCGGCCCTCGCCGCGGTCTCCTCAGCGTCCATCTGCGCAGCCTCCTCCAGCGTCGGCGCGGAACCGCCGAGACGGCACGGCACCCAATTTTCACCGGCGGGATGAGGATAGTTCTGCTGGACTTGGTGCAGCAGCGAAGTCATCGCGTCGTGCAGCTGTTGGTTCGTCACCGTGACGTCGGGATCGGGCAGCAGCGGCCGACCTATCGCGACGGTGATCGGCACCTTGTGGTGGCCGATGCGTCGCGGCAGGCCCTTGGTCCAGATGCGTTGGGAACCCCAGACGATCACCGGCACTATCGGCACGCCGGCTTCGACGGACATCCGGGCGGCGCCGGTCTTGAAGTCTTTGAGCTCGAAGCTGCGGCTGATCGTGGCTTCCGGGAAGACGGCGACCGCCTCTCCCTCCCGCAGTCGCTCGACCGCGGCGGCATACGCGCCGGCGCCGGCGCTGCGGTCGACCGGAATCGCCCGGTTGTGTTTCATCATGAAGTTGACGATCTTCACCTGCTGCATCTCGACCTTGACCATGGGCCGCACCCGTCGGCCCCCCGGCCGGCGAAATGCCAGCGCGGCCAGTGCCCAGTCGATATAGCTGGTGTGGTTGATCGCGACCACGCAGCCGCCGTGGGCCGGGATGTTCTCCTCGCCGAGGTAGGTGACGCGGCTTCCGGTGAGACGGAGAAACATCCTCGAGACGAACTCACTGGCGCGGTAGACGGGTTCGGCCACGGGTCACTGCTCCGGTGATCTGGTGGGATGTGCCCGCTCGGCTCGCAACGCCGCTTTCTGCGCTGCTTCCTCGGCGTCCAGCTGCGCCGCCTCGGCCAGCGAGGGGGCACCGCCGCCCAGCCGGCGCGGCACCCAGAATTCGCCGGCCGGGTGTGGCCCGTACTGCTCTTGCGCGCGGATCAGCAAATGCTGCATCCGGGAACGCAGCAGGCTGTTGAGTTCGGCGACGGGCAGTGTCGGGGCGATCGGCTCGCCGACGATGATCTGGATCGGCACCTTGGGTCGGTAGATCTTCTTGGGGTGATCCTTCGTCCAGATCCGCTGCGCGCCCCAGACGATGTGCGGGACGATGGGCACCCCGGCGTCGACGGCCATCCGCGCGGCCCCGGACTTGAATTCCTTGATCTCGAAGCTGCGACTGATCGTCGCTTCCGGGTAGACGCCGACCAGTTCACCGGCCTTGAGGTTCTCCACGGCAGCGCTGTAGGAAGCCGCCCCGCTGTCGCGGTCCACCGGAATATGCCGGAAAGCGCGCATCAGCGGCCCGGTTATCTTGTGATCGAATACCTCTTGCTTGGCCATGAACCGCACCTTGCGACCGAGGCCCTGGCGGTAGGCCGGCAGACCCGCCAGCATGAAGTCCAAATAGCCGGTGTGGTTGATTGCGACCACGGCGCCGCCGCTGGTCGGCAGGTTCTCCACGCCGGTCACCGAGATCTTGAGGCCCTGCAGGCGAAAGATCATCCGGGCGAGCGTGATGGCAGTGCCGTATGCGGGTTCCACAGCAATTCAGCCTAGTGCTCCAACCCGACGAGCGGCCCAAGTGGCAAAGAAAGGCGGAGTGAAGCGCTGGTGTATCCCGAGTCCCCGCGTCCGTTCGACTGGTCGGTGCAGACCCGGTTGCCCCTCCTGCATCCCGCGCACCGGGCGAACCTGCCGGAGCCGCCGCCGGTCGATCGGCTGGTGGTCTGTCACGGCGACGCGTGCGCTCCCAACACCTTGATCGACGACGTCGGTCGCTATTGCCGGCAGGTGGACCTAGGCGAGCCCGGGGTGGCCGACCGGCGGGCCGATCTGGCGGTGGCAACGCTGTCGTTGGGCTGGAACTTTCCCGGCCGCGATTGGGAGCCGGACTTCTTCGCCGCCTACGGTGTGGACCCCGACCCGCTGCGGATCGACTACTACCGGCGGCTGTGCCAGGACCCTGACCTCTGAACCAAGCTAAGCTCAGGGCTGGTATTACAGCCACCCGGATGGCTGAACGAAAGGTATTTGTGCAGGTCACCAGCGTCGGCCACGCCGGCTTTCTGATCCAGACCGCCGCGGGCAGCATTCTGTGCGACCCGTGGGTCAACCCCGCCTACTTCGCCTCGTGGGTGCCGTTCCCGGACAACCGCGAGCTGGACTGGGACGCCCTCGGCGACTGCGACTACCTCTACGTCTCGCACCTGCACAAGGACCACTTCGACGCCAAGCTGCTGGCCGAGCACGTCAACAAGGATGCACTGGTGCTGCTGCCCGACTTCCCGGTGCCCGACCTGCGCCACGAGTTCGAGAAGCTGGGGTTTCACCGGTTCTTCGAAACCACCGACTCCGTCCGGCACCGGGTGTCGGGGCCCAAGGGCGACCTCGACGTGATGATCATCGCGCTGCGCGCGCCCGCCGACGGCCCGATCGGCGACTCGGCGCTGGTGGTGTCCGACGGCGAGACCACCCTGTTCAACATGAACGACGCGCGACCTGTCGATCTGGACGTGCTGGCCGCCGATTTCGGCGCGATCGACGTGCACCTGCTGCAGTATTCGGGCGCGATCTGGTACCCGATGGTCTACGACATGCCGGCCCGCGCCAAAGAGGCGTTCGGTATCCAGAAGCGGCAGCGACAGATGGACCGCGCCCGCCAGTACATCGCCCAGGTGGGTGCGACGTGGGTGGTGCCGTCGGCCGGGCCGCCCTGTTTCCTGGACGCCGAGTTGCGGCACCTCAACGACGACCACGGCGACCCGGCCAACATCTTCCCCGACCAGCTGGTGTTCCTGGACCAGATGCGCAGCCACGCACACGACGGTGACCGGTCCAAAGGCCTGTTGATGATCCCGGGGTCGGTCGCCGACTTCACGGGCTCGACGCTGAATTCGCTGCACCACCCGCTGCCCACCGAGCAGGTCGAGGCTATCTTCACCACCGGTAAAGCCGCTTACATCGAGGACTTCGCGCAGCGGATGGCGCCGGTGCTGGCCGCCGAGAAGGCCACCTGGGCCCCCGCTACCGGCGAACCGCTGCTGGAGCCGTTGCGCGCCTTGTTCGAGCCGATCATGCTGCAGAGCGACGAGATCTGCGACGGCATCGGATACCCGGTGGAGTTGGTCATCGGCCCCGAAACAGTGGTCCTGGACTTTCCGAAACGTGCTGTGCGGGAAAGCATTCCCGACGAGAAGTTCCGCTACGGGTTCGCGATCGAGCCAGAGCTGGTGCGTACGGTGCTGCGCGACAAGGAGCCGGACTGGGTCAACACCATCTTCCTGTCGACTCGTTTCCGGGCCTGGCGCGTCGGCGGTTACAACGAATACCTGTACACCTTCTTCAAGTGCCTGACCGACGAGCGCATCGCCTACGCCGACGGCTGGTTCGCCGAATCGCACGACGATTCCGCGTCGATCACGTTGGACGGGTGGCAGATTCAGCGTCGCTGTCCGCACTTGAAAGCGGACTTGTCCAAATTCGGTGTGATCGAAGGTAATACGCTGACCTGCAATCTGCACGGCTGGCAGTGGCGCCTCGACGACGGCCGCTGCCTGACCACCCGGGGGCACGAGCTGCGGAGCTGCCGGGCATGAGCACGATGGCCGACCTGTGTTACGACGACGGCGTCGTCCAGTTGGACCGCGCGGCTCTGACGTTGCGCCGCTACCACTTTCCGTCCGGCACGGCGAAGGTGATCGGTTTGGACCAGATCCGTTCGTACAAGGCCGAAGACCTCGGCCTGTTCACCTGCCGGTTCAACATCTGGGGCAGCCCGGACCTGCGCCGCTGGCTACCGCTGGATCTCTACCGTCCGCTCAAGTCGACGCTGATCACCCTCGACATTCCCGGGTCGAAGCCCGCATTCACTCCGGCGCGGCCCGAGGAGTTCCTGGCCTGTCTGGACGAACTGCTGGCCGCCCGCGGTTGATTTCCCGTGGCCGGCCGGCTCGGCTCGCGTGAGCACAGGGCGATTTCCGGGCCCGATTTCCGCCCACATTTCACGCGAGGCGTGAGCTCGACGCCGGGGCGGCTAGCGGTCTTCCAGCGCGGCCCGTCCGGCGTTGTAGCCGGGCGTGAAGGTGATTCCCGGGCCACCGTGGCAGCCGGCACTGCCCAGGTACAGCCCTTTGATGGGAAGTGGTTGGCCGATATAGCCTTTGGGCCCCGGGCGGTTCTGTCCGATCTGGTCGGAGTGCAGCAGTCCGTGGCAGTAGTCGCCGCCCGGCGCCCCGAACATCACCCCCATGTGCTTGGGCGTGAACGTGGTGTGCCGGATGATGCTGCGCTCGAAATTCGGTGCCAGGCGGGTGATCTTGTCGATCACCCGTTGGCCCATCTCGACCTTGGCGGCACCGTAGCGGCCCTCCTCGTCCATGTTCCCTTCGACCGGGAACCACAGCGCGAAGGCCGACGCCGCGTGCTTGCCGGGTGGGGCGAGGGCGGGATCGTGCACCGACGGGATCTGCAGCACCAGCGTCGGGTCGGCCGGAACGACGCCGCGGCGGCAGTCCTCCCACTGCTGCTGGACCTCTTCGGGTGTGCAGAAGATGCCGATTGAGGCCTGCAACGTCGGGTCGTTCAGCGCCTCGTACGGTGCCGCGAACTCCGGTGCTTCGGACAGCGCGAAGTGCATCTGCAGGTAGCTGCCGCGGTGGTCGGTGCGTGCGTAGCGGTCCCGGACGTCGGCGGGCAGCACCGACGGATCGATCAGGTCGTTGACGGTGACGTCGGGTGCGACGGCGGAGACGACGATCGGGGCGTGCAGCTCACCCGATTCCAGGCGTACCCCGCTCACTCGGTTGTCGGCGACCAGGATCTCGGTTACCTTGGCGCGCAACCGAACTTCGCCGCCGCTACCCTGCAGTACTTCGGTGAGATGGGCGGTGAGCGCGCCGATCCCGCCGCGCAGTTTCTTCATCTGCACGAAGTCGCCCTCGGGGATGCCGAGCCCGAAGGCCAGCGCGGCGGCGCTGCCCCCGGCGTGGACGGACCGCGGTAGAGGGTGTTGACGGCCAGCATCGTCATCGATCCGCGGATGGCGCCGTGCTTTTCGCGGTCCGGGAAGTAGCGGTCGAGGACGTCGGTGACCGATCCGAATAGCATGTCGTCGATCGCGGAGCGCTCGAATTCGTTTGTGGCACAGGCATACATCTGGTCGAATGTCTTGGGCAACGTGCCCGCCTCGAAGCGGCCCAGCGCCCGCGTCGGCGCCTGCGCCCACATCAGCAGCCCACCCATGCCGGCGACGGCGTCGGCCCCGTGCACCTCGTTGAGGTGGGCGAACATCTTCATCGGGTCGGAGTACTGGACCAGCGGGTCGTCGCCGACGCCGCGCAGCGCAACCGACATCACCTCCAGGTCCACCGTCGGCAGTGCGTCCAGGCCCAGTTCGCTGATCACCTCCAGCGAGGTGGGGAACTGCACCGAGCCGGCGATCTCGAACTGGTAGCCGTCGAACAGTTCCACGGTGGAAGCCATGCCCCCGGCGTAGAGCTTGCCGTCCAGGCACACCGTCGCAAGCCCGGCCCGCTGCAGCAACACCGCCGCGGTCAGTCCGTTGTGCCCGGCGCCGATGACGATCGCGTCGTACTGAGATTCAGACATACCGACCTCCCGTGAGGGAGGCTCGCACGCGGTCGAAGTTTTGTCAATTATGACGAAACTGCGGTGCACCAGGTCCCGGCGACGCCGGCTCGCAGCGACTCCAGCGCCAACTGGCACACCCGCGCCAGTTCGCCCAGCGATCGGTCCGCTCCCAACATCCACACCTCCATTGCGCCGAACACCGCGGCCGCGATGCTCCGCGCGATCACCGCGGTGCGCACCCGGGCATCCGGCGTCTGCTCGGCCGGGCTACGGCGCCGCAGCTGCGCGGCGATGGCGTCGGCGAAGTCGGCCTGCACGTCCTGCATGTGCCGCACGATGCGGCTGGGGTCCAGCTCGCCGCCGCGCAGCGCCGCGACCTTGGTCACCGCCTCGACGTCGTAGGGAAAGGCGAAGATCGCGGTCTGCACCGAATCGATGATCGGCTCGTCGGCGGGCCGGGCGTCCAGCGCCGCGCGAAACCAGTTCAGGCCGGTGTAGTCGGCGAACAGCAGATCGTGCTTGGACCGGAAGTGCCGGTAGAAGGTGCGCAGCGACACCCCGGCATCGGCGGCGATCTGCTCGGCCGAGGTCTCCTCGACACCCTGGGCCAGGAACCGGGCCAGCGCGGCTTGGCACAGCGCGTCCCGGGTGCGTTCGCTTCGCACCGTCTGCGCGGGCCTGACCATGGCAGACAACGTACCCCAGGACCGTCGCGGCGCCTTCCGCCGGTTATGACAATATTGACAAAACTTTGGCGCCGGGGTGAGACTTCGGCCATGGTCTCGCTGCTCGCTCACGCCGTCCTCGGTATCGCCGTGATCGTCTGGATCGTCCGCTCGAACCCGGCGGTCTACGCCAAACCGGCGGAGGGGCCGATGTTCTCGCCGCTGGAAGTCGTCTACTACGTGGTGGGCATCGCCTCGATCGCGCTGGGCTGGTACTTCAACATCCGCTTCGTGCAGGGGTACGCCCCGCACGGAATCAGCGGGACGCACAACCCGATCTGGGGGCCCGGCAGCTGGACGCAGTACATCCAGTTGATGTTCGTCAATCCCGCGGCGGGCTCGGCCGGCCAGGACTACACCATCGCCAATGTCATTCTGCTGCCCCTGTTTTCAATCACGGACGGCTATCGCCGCGGGTTCAAGCGGCCGTGGCTGTTCTTCGTCAGCAGCCTGTTCACCAGCTTCGCGTTCGCCTTCGCGTTCTACTTCGCCACCATCGAGCGTCAGCGTCGCCACGAGCGGGCCCGGGCAGCGGTGCACGCCTAAGGTTCCAGCACCTCGGCGCCCACGAACGGCACCAGCGCGGCCGGCACCCGCACGCTGCCGTCGGGCTGCTGGTGGTTCTCCAGCACGGCGACCAGCCATCGGGTGGTGCCCAACGTGCCGTTCAGGGTCGCCGCAACCTGCGGTTTGCCGTTATCGTCTCGATACCGGGTGGAAAGCCGGCGGGCTTGGAACGTGGTGCAGTTCGACGTCGACGTCAGCTCGCGGTAGGTCTGCTGGGTGGGCACCCACGCCTCGCAGTCGAACTTGCGGGCGGCCGAGGAGCCCAAGTCGCCGGCGGCCACGTCGATCACCCGGTAGGGCACCTCGATCAGGGCCAGCATTTGGCGCTGCCAGCCCAGCAGCCGCTGATGTTCGGCCTCGGCCTCCTCGGGGCGGCAGTAGACGAAGCCTTCGACCTTGTCGAACTGATGCACCCGGATGATGCCGCGGGTGTCCTTGCCGTAGCTGCCGGCCTCGCGCCGGAAGCACGACGACCAGCCCGCGTAGCGCAGCGGACCGGCGGACAGGTCCAGGATCTCCCCCGAGTGGTATCCGGCCAGCGGCACCTCCGAGGTGCCCACCAGGTAGAGGTCGTCGGCTTCGAGTCGGTACACCTCGTCGGCGTGCGCGCCCAGGAAGCCGGTGCCGCTCATCACCTCGGGACGGACCAGCACCGGCGGGATCATCGGGACGAAACCGTTCTCGACGGCCACTCGCAGCGCCAGCTGCAGCAGGCCGAGCTGCAACAAAGCACCGCGGCCGGTCAGGAAGTAGAACCGCGATCCCGACACTTTGGCGCCGCGCTGCATGTCGATCAGGCCCAGCGACTCACCGAGTTCGAGGTGGTCCTTGGGCGCGGTCAGCGCTGGTGGTTCACCCACCACGTCCAGGACTGCGTAGTCGTCTTCACCGCCGGCCGGGACGCCGTCGATGATGACGTTGGAGATGGCCAGGTGCGCGGCGGTGAAGGCCGCCTCCGCGGCTACCTGATCGGCCTCGGCGGCCTTGACCTGCTCGGCGAGCTCCTTGGCGCGCTGCAGCAACGCCGGGCGCTGCTCCGGCGAGGCCTTCCCGACGGATTTGCTGGCGGTCTTCTGTTCGGCGCGCAACGAATCCGCCGCCGAGATCGCAGCGCGGCGCGCGGCGTCGGCGCTCAACAGGGCGTCCACGGCTGCGGGGTCTTCGCCGCGGCTGAGTTGGGAACGCCGCACGGCGTCGGGGTCTTCCCGGAGCAGCTTCAGGTCGATCACGGCCGCAAGACTACTTTTGCGTCGCCGGACGGGTCGCGGCAGCCAGACCACTCCGTCCCCGGTATCACATCTGCAACATTGGTAACACCGCTGGTCGGGTGCTGTCAGAATGGAGCCGATGTTGGACGCGCCGGAGAAAGATCCGAAACCCGAGCACCCCGCCGACGGCGAGGTCGACGAGTCGACGACGGCCGTCGAGGGATCGGCGCTGGTTGACGCTCCCGACTCACTCGCCGGTGAGCCAGGTGAGCCAGGTGAGCCCGGCGAGCCCGGCGAGGCCGATGAACCGGAGGAATCGCATGACGAATCCGCCGAGGCTGCACCGACGACTCCGGGTTCGCCCGGGTTCCGCTGGCCGCGCGCTCTGCAGGCCTCGGCAACCAGGCGGGCCCTGCTGCTCATCGCCCTGGGCGCGCTGCTGATCGCGGGCCTGCTCACCGCGCTACCGGACTTCGGCGCCGGACCGGATCGGCTGGCCGGTTACCTCAACAGCGACCCGGTACCCAGCACCGGCTCCAAGACCAACAGCGCCTTCAGCCGCGCCAACAGTGGTGACTGCCTGAACTGGCCGGACGGCACACCGGAATCCGCCAGCATCGTCAACTGCGCCGAGGACCACCGCTTCGAGGTCGCCGAGGCGGTGGACCTGCAGACCTTCCCCGGCTCGGAGTACGGACCCACCGCCGCTCCCCCTCCCCGGCCCGCATCCAGCAGATCAACACCGAGCAGTGCGAGCCCGCCGTCCGTCGCTACCTGGGCACCAAGTTCGACCCCAACAGCAAGTTCACCGTCAGCATGCTGTGGTCGGGCGATCATGCCTGGCACCAGGGCGGTGAGCGCCGGATGCTGTGCGGCCTGCAGTTGCCGGGGCCGAACAACCAGCAGGTCGCCTTCAAGGGCAAGGTCGCCGACATCGACCAGTCCAAGGTCTGGCCGGCCGGCACCTGCCTGGGCATCGATCCGGCGACCAACCAGCCCGTCGACGTTCCGGTCGACTGCGGGGCGCCGCACGCGATGGAAGTCACCGGCACCGTCAACCTGGCCGAGAAGTTTCCCAACGGGTTCCCTGCCGAGGCGGATCAGGACGGCTTCATCAAGGACGCCTGCACCAAGATGACCGACGCCTACCTGGCGCCGATCAAGCTGCGCACCACCACGCTGACCCTGATCTACCCGACGGTGTCGTTGCCCAGCTGGGCGGCGGGCAGCCGCGAGGTCGCGTGCAGTATCGGCGCGACGCTGGGTAACGGGGGCTGGGCCACGCTGGTCAACAGCGCGAAGGGGCCGTTGCTGATCAACGGCCAGCAGCCGGTGCCGCCGCCCGACATTCCCGAGGAGCGGCTGAACATTCCGCAGCTGCCGGTTCAGCTGCCCACCCAACAACCCTCGGCTCCCGCCCCGCAGCAGACCCCCACCGCTCCACCGGGCAACCAGCATCTGCCCAACCAGCAGCCGGTGGTGACTCCCACCCGGGAACCGTCCTCGCCCGCCCCCAGGCCCCGGCCGCCCCGCCTGTGCAGGGGCCCCTGGCGGTGGCGCTCCGGCGCCGGCGCCGGCGCCGGAAGGTCCAGCGCCCGGCGAACCCCCGGCCTAGCGCCATGGCCGTGCCGATGGACCCGCAGCGCTTCGACGAACTGGTCTCCGACGCACTCGACCAGATCCCCTCCGAGCTGACCGCGGCCATGGACAACGTCGTGGTACTCGTTGCCGACCGCCATCCCGACGACGACGAGCTGCTCGGCCTGTACGAAGGGGTGGCGTTGACCGAGCGCGACTCCGACTATGCCGGGGCGCTGCCGGACGCGATCACGATCTACCGCGACGCCCTGCTGGATGTCTGCGGGTCCGAGGACGAGGTGGTGGAGCAGGTGGCGATCACGGTGATCCACGAGATCGCCCACCACTTCGGCATCGACGACGGCAAGCTCGACGAACTGGGCTGGGGCTGATCATTTCCGGCCCGCAGCGGTCAATTCCGGCCCCCAACGGCGGGGCAGCTCGGATTTGTCGGCGCCCGGTGTTATGAACGGGTTATGAGCACAGGCTGCCGCGACTGCCGGGCAGGTTTTGACCACTGCCACGGCACCATGATCGTTCATTCGCTGAGCAGGCCGGAATGCACGGAGCCCGACTGCGCGGTTCCTGAGTTGTTCACGCACGCGTTCGTCATCGACTGCGACGTGGTCGGGTGCGAGTGCGCGCAGGCGGACGGCGAAGCGGGCTGGTCAGCCCATCGGGTCGGTGCCTAACGCGACGGCATCTTCGACCGGTGTGATGGCCGGTTCGGGGTAGAAGGGCGGGGTGAGCGCACCCCAGTGCACGCAGCTCCACCGCCCGTCGGTGGTCGGCGCCAGCACCACCGACTCGGCGTTGTTCAGCGGGTTGTCGAGCACGAAGGTGCCGTCCACGCCGGCCAGCACCGCCGAGGCCAGCCGGATCGCCGCGCCGTGGCTGACCACCACGATGTCGCCGTCCCATGCGGGGTCGTCGAGGTAGCGCATCCGCAGGTCGGTGAGCACCGGCACGTATCGATCCAGCACCTCCTGCGCGGACTCGCCACCGGGTAGCGGGATGCTCAGCTCGCCGAGATGCCAGCGCTTGTAGATGGCGTTGAATTCGGCGACCGCTTCGTCGTCGCTGCGATTCTCCAGCTCGCCCACCTGGACCTCGTGAATCCCGGCCAGCTCCCGGGCCGCCACACCGAGCTCCGCCCCGATCACCGCCGCCGTCTCCGACGCCCGGATGGCCACCGAGTGCGCCAGGACGGCGGGCTTGCGCCGCGGCCCCAGTTGGCGTTGCGCGAAGGTTCGCGCCTGGTCGCGGCCCAGCGGAGTCAGCGCCGCCCCCGGCGGCACGGTGTCCAATCTGCGTTCGACGTTGCCGAACGACTGCCCGTGTCGCACTAACACCAATCGTCCGCTCATCGCGGCCCCTCCCCCCGTCCGTCGCGCAGCCGTGCCAGCCAGCGCGACGCCTCCTCCGACACCGGAGGTAACGCGCCCGCGGGCTGGCCGGTCGGCCAGGAACCCAGGTAACGCACGTCGGCACAACGACGGTGCAGCGCCTTGAGTGCCTCGGCGACGGCGTCGTCGTCGATGTGCCCTACACAGTCGACGAAGAACATGTAGGTGCCCAAACCGGTCCGGGTCGGTCTGGATTCGATTCGGGTCAGGTCGATACCGCGGATTCCGAATTCGGTGAGTACCAGCAGTAGTGCACCGGGTGCGTTTTCGATGCGCAGCACTACCGACGTGCGGTCGGCGCCGGTCCGGGCCGGCGGGGGGGCCGGGCGGGCCGATCAGCACGAATCGGGTGCGCGCACCGGATTCGTCCACCACCCCTCTTCGGCGAGCGCCGGCAGCGCGTAGTGGGCGGCGGCCAGCGGTGACGTCACCGCTGCGTCGACACGCCCGTCGGCCACCTGCCGCGCCGCGTCGGCGTTGGAGTAGGCCGGGCACAGCTGCACCCCGGGTAACTGCGCGTTGAGCCACTGCCGCACTTGCGCCGCGGCCACCGGGAACGCGGCCACGGTGCGCACGTCGGTGACGGCGCGACCGGGTTGCGCGACGATGCTGAATGCCACGTCCAGCGTCGTCTCGGCGAATATCTGCAGCGGCGAGCCGATGGCCAGGCTGTCCAGGGTGGAAGCCAGCGATCCGTCGATCGAGTTCTCGATGGGCGCGCACGCAAATTCCGCGGCACCGGTTCGCACCGCGTCCAGGGCCGCCGGCGTGCTCTCCACCGACAGTCGGTCCACCGCGCCGTCGTTGGGAACCAGTCCGGCGTCGGCGATTTGAAGCAGCGCGGCCTCGGTGAAGGTCCCTGCCGGGCCGAGGTATGCGATGCGGGTCACACGCACAACCCTAACGGCGCACCTCCACACGGACGCGCCTCTTGCGACCTAGCCTAGCCTAAGTTACGTTAGGCTTACCTAAAAAGCTGGAGGTAATCGTGCTACCGGTCACATATCCGACGCCGACGACAGCCGAGCGTATCCGCAGCGCGTGCGCGCGAGCGGGCGGCGCCCTGCTGGCGGTCGAGAGCGCCGACCCGGTGGCCACCCCCGTACACCACCTGCTCTACGACGGCACCTTCGCGGTTGCGGTGCCCAGCGCAACAACGACCAGTGACATCGATTGCGGATCGCAGGCGCTGCTGGAGCTCACCGACTATGCGCCGCTGCCGGTGCGCGAGCCGGTCCGCTCCCTGGTGTGGGTGCGCGGCCGGCTGCACCGGGTTCCGCCCGGAGCGGTGGCCAAGTTGCTCGACCTGATCGCCACCGAGAACCCCGACCCGGCGTTGCTGCAGGTCGACACCCCGCGATCCGGGCCGGCCCGCGACGACGAGACGCGGTACACGCTGCTGCGGCTCGCGATCGACTCCGTGGTGGTGACCGACGCGACCGGCGCCGAACCGGTCAGTGTCGGCGACCTGCTCGCGGCGCGGCCCGACCCCTTCTGCGAGATCGAGTCGACGCTGCTGTGGCACCTGGCCACCGCCCACAACGACGTGGTGGCGCGGCTGGTCTCGCGGCTGCCGGCACCGCTGCGCCGCGGACAGGTACGTCCGCTGGGCCTGGACCGCTACGGGGTGCGGTTCCGCGTCGAGGCGAACGACGGTGACCGTGACATCCGGCTGCCGTTCCATAAGCCGGTCGACGACATGAATGGCCTCAGCCAGGCCATCCGGGTGCTGATGGGTTGCCCGTTCGTCAACGGCCTGCGCGCGCGTCCGTAATCGCACGTCATCGGCTACCCGTGTGGTGGTCCACCACGTAAATTGACCGGGTGGACGGCGAGCGGTCACCGCGACGACGGCCGGAGGCCGGTCGGTCTCGACGGCCGGTGCCGCGCCCGGTCCCGGAACCGCCGCCGGTGTTGCGCCGCCCGAACCGACCGCCGGCCGGAGCAGCCTTCGCCGCCGAGCCGACGGCACCGCTGCGGTCCCCGCCGGCGCAGCCCAGCCCCGCACCACCGGCCCGGCCCGTCGCCCCGCGGCCACGCCGTCACCGCGGCAGCCGCCGTCGGCTGCGCACACTGGCGCTGAGCCTGGTGGTCGTGCTGCTGCTGGCCGCGGCCGGCCTCCTGGGCCTGACGCTGTGGTTCGATTCGGTCATGCACCGCGCGACGGTGCTGGCCGACTATCCGGATCGGCCGGCCCCCGGCCGCGGCACCACCTGGCTGCTGGTGGGCTCCGACAACCGCCAGGACTTGTCCGCCGCGCAACAGGAAGAGCTGTCCACCGGCGGCGACGTCGGGTCCGCCCGCACCGACACGATCCTGCTGGTCCACCTCCCCGGGTTCGGGTCGGCCACCCCGACCACGCTGGTGTCGATACCGCGAGATTCCTATGTGCCGATCCCCGGCCACGGCCGCGACAAGATCAACGCCGCGTTCGCCCTCGGTGGGGCGCCGCTGCTGGCGCAGACGGTCGAGCAGGCCACCGGGTTGCGTCTCGACCACTACGCCGAGGTCGGATTCGGCGGCTTCGCCGTGCTGGTCGACGCCCTGGGCGGCGTCACGGTGTGCCCGGCCGAGCCGATCCACGATCCGCTGGCGGGACTGGATCTGGCCGCCGGCTGTCAGCAGTTGGATGGTCGCCGGGCGCTGGGCTATGTCCGGACCCGGGCCACGCCGCGGGCGGACCTGGACCGCATGGTCCACCAGCGACAGTTCATGTCGGCGCTGCTGAGTCGCGCCACCAGCCCGGCGGTGTGGCTCAACCCGTGGCGCTGGTATTCGGTGCCGCATGCCGCGGCCGCCGCGCTGACGGTGGACCGCGGGGTGCGCGCCTGGGACCTGGCCCAACTGGGTTGGGCGCTGCGCGGTCACCCCACCGCCCTGACCGTGCCGATCGGCGAGTTCACCGACAACGGCGCCGGTTCGGTGGTGGTCTGGAATCACGATGCGGCCCGCGCGCTGTTCGAGGCGATTGCCGCCGACGCACCGGTTCCGGCCGCCGCGATGGACGAACAGCCGTAACCGGCAAATGGCCGGGCAATTGGACGGATAGCTTAGGTAATCCTTCGGCGATCTTTCGCCCGCCCGGCTGGGCCAAGGGAGAATATGATTATTGTGGGCCAACAGTTAGGAAACCCTTTCCTGAGTAAGTGATACCTTCGTTGCTGATGCCCCGTGAACTGGGATAACCTGCGCCCATGACCGATTACGACGGAACGAAGACAAAATTCCATGCACTAATGCAGGAACAGATTTTCAACGAATTCACCGCCGCCCAGCAATATGTTGCCATTGCCGTTTATTTCGACAGCGAGGATCTTCCGCAATTGGCGAAGCACTTTTACGCTCAAGCGGTCGAGGAGCGCAACCACGCGATGATGCTGGTGCAGCACCTGCTCGACCGCGACCTACGGGTGGAGATCCCGGGAGTGGACGCGGTACGCAATCAGTTCGACCGACCGCGGGAGGCGCTGGCGCTGGCGCTGGATCTGGAGCGAGTCGTCACCGACCAGGTCAGCCGGATGACCGCGGTGGCTCGCGACGAGGGTGACTACCTGGGCGAGCAGTTCATGCAGTGGTTCCTCAAGGAGCAGATCGAGGAGGTCGCGCTGATGTCCACCCTGGTTCGCGTCGCCGATCGGGCCGGCGCCAACCTGTTCGAACTGGAGAACTTCGTGGCACGCGAGGTGCCCACTGCTCCGGCCGGACCGGGCGCGCCGCCCGCCGCCGGGGGCACCCCGTAGCGCCTCAGCCGTTCTCCAACCACGCCTTGGTGCGGCCGGGGTGGTTGGTGGCGATCCACGCCACCCCGACTTCGCGGCAGAAGTCGACGTCGTCGTACTCGTCGACGGTCCAGCAGTACACCGACCGGCCCTGGGCCGCCGAGCGGTCCACGAGTTGCGGGTAGTCGCGCAGCGCCGCCAGCGAGGGTCCCACCGCGGTGGCGCCGACCGCAGTGGCCGCGCTGCTGGTCAAGTACCGTCCGGTCTTGCCGAGCAGCACGGTCGGCAGCATCGGGGCTGCGCGCCGGATCCGCCATACCGCGGCTGCGGAGAAGGACATCACGACCGCGCGCGATCGATCCGCGGAGGCCGGGGCGGCGATACCGAACCGGTGCAGCAGCGCCAGCAGCTTGCTTTCCACCAGGGAGCCGTAGCGCACCGGGTGCTTGGTCTCGATGAAGATCTTCACCGGCCGGTTCCAGTCGAGAACCAGCGCTACCAGCGCGTCCAGGGTCAACAGGCGGGTGTCTCCGTGGGTCCCGTCGGCCCGCCAGCTGGCGTGCCAGGCGCCGTACTCCAGCTCGTGCAGCTCGGCCAGCGTCGCGGTGCTGACCAGGCCCTCGCCGGTCGAGGTCCGGTCCAGCCGGCGATCGTGCACGCAGACCAGGTGACCGTCGCGGGTCAGGCGCACGTCGCATTCCACGCCGTCGGCGCCTTCTTTGAGAGCCACGTCGTAAGCCGCCAGGGTGTGTTCCGGCCGGGCTGACGACGCGCCACGGTGGGCAACCACGAAAGGGTGCCCGGCGAGGACCTCATCCGCCCGCGTCATACGCCTATGCTGCCGGTTCCTGTCCCTCCAGCTCAACCGCAGCGACCGGCGCGGGGCTGGTCTGCTGGTCCGGCTCGACGACGAGCCACCGGTGGGCGGGCCGCTGGACCGGCTTGCGTTCGAATCCTTCGAAGACCCGCGCGACGGCGGCCACGGTGAGTGCGGCGACCAGGTACCCGAGCACCACCATGACGGTGTTGTTGGCGATGCCCTGCGCGTCGGTGGATAAGCAGGTGAGAATCCCGAAAAGCGAGATCAGGTAGCTGACGACCCACGCGAGCCACCAGATGGTGACTTGTTTGCGCACCCGCTCGTAGTTGTCTTCGACGAGCGCCAGCTCGATGACGTAGACCGGCGCCATCACCAGGTTGGCGAACGGCAACAGGCACCCGGCCCACAACCGGCGCACCGAGCGATGCTCGGGCAGCCCGTGGTACTCGAAAGCTGCAGCCCGCCGGCAGATCAGCCATTGGATGAGGGCGACGAAGCAGGCCAGCAGCGCCACCATCGCCGCCACGCTGGCCGCGATGCCCAGCCAGTCGGCGGCGAAAGCGACCAGCGGGTTCAACAGCGTGTTGCGGTTGTAGATCAGCAGCCCGTAGCGCACCGCGTACACCAACGCGGCGCCGCAGAGCACCAGCTGAGCTGCGAACATCAACACGCGCACCAATTCCGGGCGCGGCCCGGCCTTCGCCGGGGTAACTCCGGACGCCGGCACCGCCTGCGGAACCCGATCGACCAGTCCCCAGCGGGGGATGACGCTGTACCGCGGCGTCGGGCCCAGCGGCCGCCGCGGCCGACGCCGCGGCGGTGCGGCTCCGGGACGAACCGCTATCCAACGGAAGCCCGGCGGCAGCCGAGGCGCCTCGCGCGGAGTAGGCGCAGCGGGCGGACGCCACCGGGGGGTCACCCGGGGGCACACGTCCGGCAGCGGCGCCATCAGGGCACCCCGGCAGCGGGGACACCACATGCGCTGTCGCTCGCGAACGTTCCATCGAGTGCCGCACTGGGAGCACACCTGGATCACCGCACCAGGGTAACCGCGGCGATGGCGGCCGGCGTGCAGCATCCGCGAGAGTGTGGTTGCACCCTGAACGCGCCGTGCGCCGGCTCGCGCCATAAGTGACGTAGGCCACAGCTACCAAGACCTATCCACAATTTCCACAGGTTTATCCACAACGTGGCGAGGCGGTGCAGACAGCTTCTATCGGCCAGGTTCGACGTGAGCTGTGGATAACATTGCGATAACGGCCGGACCCATCGACAGGTTCACGGCTCGTCCGAGCGAAATTCGCTAAGAGGCGGAACCGTTCACTTGTACCCCCTGCGGTCGGCGGCCAAACATTCGCATCAGCAACGAATTTGGCCGCCGACCCGCCGCCGTGGGCATTACGGATCACGAGGATTTTTCATGCCGCGCAGTGCGCGCTATGATCGCGGACACACGTTCGGTTGTGACTCAACTCACTGAAAACGATGCGCACAGCGAAGAACATGCAGGTGGAAGGCATTTAGATGGCCACACATTCGTTCGGCCCGGGATCGACGCAGTCGAGCTCGTACTCCGGGGTCGCCCGCCTGGAATCACGCGTACGTCATCGCCGCCTTGCGCGCGGGCCTTATCGCGCTGGCCTTGCTGGCCGTGCTGGCGCTGATCGCGCTGTCTTGATTCCCGATTGATCGCCGGGCAGGGTACTCGAGCCCAACAACCCTCGGGGTCATCCTTGCGGCATGAGCGGTGATGGAGCAGGGTTGAATAGGTCATGCCGCCGCGTGGCGGGACCCCGCGAACGATGCGTCAGACGATCCGCTCATCAAAGGAAGGAATGCCGTGGCTGAATACACCCTGCCCGACTTGGACTGGGACTACGCAGCGCTGGAACCGCACATTTCCGGTCAGATCAACGAGATCCACCACAGCAAGCACCACGCCACCTACGTCAAAGGCCTGAACGACGCAGTCGCCAAGCTCGAGGAAGCTCGCGCCAAGGACGATCACTCCGCGATCTTCCTGAACGAGAAGAACCTGGCTTTCCACCTCGGTGGTCACGTCAACCACTCCATCTGGTGGAAGAACCTCTCGCCGAACGGTGGCGACAAGCCCACCGGCGACCTCGCCGCCGCGATCGACGACCAGTTCGGTTCGTTCGACAAGTTCCGCGCCCAGTTCAGCGCCGCGGCCAACGGTTTGCAGGGCTCGGGCTGGGCGGTGCTGGGCTACGACACGTTGGGCGACAAGCTGCTGACGTTCCAGCTCTACGATCAGCAGGCCAACGTTCCGCTCGGCATCATCCCGCTGCTGCAGGTCGACATGTGGGAGCACGCTTTCTATCTGCAGTACAAGAACGTCAAAGCCGACTACGTCAAGGCGTTCTGGAACGTGGTCAACTGGGCCGACGTTCAGGACCGTTATGCGGCTGCCACATCGAAGACCTCGGGCCTGATCTTCCCCTGATCTTCGCCGCACTCGACTGGGGCGTCGCGCTGGTTTGCGCGGCGCCCTTGTCGTTGGCGGACTTTCGGTGTTGCGGTTGCTTTCCCAGCAGTCGTCGTGTCGAGTTGCGTGCCGCCAAATCCCCGCGCATTCTTGGTTATTCAAGCTAGATTTACCTTTTGGCAATTCGAGCTACCAGCGTGGTTACTTCGGATGGAGGCGGTTCGGAGGGCGAGATGGATGCCGGCTCAGGTAGACCTATTGGGGTTGCTCCCTTTCATTCTCGTGGGGCCCTGAAGGGATTCGTGATCTCTGGGCGCTGGCCCGATTCCACCAAGGAAT
Organism: Mycobacterium kiyosense; assembly: GCA_021654635.1. Taxonomy (NCBI): domain Bacteria; kingdom Bacillati; phylum Actinomycetota; class Actinomycetes; order Mycobacteriales; family Mycobacteriaceae; genus Mycobacterium; species Mycobacterium kiyosense. The sequence goes on from AP025179.1 coordinate 6,268,038, forward strand.
GGGCCCAACTGTTGATGGTCGCCGTCCGGGTCGCTTCGCTGCCCGGATTGCTCTCCACCACAACGGTATTCGGTGCCCGCGAGGAACTGCCCGACGAACCGCAGCCCGACACAGTCGGGTTGGTGCTCGCCGAGGGCACGGTGTTCGGCGATCAGGCGATTCAACCGGGTTACTTCGCGGAGCATCAGCCTCCCGCGCTGCTGATGCTGCATCCGCCGTCCGAGACGATGCCGTCGTTGCCGGAGTGCACGGGTGCGGCGTCGGGATGTGTGCTGCTGCCCGGACTGCCGTATCTGGGTTTGGAGCACCGGGCCGCGTGGGTGGAGGCCGAGGCCGACGGAACCATCACCTCGATGGTGAGCCGGGTCGGTGTCGACCCGATCAGCCACCCGGACACCGCGATCCTGGCGATGCTGCTGGCCGCTTGACGGCCGCGGTGTTCTCGCGGGGCGCGCCGGCACCCGGGCTCCGCCGTGATCGGGGGTCTGCTGACGGTGCGCAGAGCACTCGGAACGGCGGCGCACGGTAGCTCGGCGGGGCCGCGGCGCAAACTCGACAGCGCGGCGCGGGGCGGCTGGACTACGTAGTCGGTGGGGTCGCAGGCCGCCCGCTGCGAGCGATGCGGCCGGGGGTCCTAGAGGTCCCGGCGCGCATTCGGTACAGCCCGCGTTGCGGGCCGCCGGACGGGTCCGCCAGAGGCGGCGCAGGTCAACCACAGTGGCCTCGGCGGCACCGGGCAGCAAAGTGGGTATTTGCGGCTTCCGCTCCATCGACTGGTTGCCCGAGGCGGAGCGATCGCGTCCATCGTGGCTCCGCTGACTTATTCGTCAATTCGGCTGACCGCGGGTCATCGCGTCCGTTCCGGGGGTGTATTCTGCGGATAACCTGTGAATCCGGCCAATTTGTGGACACCCGGTCATATCATTTGAATGCTCAGCGGGGACGCCCCGCGCAGGCGCCCGCAGCCCTGGTACCGAATACGCGCAGGTTTGCAATTGGTTGTGGACGACGGAAGTCGCTACCATGATCAGCAAATAACTAGGAATACCCGTTTGATCTTATTGCCCGGTGGAGGTCATATCGATGAGCACGACGTTCGCTGCCCGCCTGAACCGCCTGTTCGACACGGTTTATCCGCCCGGCCGGGGCCCGCACACGTCCGCGGAGGTGATCGCCGCGCTCAAGGCGGAGGGCATCACGATGTCGGCGCCCTACCTGTCGCAGCTACGTTCCGGCAACCGCACGAACCCGTCGTCGGCGACCATGACCGCGCTCGCCAACTTCTTCCGCATCAAGCCGTCCTACTTCACCGACGACGAGTACTACGAGAAGCTCGACAAGGAGTTGCAGTTCCACGCCACGGTGCGCGACAACGGGGTGCGCCGCATCGCGACCCGGGTGCACGGTCTGTCGGAGGAGGCGCAGCAAAAGGTGCTCGACCTCGTCGACGAGTTGCGCCGCACCGAAGGGATCGACTCCTGACCTGACGGACCGCCGTCGGCGTCGCCGGATTAGGGTTGGCGCAGCGCTCGCGCACGCGCACGCGATAGTCCACGAGAGACCGGGAGGCGGCGGGGAATGGGCCTGTTCCGCAAGCGAAAGAGCCGCGCGACCCGTCGCGCCGAAGCCCGCGCGATCAAGGCCCGCGCCAAGCTCGAGGCCCGGCTGTCGGCCAAGAACGAGAGACGCCGCATCAAGTCCGCCCAGAAGGCCGCCGACAAGGCGTTCAAGGCGCAACTCAAGGCACAGAAGGACAGCGACCGCGCCGCGCTGAAGGTCGCCGAGACCGAACTCAAAGCGGCGCGGGAGGGCAAGTTGCTCTCGCCCACGCGTATCCGCCGGGCGTTGACGGTGTCGCGGCTGCTGGCTCCGGTGCTGACGCCGTTGATCTACCGGGCGGCCGTCACCGCCCGCGGGTTGATCGATCAGCGGCGTGCCGATCAGCTGGGTGTCCCGTTGACCCAGATCGGGCAGTTCTCCGGCCACGGCGCCCGGCTGTCGGCGCGCATCGCCGGCGCCGAGCAGTCGCTGCGCACGGTGCAGGAAAAGAAGCCGAAGGACCCGGAGACCAAGGAGTTCGTCACCGCGATCAGCGCGCGGCTGGCCGATCTGTCGGCGGCCGTCACCGCCGCGGAGAACATGCCCACCCAGCGGCGCCGGGGCGCCCACGCCGCCATCTCCTCGCAACTCGACGGCATCGAGGGTGACCTGTTGGCCCGCCTCGGGCTCGGCTGACCGCCATGTCAGGACGTGGTTTCGAGGCGAAGGCGCAACTGCGGCGGCTGATCGTGCGGATGGGCCTGCTGTCGGCCGTCCTGGTCGGGTGCGCGGTCCTGACGGCCGGTGTGGCCTCGGCCTACGCCGCCGCGCCGCACGAACCGGATCCCAACCCGCCCGTATGGCCGTTTGTGGTCGGGGCGGTTGCCGCCGTCGCGGTTGTGGCGATCTGGCAGGTACGGCGCAGGCCGTAGCCGGCCCGGACCCGGCTGGCATGATGGGACCCGGGGTGTTCAGCGACCTCGTAGGCAACGATTGAGAGCTGTAAAGGAGCGGCCGCATGGCAGACCCGCAGGATCGACCCGACAGCGAACGAGCCGCAGACCCGCCGGCCAGGAAGCAGCCCCCCAAGAAGGCACCCGAAAAGGCGGCCAAGGCGCCCGCCGCCAAGGCACCCGCTGCGAAAGCACCCGCTAAGAAGGCTCCGGCGAAGAAGGCCCCCGCGAAGAAAGCGGCGGCCAAGAAGGCACCCGCCAAGAAGGTCGAGCCCGCACCGGCACCCGTCCAGGCGCCGGCCGCCGTCGACAAGCCTGCCGACCTGCAGCAGCACGCCGAAACCAATGGACAGCTCGAGGCCGCGAAAGATGTTGCGGCACAGGCGAAGTCGACTGTGGAGAAGGCGCAGAACCCGCTGCCCGCCGAGGAACCCGAGGCTTCGCCGCTGCAGTCGCCGCTGCCGTGGGTGGTTGCCGTCACGCTCAGTCTGCTGGCCATGCTGCTGATCCGGCAGTTGCGCCGTCGCTGACCATGACCGTCTCGTTCCGCCCGACGGCCGATCTGGTCGACGACATCGGCCCTGACGTGCGCAGCTGCGACCTGCAGTTCCGTCAGTTCGGGGGCCGCTCGCAGTTCGCCGGGCCGATCACCACGGTCCGCTGTTTCCAGGACAATGCCCTGCTGAAGTCGATTCTGTCCCAGCCGGGCTCCGGTGGAGTGCTGGTGGTCGACGGCGACGGTTCGCTACATACGGCGCTGGTCGGTGACCTGATCGCGGAACTGGGCCGCTCCAACGGGTGGGTAGGCCTGATCGTCAACGGCGCGGTGCGCGACTCCGCGGTGTTGCGCGGCATCGACATCGGCATCAAAGCGCTGGGCACCAATCCCCGCAAGAGCACCAAGACCGGCGCCGGACAGCGGGACGTCGAGATCACCTTGGGTGGTGTCACTTTCACGCCGGGCGACATCGCCTACAGCGACGACGACGGCATCGTCGTGGTCACCGCGGATAACTAAACTGCTACCGCCGCAGGCTTTTTGGCGAAGCGCAGCCCCTCGTCGTCGATCTTGCCGCGCCGGATGAGGTGGATGTCGCGCAGATAGTTCTGGTTGAGCCGCCACGGGGTCCGCGAGCCCTGTTTGGGCAATTCGTCCAAAGACCGCAACACGTAGCCCGGGGTGAACTCCATGAAGGGCCGTTCCTCGACATCGGCCGCGGGCTCCTCGACCACGACGGAGTCGAAACCGTTGTCGTCCATGTAATTGAGCAGGCGGCAGGCGAATTCCGACACCAGGTCGGCCTTCAGGGTCCATGACGCGTTGGTGTACCCGACCGTGTAGATCATGTTGGGCAGACCGGACAGCATCATGCCTTTGTAGGCCGTCGTCTTGCTCAGGTCTACAGGCCCGCCGTCGACACTGGTGGTCGCGCCGCCGAACAGCTGCAGGTTCAATCCCGTTGCGGTGACGATGATGTCGGCCGGCAACTCGGTGCCCGAGTTCAGCCGGATACCGGTCGCGGTGAATCGGTCGATGGTGTCGGTGACCATCTCGGCCTTGCCGTGCCTGATCGCCCGGAACAGGTCGCCGTTGGGAACCAGGCACAACCGCTGGTCCCAGGGACTGTAGTGCGGGCCGAAATGCTTTCGTACGTCGTAGCCTTCGGGCAGCTGACGCTGGGCCCAGCCCATCAGGGTCTTGCGCATGCGCCGCGGCCATTTCTTGCAAGCGCCGTACACGGCCGCCTGTTGCATCACGTTCTTCCACCGGATCGCGGTGTATGCCGCCTTTTCCGGCAGGACGCGGTTCAGCCGGTCGGCGATGGGATCTTTTTGTGGCTGCGACACGATATAGGTGGGTGAGCGCTGCAACATGGTGACGTGCTTGGCGCCCGAATTCGCCAGTGCGGGAACCAGAGTAACGGCGGTGGCGCCGCTGCCGATCACGACGACGTTCTTGTCCTGGTAGTCGAGATCCTCGGGCCAGTGCTGCGGGTGGATGATCGGGCCGGTGAAGTCCTCGGATCCGGGGAACTTGGGCGAATAACCTTCGTCGTAGTTGTAGTAGCCGCTGCACAGGAACAGAAACGAGCAGATGATGGTGGCGGGCGTGCCGTCGTTGTCGATCTGCAGGGTCCAGCGGTTCTCGGTGCTCGACCAGTCCGCACCAGTGACCTTGTGGCGGTAGCGGACGTGCTTGTCGATGCCGTACATGGCGGCGGTGCTCTTGACGTACTCGAGGATCGGCTTGCCGTCGGCGATGGCCTGGCGCTCGGTCCAGGGACGGAACCGGAAGCCGAGGGTGTACATGTCGGAGTCCGAGCGGATGCCCGGGTAGCGGAACAGGTCCCAGGTGCCGCCCATGTCGGCACGCTTTTCCAGGATGGCGTAGCTCTTGGTCGGGCAGCGGTCCTGCAGGTGCCAGGCCGCGCTCACCCCCGAGATGCCGGCGCCCACGATCACAACGTCCAGGTGCTCAGTCATGCAGCCACGCTATCAACGGTGTGGCCTTCGCTATGGAGAGTCGCCGCAGCTGTCGTACCGGCATGCGAACATTTGTTCGTGCGCGGTGAGGCATCGATCCTGCACGCGGATCTGGACTCGTTCTACGCCTCCGTCGAACAGCGGGACGACCCTGGCTTGAGGGGCCGTCCGGTCATCGTCGGTGGCGGGGTGGTGCTGGCCGCCAGCTACGAAGCCAAGGCCTTCGGCGTGCGTACCGCGATGGGCGGCGCCCAGGCGCGGCGGTTGTGCCCCTCGGCGGTGGTGGTACCGCCGCGGATGCGGGCCTACTCCAAGGCCAGTGACGACGTCTTCGAGGTGTTCCGCGACTGCACCCCGCTGGTGGAGCCGCTCTCGGTGGACGAGGCCTTCCTCGACGTCAGCGGGCTGGGCCGGGTGTCCGGCACGCCGGTGCAGGTCGCCACGCGGCTACGCGCCGAGGTGCGCAGGCGGGTCGGCCTGCCGATCACCGTCGGCGTCGCGCGCACCAAGTTCCTGGCGAAGGTGGCCAGTCAGGAGGCCAAGCCGGACGGGCTGCTGCTGGTCCCACCCGACGGCGAGCTGGCCTTCCTGCACCCGCTGCCGGTCCGCCGGCTGTGGGGCGTCGGCGCGGTGACGGCCGAGAAGCTGCGCGCGCACGGCATCACCACGGTCGCGCAGGTCGCCGAGCTGACCGAGTCGACGCTGGCCTCGCTGGTCGGCCACGCGATGGGGCATCAGCTGTACGCCCTGTCGCGCAATATCGACAACCGCCGGGTGCACACCGGGGTGCGACGGCGATCGGTCGGTGCCCAACGGGCGCTCGGCCGCGCCGGCAGCTCCATGTCGGCGGCCGAGGTCGACGCGGTGGTGGTCAACCTCGTCGACCGGATCACCGGCCGGATGCGGGCTGCCGGGCGCACCGGACGCACCGTGGTGCTGCGGCTGCGGTTCGACGATTTCACCCGGGCGACCAGGTCCCAGACAATGCCGTGGGCCACGTCGTCGACGCAGCCGATCCTGACCACGGCTCGCCGTCTCGTTGCGGCGGCGGCGCCGCTGATCGCCGAAAAGGGTCTGACGCTAATCGGTTTCGCGGTGTCGGGTATCGACCGCAGCGGGGCCCAGCAGCTGGCGTTGCCGTTCGACGCAGAATCACCGGCGGTCGACGCCGCCATGGACGAGGTGCATCGCCGCTACGGGAGGTCCGCCTTGACCCGGGCGGTGCTGGTCGGTCGTGACCCGGGATTGGAGGTGCCGCACCTAGCCGACTAGCTGCCCGACGCGGCCCACCCCAGCAACTTCTCGGCCGGCCAGGTGTTGACGATCCGGTCCACCTCGATCCCGGCGTCCAGCGCGCGCTGCGCACCGTAGCCGAGGAAGTCGAGCTGACCGGGCGCGTGCGCGTCGGTGTCGATGCTGAATACGCAGCCGATGTCGCGGGCGAGTTCGAGCAGCCGTGTCGGCGGGTCCCGGCGCTCGGGACGAGAATTGATCTCGACCGCGGTGCCGTGGTCGCGGCAGGCGGTGAACACCTGCTCGGCATCGAATTTCGATTCCGGCCGGATCCCGCGGCCCCCTGAGACCAGCCGGCCGGTGCAGTGCCCCAGCACGTCGGCCTGCCCGCCCGAGACCGCGCGCAGCATGCGACGGGTCATCGCCGCGGCGTCCATCGAGAGCTTGGAGTGCACGCTGGCCACCACGATGTCGAGGCGGTCGAGCAGTTCGGGCTCCTGGTCCAGGCTGCCGTCGTCGAGGATGTCGACCTCGATGCCGGTCAGGATGCGCATCGGCGCGAACCGGTCCCGCAGCTCGTCGATGACGTCGAGCTGTTTGCGCAGCCGGTCCGGCGACAAGCCGTTGGCGATGGTCAGCCGTGGCGAATGGTCGGTGAGCGCGCAGTACTCGTGCCCCAGCGCGGCCGCGGTGGCCATCATCTCCTCGATCGGCGCCGATCCGTCCGACCAGTTGGAGTGCAGGTGCAGATCACCGCGCAACGCCGCACGGATCGCTCCCCCACCAAGATCCTTTGCCGCGGAACGCAATTCGATCAGCTGGTCGGGTTCCTGGCCCGCCCAGGCCTGCGCGATCACCTTGGCGGTCTTGGGGCCTATCCCCGGGATCGACTGCCAGCTGTTGGCCTGGCCGTGCCTTTCCCGAGCTTCGTCGTCGAGACGTTCGATGATGTCCGCGGCGTTGCGGTAGGCCATTACCCGCCGGGAGTCCTGCCGCTCCCGGTCTTTGTAGTAGGCGATCTGACGCAGCGCGGCCACCGGATCCATCAGAGCAACTGCCCCGCGACGAACCCGGCCAGCACCACCGCGAATCCGCCCATCTCGCACAAAATCAGCAGCACCATGAAGAGGCCGGTGCCGCGCACCGGCGGGTCGAATTGGTTCTCGGTGTCGCGGCGCGCCCCGTGCACGATGTAGCCGACGATGGCGGCGACGAAGAAGAACACCGCCGCGCCCGTCGCCACCAGGTTCACCCACACCGGCCACGCGCTCAGTTCGACGAATACCGCGAACAGCGCCGTCGCGAACGAGTACAGCAGCGCCGCCCGGTGCGCGATGTCGACGTAGACGTGCGCGCGGTGGTCGTCGGCAATCATGATCTGGCGGTACTTCCACACCCCGAGGCCCAGGGCCAGCAGGAAGATCAACCCGGCCGCCAGCAGGGTGATTTTGGTGTCGATTCCGAGTGCCATCGTTGTACCGAGTCTAGGTGGCGCGACTACGGTCGAAATCATGCGATTCGCGTTCAAGACCTCACCGCAGAACACCACCTGGGCCGACATGCTGGCGGTCTGGCAGGCCGCCGACGACATCGACGTCTTCGAGTCGGGCTGGACGTTCGACCACTTCTACCCGATATTCAGCGACTCCACCGGCCCCTGCCTGGAAGGCTGGACCACATTGACGGCACTGGCCCAAGCCACCAAGAGGCTGCGGCTGGGCACCCTGGTCACCGGCATCCACTACCGGCATCCCGCGGTGCTGGCCAACATGGCCGCCACGCTGGACGTGATCTCGGGCGGGCGCCTCGAGTTGGGCATCGGCGCGGGCTGGAACGAGGAGGAATCCGGCGCCTACGGCATCGAGCTGGGCAGCGTCCGGGAACGTTTCGACCGGTTCGAGGAGGCCTGCCAGGTGCTGATCGGCCTGCTCAGCCAGGAGACGACCAGCTTTGACGGCAAGTTCTACCAACTCAAGGACGCCCGCAACGAACCCAAGGGCCCGCAGCGCCCGCACCCGCCGATCGTGATCGGCGGCAGCGGCGAAAAGCGCACGCTACCGATCACCGCGCGGTATGCGCAGCACTGGAACTTCGCCGGCGGCACGGCTGAGGAGTTTGCCCGCAAGCGCGACGTGCTGCACGCCCGCTGCGCCGACATCGGGCGCGACCCGAAGGAGATCACGCTCTCAGCCCATCTGGGCCTAGGACCGGACCGCAATTACGCGCAGCTCATCGAGAACGCGGCCGCGCTGGGGGCCGAGGGGCTGGACTTGGGGATCGTCTACCTCGCTCCGCCGCACGACCCTGCCGTGTTGGAGCCGGTTGCCGAGGCGATCCGGGAATCGGGGCTTCTCACGAGTTGAAGCTGCGGGTCGTCCGCGAACGCTCAGCGACGTCCCGATCGGCGTAGAGCAAACCTTTGCCGCGCTGGTCGCAGCTCCGGCGAGCGATCAGAAAGCGAACCGCAGCAAGTCCTCGGCCGTGACCAGGCGCTCGTGCTTGGCGGGAAACTCGCGGCTCTTCACCGGGTGCCGAACCAACGACCAGGCGATTCGCCCCATACGGGTCCGGGGAACTGGGTTCATGTGCACAGTGAACACTCCTGCGATCGTTCAACACAACCAGGCTTCGAGGCGACGCTGCTGCACCTCCGGTGTGATGAAGCCCACAGGCAGTTATTAGACACCCATCTGCTGGCAAACTGTCGGCGGCGCGCCGACCGAATATAAAATGTTTCGGATGTGACTGGTGTGGTTACGTGAGCGGGGCTGCCGTCGGCTTGATCGGGGCCGGCAATGCGGTGGAACCCATCAAGAACCGGTCCACACCCGCAGCCGCGGCACGGCCCTCGGCGATCGCCCACACGATCAGCGACTGCCCGCGCCCCATGTCGCCGGCGACGAACACGCCGGGCACCGAGGTGTCGAAGTCGTCGCCGCGGGCGACATTGCCGCGCTCGGTGAGCTTGACCCCGAGCTCGGTGAGCAGGCCTTCCTTCTCCGGTCCGACGAAGCCCATCGCCAGCAACACCAGATCGGCGGGCAGCTCGAAGTCGGTGCCCTCGACCTTGACGAACTTGCCGTCCTGCATGGTCACCTCGTGCGCCTTGAGCGCCGTGACGTGGCCGTCCGCACCGATGAACTCCTCGGTGTTCACCGAGAAAACGCGCTCGCCGCCTTCCTCATGCGCCGAGGAGACCCGGTACATCAACGGATACGTCGGCCACGGCGTCGAACTGGCGCGGGTTTCCGGCGGGCGCGGCATGATCTCGAACTGGTGAATGCTCGCCGCGCGCTGGCGGTGCGCGGTGCCCAGGCAGTCGGCGCCGGTGTCACCGCCACCGATGATGATGACGTGCTTGCCCTCGGCCGTAATCGGCGGCGGACCGTCCAGATCGCCGGCCGCAAAGCGGTTGCCCCACGGCAGATACTCCATCGCCTGATGGATGCCGTCCAGGTCGCGCCCCGGCACCGGCAGGTCGCGCCACGCGGTGGCACCCCCGGCCAGCACGACGGCGTCGTAGTCGGACAGCAGCTGCTCGGCGGTGATGTCCACCCCGACGTTGACGCCCGGCCGGAACTCGGTGCCCTCGGCCGCCATCTGCTCCAGCCGACGGTCCAGGACGCGCTTCTCCATCTTGAACTCGGGGATGCCGTAGCGCAGCAGGCCGCCGATGCGGTCTTCGCGCTCGAACACGGTGACCTTGTGCCCGGCCCGGGTAAGTTGTTGCGCCGCAGCCAGACCGGCCGGGCCCGACCCCACCACCGCCACGGACTTGCCGGTCTCGCAGTGCGGCGGCACCGGTGTCACCCAGCCCTCGTCGAAAGCCCGGTCGATGATCTCCAGCTCGATCTGCTTGATCGTCACCGGGTCCTGGTTGATGCCCAGCACGCAGGCCGGTTCGCACGGCGCCGGACACAGCCGTCCGGTGAAGTCGGGGAAGTTGTTGGTTGCGTGCAACCGCTCGATCGCATCGCGGAAGTGGCCGCGTCGCACCAGGTCGTTCCATTCCGGGATCAGGTTGCCCAGCGGACAGCCGTTGTGACAGAACGGAATCCCGCAGTCCATGCAGCGGGTGGCCTGCTCCCGCAACGTCTCGGTCTCGAATTCCTCGTAGACCTCTTTCCAGTCCTTCAACCGCAGCGGAACGGGCCGCCGCTTGGGCAGCTCGCGGTGCGTGTACTTCAGGAAGCCGGTCGGGTCAGCCATGAGCGGCCGCCATGATCGCCTTGTCGACATCGGTGCCGTTGCGTTCGGCTTCGGCGATGGCCTCCAGCACCTTGCGGTAGTCCCGTGGCATCACCTTCACGAAATGCCGCTGCTGGATCCGCCAGTCGGCCAGAATGCGTTGTCCGACAGCCGAATCGGTGGCGTCGACGTGCGCCTGGATGATGCCGTGCAAAAACTCCACGTCCTCTTCGTCGAGAGCCTCGGGGTCCACCATCTCGGTGTTGAGGTTGTCGGGCAGTTTCTCGTCCGGGTCGTAGACATAGGCCACGCCACCGGACATGCCGGCGGCGAAGTTGCGGCCGGTGCGGCCCAGGATCACCACCCGGCCGCCGGTCATGTATTCGCACCCGTGGTCGCCAACCCCTTCCACGACGGCGTGGGCGCCGGAGTTACGCACCGCGAACCGCTCGCCGACCACGCCGCGCAGGTACACCTCACCGCTGGTGGCGCCGAACAGGATCACGTTGCCCCCGATGATGTTGTCCTCGGCGACATAGCCTTCCGGGGCGTTGTCGGAAGGCCGCACCACGATCCGGCCACCGGACAGCCCCTTGCCGACGTAGTCGTTGGCGTCGCCGTAGATCCGCAACGTGATTCCCTTCGGCACGAAGGCGCCGAAGCTGTTGCCGGCCGATCCTTCGAACGTGATGTCGATGGTGCCGTCCGGCAACCCTTGGCCGCCATAGGCTTTGGTCACCTCATGGCCGAGCATGGTGCCGACCGTGCGGTTGACGTTGCTGATGTTCGTCGAGAACCGAACCGGCTTCTGGGAATCCAGCGCCTCCCGGCTCATCACGATCAGCTGCTGGTCGAGCGCCTTGTCCAGGCCGTGGTCCTGCCGGGAGCTGCAGTACAGGTCCTGGTTCATGAAGGCCGACTCGGGCTCGTGCAGAACCGGAGTCAGGTCCAGCCGGTGTGCCTTCCACAGCGCCCGGGCCAGGGTGGTGTCCAGCGCCCCGGCTTGGCCGACCGCTTCGTTGATGGTGCGGAAGCCCAACTGCGCCATGTATTCCCGCACTTCTTCGGCGATGAACATGAAGAAGTTCTCCACGAACTCCGGCTTGCCGGTGAACCGCTCCCGCAGCAGCGGGTTCTGGGTGGCGACCCCGACCGGGCAGGTGTCCAGGTGGCAGACCCGCATCATGATGCAGCCGGCCACCACCAACGGCGCGGTGGCGAAACCGAATTCCTCGGCGCCGAGCAGCGTCGCGATCATCACATCTCGCCCGGTCTTGAGCTGGCCGTCCACCTGGACGACGATGCGGTCGCGTAAACCGTTGAGCAACAACGTCTGCTGTGTCTCGGCCAGACCCAGCTCCCACGGCGCTCCCGCGTGCTTCATCGACGTCAGCGGGGTGGCCCCGGTGCCGCCGTCGTGACCGGAGATCAGCACCACGTCGGCGTGCGCCTTGGAGACGCCGGCCGCCACGGTGCCGACCCCGTTCTCCGACACCAGCTTCACGTGCACCCGCGCGGACGGGTTGGCGTTCTTCAGGTCGTGGATCAGCTGCGCGAGATCCTCGATCGAGTAGATGTCGTGGTGCGGTGGCGGCGAGATCAGGCCGACGCCGGGGGTGGAGTGCCGCACCGAAGCGACCCACGGGTACACCTTGTGCCCTGGAAGCTGGCCGCCCTCACCGGGTTTGGCGCCCTGGGCCATCTTGATCTGGATATCGGTGCAATTGGTCAGGTAGTGCGACGTGACGCCGAACCGGCCGGAGGCCACCTGCTTGATAGCGCTGCGCCGCCAGTCGCCGTTGGGGTCCGCGTCGAAACGCTTGACGTCCTCCCCGCCCTCGCCGCTGTTGGATCGGGCGCCGAGGCGGTTCATCGCGATCGCGAGCGTCTCGTGCGCCTCGGCGGAGATGGAGCCGTAGCTCATCGCCCCGGTGGAGAACCGCTTGACGATCTCACTGGCCGGTTCGACCTCCTCGATCGGCACCGGAGGACGCACGCCCGCACGGAATTTCAGCAATCCGCGCAGCGACGCCATCCGCTCGGTCTGGTCGTCGACCAGCCGGGTGTACTCCTTGAAGATCGAGTACTGGCCGGTGCGGGTGGAGTGCTGCAGCTTGAACACGGTCTGCGGGTTGAATAGGTGGTACTCGCCCTCGCGGCGCCACTGGTACTCCCCGCCCACCTCGAGTTCGCGGTGCGCCCGCTCGTCCGGCCGGTCCAGATACGCCAGCCCGTGCCGCGCAGCGACGTCGGCGGCGATGTCGTCCAACGTGATACCGCCGGTCGGACAGGACAATCCGGTGAAGTATTCGTCGAGCACATCTTCGGAGATCCCGACCGCCTGGAACAGTTGTGCCCCGGTGTAGGACGCCAACGTCGAGATGCCCATCTTGGACATCACCTTGAGCACGCCCTTGCCGGCGGCCTTGACGAAGTTGTTCAGCGCCTTGCTGCGCTCGATGCCGTCGATGACGCCCCGGTCGATCATGTCGTCGATCGACTCGAACACCAGGTAAGGGTTGATGGCGGCGGCACCGCAGCCGACCAGCATGGCCATGTGGTGCACCTCGCGGGCGTCGCCGGTTTCGACGACGAGTCCCGCGTGCGTGCGGGTCCGATCCCGGACCAGGTGGTGGTGCACACCGGCCACCGCCAGCAGCGACGGGATCGGCGCCATCGTCTCGTCGGAGTTGCGGTCGGACAGGATGATGACCCGGGCGCCGTCGGCGATTGCCGCCGAAGCCTGCGCGCGCACGTCGTCCATCGCGGCCGCCAACCCGGCGCCACCCTCGGCGACCGGGTACAGACAACGAATCACCTTGGACCGCATGCCGTGTGGCCGGCCGTTGACCTCGTCGTCGGGGTTGAGGTTGATCAGCTTGGCCAACTCGAAGTTGCGCAGGATCGGCTGCATCAGTGAGATCTGGTGACAGGAATACTCGTCCGGGCTGAGCAGGTCGCGCTCCCCGCCGGTGGTGCCCTGCAGGCTGGTCACCACCTCTTCGCGGATGGCGTCCAGCGGCGGGTTGGTCACCTGGGCGAACAGCTGCTGGAAGTAGTCGTAAAGCATCCGCGGACGCTTCGACAGCACCGCGATCGGGGTGTCGGTGCCCATCGACCCGATGGGTTCGGCGCCGGTGCGGGCCATCGGAGCCACCAGCAGATTGAGCTCCTCGTAGGTGTAGCCGAAGGTCTGTTGCCGCACGACCAGCCGGTGGTGCGGCATCCGCACGTACTTGTTCGCCGGCAGCTTGTCGATCGGGACCAGTCCCTTGTCGAGCCACTCCTGATACGGGTGCTCGGCGGCCAGTTCCGTTTTGATCTCCTCGTCGGAGACGATCCGCCCCTGGGTGGTGTCCACCAGGAACATCCGGCCCGGCTGCAGGCGCATCCGCTTGACCACCTTGGCCGGGTCGAGGTCCAGCACACCGGCCTCCGACGCCATCACCACCAGGCCGTCGTCGGTGACCCAGATCCGCGACGGGCGCAGACCGTTGCGGTCCAACACGGCGCCCACGATGGTTCCGTCGGTGAAGGTGATCGACGCGGGCCCGTCCCACGGCTCCATCAGCGACGCGTGGTACTGGTAGAACGCCCGCAGTGCCGGGTCCATCGACTCGTGGCGTTCCCACGCCTCGGGGATCATCATCAGCACCGCGTGGGCCAGGCTGCGACCGCCCAGATGCAACAGTTCGACCACTTCGTCGAAGCGGGCGGTGTCGGAGGCCCCGGGGGTACAGATCGGGAACAACTTCTCCACGTCGGCCTGCGAACCGAAGACGTCGGTCTCGATCAGCGCTTCCCGGGCGCGCATCCAGTTCTCATTGCCGGTGACGGTGTTGATCTCGCCGTTGTGCGCCACTCGCCGGAACGGGTGCGCCAGCGGCCAGGACGGGAACGTGTTGGTGGAGAACCGGGAGTGCACGATACCCAGCGCACTGTTGATGCGGTTGTCCTGCAGATCGAGATAGAACGCCTTGAGCTGCGGGGTGGTCAGCATGCCCTTGTAGACGAAGGTCTGCCCGGACAGGCTGGGGAAGTACACCGTCTCTCGGCCCGGCCCGTCCTGCCCGGGCCCCTTGGTGCCCAGTTCGTGCTCGGCCCGCTTGCGCACGATGTACGCGCGGCGCTCCAGCGTCATGCCGGAGGCGCCCGTCATGAAGACCTGACGGAAGGTGGGCATCGCGTCGCGGGACAGGGCGCCCAGCGACGAGTCGTCGGTCGGCACGTTGCGCCAGCCGAGCACCTGCAGGCCCTCGGATTCGGCGATCTTCTCCACCGAAGCGCACGCGGCGGCGGCGTCCTTGGCCGATTGCGGCAGGAAGGCGATACCGGTCGCGTAGCTGCCGGCCTCGGGCAGGTCGAAGTCCACGACGGCGCGCAGGAACTCGTCCGGCACCTGGATCAGGATGCCCGCGCCGTCCCCACTGCGCGGTTCGGCGCCGGCAGCGCCACGATGTTCGAGGTTGAGCAGGGCGGTGATCGCCTTGTCCACAATGTCGCGGCTGCGCCGGCCGTGCATGTCCACGACCATGGCGACCCCGCACGAATCATGTTCGTATACGGGGTTGTAAAGCCCGACGCGCTTGGGCGCCATACCCACCTAACCCTTCAACAGACTCACTGCACCGCCGCTCTTGCGGATCGACTTTCCTGACCGAGGGGAACCACACCCGGAGGTTGCGGGCCGAGACCCCCTCGGTCTCGTCGATAGGCTGACCGCCAAGCGGAGATGATCCGGTCAGGACTTCGTCCGTGCAGCTTTGAACGGTGACCCTGTACCTGGTTTCGACAAGTCTTCAAACGATATGACAAAAACCGCCTGACATGCCAACTTACCCATACTATCTTGCGAACTGGCGGCCTCGTAAATTCGCTGTTACCAGCGTTTGACGGCCGCGCGACAGGGCATCCGAGCGGCTGAAATCCCGTCCTGCCGATGCGCCGGCCGCGCTGGGCCGAGTCTCGGCTTCGGCGGCGACACCGGTTAGCTGGAGACGGTCCGAACACCCCGCCTGGGGACCCGCGCGCCTGCCACACCCGCAACAAGGTGCCCGATAAGGCGTGGCAGCCAGGTGCGCGCGATCTCTTCCCGGCGGGGCCGAGGGCAGGTCGGCACGCCGGAAATCGTGCCCCCACGAGTTTGCGCAGCGCCGCAGGGCGCACCGCTGCGGCGCTGCGCTGTGCCCAAGCTGAATCGGCCGCGTTCGGTGCGACCGGCGGTTGCCCGATACTGGACTTGCGCGTCGCGTGCTGGCCGACAGACCGTGGGGTTCGTCACCGGAAGAACTTTGCGAGGTCAGTCACAGGCGCGACGATCCGCCGCCGTCGCACCGAGGAGCCCATGAACGAGCCCCAGGAATTCCTGCGTAATCGAGTGCGGGCCGATCAACCGGCGACCCCGCATCCGCCGGTTCCACGGCGGGAGGCCGCGCGACCGGTCCCGGCACCGGGTTTTCGCCGCCACCCACTCCGGTCCGGCCTGCGCAGCCGGCGCCCCGCCCGGCCCCACCGCCGCCGGCCCCACCGCCGCCGAGCGGGGACGCGCCACCGCCGCCACCACCCCAACCGAGGCAACGTCAGCCTCAACGGACGAGACTAAAACACCTCCCGCGCCACCGCGCGTGGACCAGCCACCCCGCCCGGCGCCACCGCACCAGCAGGAACCCCGGCCCCGCAGTTCGTGCCGCCACCGGCACCGGAGGCACCGAAACCGCCCGCCGCACCGCACTCCGAGCCGGCCCCGAGGCCCCCACTTCCGCCTGCGTCGTCGCACCCGATGCCGGCTCCGCCGTTGGCACCGCCGCACGGCGGCGCGCCGGCACCCGCGCCACAGCACCGCCCGCCGGCCCCGCCCTACCGTCCGGCGGCCGCGCCGCCGCCGTCGCCGAGCCTGCCGGCGTCCTCGTCGGCGCCCCCGCGGCCGAGTTCATGGCAGGGCACCGGCGCGGGCCCGGTGCGCACCGCATCCCAGCCGACCGAGCGCGGCTGGCGGCGCATGGTGCGGGTGGCCACGTTCGGGCTCGTCACGCCCGGCCCGTCCGCCGCGCAACGGGACATCGCGCAGTTCGAAGCGGCAATCCGCACCGCCCTGCACGGCAATCACAAAGTCGGCGTCCTGGGCAAAGGCGGCGTCGGGAAGACGTCGGTGGCCGCCAGCGTCGGCTCGATCCTTGCCGAGCTGCGCCAGCAGGATCGCGTCGTCGCCATCGACGCCGACACCGCTTTCGGCCGGCTGAGCAGCCGCATCGACCCCCGCACCACCGGCTCGTTCTGGGAACTCACCGCGGACAAGAACCTGCAGTCGTTCGCGGACATGACCGCTCGGGTGGGCCGCAACGCGGCCGGTCTCTACGTCTTGGGCGGTGAGCCGGTTTCGGGTCCGCGCCGGGTGCTCGATCCGGCGGTCTACCGGGAAGCCGCCCTGCGCCTGGATCGCCACTTCGCGATCTCGGTGATCGACTGCGGATCCACGATGGATGCGGCGGTCACGCAGGAAGTGCTGCGCGACCTCGACGCATTGATCGTGGTGTCCTCGCCGTGGGCGGACGGGGCCGCCGCCGCGGCCAAGACCGTGGAATGGCTGGCGGATCACGACCTGCGCCACCTGCTGCACCGCAGCGTGGTGGTGCTCAACGACTCCGACGGCCACGCCGACAAGCGCACCCGGTCGTTGCTGGCACGCGAGTTCGTCGATCACGGCCAGCCGGTGGTGGAGGTGCCCTTCGATCCCCACCTGCGGCCCGGCGGCGTCATCGACGTCACCAACGAGATGGCGCCGGCGACGCGACTGAAATTTCTGCAAGTCGCCGCCACCATCACCGGCTACTTCGCCTCGCGGGCCGACGCCGGGCGGGAACGACCCGGCGCCTGACCACGCGAAGCTGACGAATCGAGCAGCCGCCGACGGCGCGAGAAGACATCCAATCTCTCACGCCGCCAACGTATTTCGCAGTTTCCGTTACCCCGGCCGCTGGACGCCGCCCGGCGGGCACCGGGTCATGCCGATTGGGCGGTCACCCGCTCACGAACCGCGAGCCCGTTGCGCTCGGCCAGCGAACGCAGCTGGTTGAGCGCGAAGGTCCGGGCACGGCCCGAGTCGGGGATCACCACACCGGCCCACAGGCCTTCGGCGCCGGGTAGTTCCACCGCTTCCTTGGCGCACAGCCAACGGCGGGGGCACGCCCGGCACAGCGTCTTGGCCTCCGCGTCGGGAGTCGTCGTCCAACGGTCGGGGTCTTGGGTGCACACGCCGAGCTGCGGGACCTCATACAGAGTCGTAGCAGTCATGTCTTTACGTTCCTCCAAAAACGTTGCGGGTTGTGCCCCTCCGGTTCAGAAGGTTATAGCACCAACCGTTGCAGTGCAACAGTTCATTTCCATGACACCGGCTGGGCGCTATGACTTTGCCAAAAGGTCGCAGACCGTAGCGGCCAAACCTTCGGTTACCTGGGGGATTTGCTGTCAATTAGCTGTAAAACCCCTGCTGATCGGCTGTCCAACGACTAGCAGGAGGCCGGGGAGCGGTTCTGGTAACTGCCGCTGGCGCGGCGATAACCGTAGCGTTGAGCACGTTCCGGTTCATTCGGAGCGGGTCCGCATCACGTCGGGAAAGTGTAGCGAAGGTATAGCAATAGGCGGGTGCAACGGTTACGCTGTTGGTCAGCGGTACACGCTTGCGGTCCGCACCGATTGCCGCCGAATGCCGACGAGGAAGCTGCAGATGCCCAACGCCCAATCGACCGTGGGGCCAGCCGCGCTGGCCGCGTTCGGGGGCGTCAGGCCGGCCGCGCCCGGCGTCATCCAGGTTGGCGGCCCGTCGCGGGCAACCCGAGCGACCACCCGAGCCGACCTTCGAGTCGCGTCCCGCGAGGGTCCGCGGCACATCGTCGCACCGCGCGACGGCTCGGTCACCGTCAGCGACAACCCCGACATCGGCGAACCAACTGGAGGCAAGGCGTTGACGTTCGAAGCCGTCAGGCCGGCGAATTCGCCCGAAGAGCACACGCGCGCGGGTCAGGCCGAGCAGCCGACCGACTCCGCGGACGACCACACCAACGGCCTCGATCCCGGCCTGGTCCGGGCCGGCGCGGCCGCCGCGGCGCGGCGGCGGGAACTCGACATCAGCCAGCGCAGCCTCGCGGCCGACGGAATCATCAACGCCGGCGCGCTGATCTCCTTCGAGAAAGGCCGCAGCTCGCCCCGCGAACGCACTCGGGCCAAGCTCGAGGAAGTGCTGCAGTGGCCCGCTGGAACCATCGCGCGGATCCGCGACGGGGCACAACCGGCGCACCAGTCCGCACCCCATCCGGCGCCGCAACCGGTGCCCGACGCCGCCCCCGAATCAGCGCCGCCCGCACAGGGTCCGGCATCGTTGATCGCCCAGGCCGTGGCCGCCGCGGTGGACACGTGCAGCCTGGCGATCGCGGCACTGCCCTCGCCCCAGGATCCCGAGTTCACCGAGCGCGCGGCGCCGATCCTCGCCGATTTACGGCAACTCGAAGGCATCGCCGTTCAGGCCACCCGCATCAGCCGTATCACTCCGGAATTGATCAAGGCGATGGGTGCGGTGCGCCGATATCACGACCAATTGATGACGCTGGGCGCAACGGCACCCGGCGCCACACTGGCGCAGCGGCTGTATGCAGCGCGCCGGCGCGCCAATCTTTCTACTTCGGAGACGGCACAAGCGGCCGGAGTCACCGAGGAAATGATCGTTCGCGCCGAAGCCGAAGAACCTTTACCGGCCGAGACCGCCGCGGCGATCGAAACGCTTATCAGCCAAATCAATTGAGCTGCCCTCCGGTGCCGCGGCGCGCTCTCGCGGCACCGAGGCTGCTCGACGGATGGCGCGCCGACAATACCGCCAAGCCCAGCCCGGCCGATTCCGCATACGCCCGAAAAGCACGGCGCAGCCTGAAAATTCGTGCATCTAGCCCTGCCACCACGCTGTTAAGCTCGTCCTACGGTGCGAAGGTGCATAACGAAAACGAGACCGTGCACTCCAACAAGCCAACGTGAGGAACTCTGCAAATGTCGGGTAGCGCGATATGCAAGACCACCAGTAACTTCATTTACACTCAACTGTTTTTACTGGGCGACGGCATTCCCGACCCGGGCGACGTTTTCAACGCAGGTTCGGCGCTGTTCAAAGGAGTGGCCGACAAGATCGGTTTGGCCATTCCGGGCACCAACTGGATCGGTGACGCGGCCACCGCCTATTTGAATCAGAACACCGCCCAACAACTTCGCGCGAAGTTGATGGGTGAGATCGACGGTCTGACCGGCAACCTGATCTCCAATCAGGCCGAGCACGTGGAAAGCACCCGCAAAGTACTGCGCGCCATGAAGAGCATGGTCGACGGCGTGTACAAAGCCTGCAAGTGGTGCGAGGACAACCTCTGGATCGTCGGTGACGCCATCTCGGTGGCGATGGCGATCCCGGCGTGCGGGTTGGCGATGACTGTCGTCGGCGGCGCCCTGCTGTACCTGACGATCATGACCGCCATGAACGCGTTCAACATGATCGGGCTCGGCGGCCGGCTGCTCGACATCTTGACGAACCTGCCCAGCCTGGCCGGGCTGATCCCCGACATCATCGGCGACATCATCGACACCGTCTGGCCGCCCAAGCTGCCCGACATCCCGATCCCCGGCCTGCCCGACATCCCCGGCCTGCCTGACTTCACCTGGCCGCCCCAGGTCGGCGTCCCCGACTTCACCCTGCCGATACCCGGCCTGCCCGAGTTCCAGTGGCCGTCCATCCCGGGCCTGCCCGACTTCGGCGGCAGCCTGCCCGACCTGGGCGGCCTCATCCCCGGCTTCCCCAGCCTGCCCGGGTTGCCCGGCATCCCCGACCTATTCCCCGGGCTACCCGGACTCGGCGATCTATTCCCCGGCGTCGGCAACATGGCAAAACTGCCCACCTGGACCGAATTGGCCGCGCTACCGGACTTTTTGGGTGGTTTCGCCGGTCTGCCGGCGTTGAGCTTCAGCAATCTGCTCAGCTTCGCCCAGCTACCGGGCGTCGGGCAGGTCACGTCCACGATGGGCCAGCTGCAACAACTCATGGCGGCCGGCGGCGGTCCCGGCCAACTGGGCAGCATGGCCGGCCAACAGGCCCAGATGATTTCCGCCCAGGCCCAACAAGGCAGCCAGCAGGACGACTCGGACGACGAGCAGGCGGGTGCGGCCGCCGGAATCGCCGGCGCCGAACGCGCGCCCGTCGACGCGGGAACCGGTGGCGGACAGAGTCCGCCGGGAACCGTGCTCTAAGACTCGGCAATCGGCCTGTAACCAGCCAAAACCATAGCAAGCCAAAGCCATAGCGAGTAGAACCTTAACCGTAGAGGAGGGTTTTCCCATGTCAGGAGTTCTCGGCGTCGTGCCTTCGTTCCTGAAGGTGCTGTCGGGTATGCAGACCGACATCGCAGGCCAATTCCAGACCGCCACCAGTTCGGTCACCGGGATCAGCGGGCGAGTCTCGATGACCCATGGTTCGTTCACGTCGAAGTTCAACAACGCGCTGCGCGACGTGGAGACCAACCGTGCCAACACCGGTAAGGGGGTGCAGGCCGTCAGCAACGGGTTGGCCACCAACCTGCTCTCGGCCGCCAGCGCCTACCTCAAGGCCGACGAAGGTCTGGCCGGCGTCATCGACAAGATCTTCGGCTGATCATGGCCGGTCCGCTCGCTTCCGGCCGCGCGGGCCTGTACGACGACGTCGTCGGGGTCGAGTTGACCATCGACGGCATGCTGGTGATCGCCGATCGACTGCACCTGGTCGATTTCCCTGTTGCACTGGGGATCCGGCCCAACATCCCGCAAGAGGATCTGCGCGCTGTCGTATGGGACCAGGTGCAACGCGATCTCACCGGGCAGGGCGTGCTGGACCACAACGGCCTGCCGCATCCGGCTGTCGCCGCCATGGTCGACACGATCAGCAGGGCCGACCGCACCCTGGAGTGCCGCTGGTGGCGACGCGACCGGGGCGTGATGGTGCGATTCGTGGTGTGCCGCAGGGGCGAAACCCACGTGGTCGCGGCCCGCGACGACGACCTGCTGGTGTTGCGGCTGGTCGCTGCCCAGGTCGGTCTGGCGGGAATGCTGACGACCGTGCTGGGGCCGGCCGATCCGGCCAACGTCGAACCGCTGACGGGGCTGGCCCACGAGTTGGCCGAGTGCACCACGGCCGCGCAGCTGACTCGGCACGGCGTCGCGCCCGCCCAGGCCCGCATCTTCAGCGAGATCGTCAGCAACCCGACCGGTTGGGTGGAGATCGTGGCCAGCCAACGCAATCCCGGCGGCACCACCGCCACCACCCCGGCGGCCGCGGGTGTGCTCGACTCCGAGCACGGCCGGCTGGTGTCGCTCCCGCGGCGCGTGGGTGGCGAACTGTACGGGAGTTTCCTCGCCGGCACGCAACAGAATCTGCAGCGGGCGCTGGACAGCCTGGTCGAGCTGTTACCGGCCGGCTCTTGGTACGACCACGCCGAAGCCGCCGCATCAGGCTGACACACTTTTCGCCAGCCACGAGTTCAGAAAGGGGCGCCACAGTGGACCTGCCCGGGAACGACTACGACACCGACGATCTCGGTGCGCTGGATTTCTCCGGCGGCAGCGCCGCCGAGGAATCGTCGCTGGACGCGCTCAGCGACTATGCACCGCCCGTCGGGGACACCGAATCCGGTGACAGTGGAACGGAACTGGACGCCCTTGCCGGTCTGACGGAACACCAGGACGAGCCCGACCTTGCGTTGTTCACGGTGACCAACCCGCAGGGTTCGGTGTCGGTGACGGCGCTGATGGACGGACGCGTCCAGCACATCACCGTGACCGACAAAGCCTCGAGCATGTCCGAGTCCGCGTTATCGGAGGAGATCTTCGTGATCGCCGACCTGGCTCGGCAGAAGGCCCGGGCCGCCCAGCACACGTTCATGGTGGAGAACATGAGCGAGATGACCGGTGACGGCGACGCGCAGAACAACCTGCTGCACGAGTTCGTCGGGATGACGCTGAACCTGCCGACCCCGGAAGAGGCGGCGGCCCGCGAGGCCGAGGTCTTCGCCACCCGCTACGAGGTGGACTACACCGCCCGGTACAACGGTGATCAATGACTGATCGCCTGGCCGGTCTGTTCGACAGTGCCGTCGGCATGCTGCCGTTGTCGGAGGCACGTTCACTCGATTTGTTCACCGAGATCACCGATTACGACGAGTCAGCGTGTGACGCCTGGGTGGGCCGGATCCGGTGCGGCGACACCGACCGGGTGACGCTGTTCCGGGCCTGGTACTCGCGCCGCAACTTCGGCCAACTTTCGGGGTCCGCACAGATCTCGATGAGTGCGGTGAACGCACGGGTCGCCATCGGCGGGCTCTACGGCGACATCACCTACCCGGTCACGTCCCCGCTCGCCGTCACCATGGGATTCGCGGCATCCGAAGCGGCCCAAGGTAATTACGCCGACGCGCTGGAGGCCCTCGACGCGATGGCGCCAGGAGCGGCGGGCGGGTCCGAGCACCTGGTGTCCTGGCTCAAGGCGGTGATCTACGGCGCCGCCGAACGCTGGACCGACGTGATCGACCAAGTCAAGGGCGCCGGCAAGTGGCCGGACAAGTTCCTCACCGGCGCCGCCGGGGTCGCGCACGGGGTGGCCGCAGCCAACCTGGGCCTGTTCACCGAGGCCGAGCGGCGGCTCACCGAGGCCAACGACTCGCCCGCCGGGGAGGCATGCGCGCAGGCCATCGCGTGGTTTTTGGCGATGGCGCGGCGCAGCCAGGGCAACGAAGACGCGGCAGTGGCGCTGCTGGAGTGGCTGCAGACCACCCATCCGGACCCCAAAGTGGCTGCAGCACTGAAAGATCCGACCTACCGGCTGAAGACGACGACGGCCGAGCAGATTGCCTCCCGCGCGGATCCGTGGGATCCGGGCAGTGTGGTGACCGACAACTCCGGCCGCGAGCGGCTGCTGGCCGAAGCCCAGGCCGAACTGGATCGCCAGATCGGCCTGTCCCGGGTCAAGACGCAGATCGAGCGCTACCGGGCGGCAACCCTGATGGCCCGGGTGCGCGCCGCCAAGGGCATGAAGGTGGCGCAACCCAGCAAGCACATGATCTTCACCGGCCCACCCGGCACCGGCAAGACGACGATCGCGCGGGTGGTGGCCAACATTCTGGCCGGACTGGGGGTCATCTCCGAACCGAAGCTCGTGGAGACCTCCCGCAAGGACTTCGTCGCGGAATACGAGGGGCAGTCAGCGGTCAAGACCGCCAAGACGATCGACCAGGCTCTGGGCGGTGTGCTGTTTATCGACGAGGCGTATGCGCTGGTTCAGGAGCGCGATGGCCGCACCGACCCGTTCGGCCAGGAGGCGCTGGACACCCTGCTGGCCCGGATGGAGAACGACCGCGACCGACTGGTGGTGATCATCGCCGGATACAGCAACGACATCGACCGGCTGCTGGAGACCAACGAAGGGCTCCGTTCGCGCTTCGCCACCCGGATCGAATTCGACACCTACAGCCCCGACGAACTCCTCGAGATCGCCAAAGTCATTGCCAAAGACAATGACTCGATGTTGAGTCCCGAAGCCGCCGACGAATTCCTCAACGCGGCCAAGGAACTGCACGACCGCACCCTGCGCGGCCGGCCGGCCCTCGACATCGCCGGGAACGGCCGTTACGCAAGGCAATTGGTCGAGGCCGCCGAGCAGTGCCGGGACATGCGGCTGGCGCAGGGCCTCGACATCGAATCGTTGGATGTGGACCGACTACAGGAGATCAACGGCACGGACATGGCCGAGGCAATCGCCACGGTGCATGCCCACCTCAACACGAGAGAGTAAGACATGGGGCTTCGCCTGACCACCAAGGTCCAGGTCAGCGGCTGGCGCTTCCTGCTCCGCCGCGTCGAGCACGCGATCGTGCGGCGCGACACCCGCATGTTCGACGATCCGTTGCAGTTCTACAGCCGGTCGGTATGGCTGGGCGTCGTGATCGCGGTGGTGATCCTGGTGGGCGCGGGTCTGCTGGCGTACTTCAAACCTCAGGGAAAGCTCGGCAACACCACCCTGTTGACCGACCGGAGCACCAACGAGCTGTACGTGATCGTCTCGGGGCATATGCACCCGGTCTACAACCTGACCTCGGCGCGGCTGGTGCTGGGCAGCCCGGCCAACCCCGCCGCCGTGAAGTCCTCCGAACTGAGCAAGATGACGCTGGGCCAGACCCTGGGCATCCCCGGCGCGCCCTATGCGACACCGGTGTCCGGCGGCAACAACTCGGTGTGGACGTTGTGCGACACCGTGTCCCGCGCTGACAGTGCCGCGCCGGTGGTGCAGACCTCGGTGATCGCGATGCCGTTGCAGATCGATCCCACCGTGGACCCGGTCGACTCGAACGAGGCCCTGCTGGCGACCTACCAGGGCCAGCAGTGGATTATCACCGAAAAGGGCCGCCACGCAATCGATCTCAACGACCGCGCACTCACCTCCGCGATGGGGATACCGGTCGACGCCAAGGCCGTGCCCATCTCCGAGGGGATGTTCAACGCGCTGCCCAGCCAAGGCAATTGGCAGCTGCCACCGATCCCGGACGCGGGCGCGCCCAACACCCTGGGGTTGCCCGACGAATTGGTGATCGGCTCGGTGTTCCTGATCCACGCGGAGAAAGGACCGCACTACTACGTGGTGCTGCCCGACGGCATTGCCATGGTGAACTCCACCACCGCGGCGGCACTGCGCGCCACCCAGTCCCACGGACTCATCGCTCCCCCGGCGGTGGTACCCAGCGTCGTGGTGAGAATCCCCGAGCGCGTCTATCCCTCACCGCTTCCCGACGAACAACTCAAGATCCTGGCCCGGCCCGCCGAACCCACGCTGTGCTGGGCCTGGGAACGCGCCTCCGGGGACCAGGCACCCAAACAGACGGTGCTCTCCGGTCGGCATCTGCCGATATCGCCGTCCCTGATGAACACCGGGATCAAGCAGATTCAGGGAACCGCAACGATTTACATCGACGGCGGCAGGTTCGTACGGCTGCAGTCACCGGATCCGCGGTTCGGCGAATCGATGTACTACATCGACCCCGAAGGGGTGCGGTACGGAGTGCCCAACGCCGACGCGGCGAAGGCCCTCGGCCTGAGTTCGCCGAAAACCGCTCCCTGGGAGATCATTCGGCTGCTGGTGGACGGTCCGGTGCTGTCGAAGGAG
Organism: Mycobacterium kiyosense; assembly: GCA_021654635.1. Lineage (NCBI taxonomy): Bacteria > Bacillati > Actinomycetota > Actinomycetes > Mycobacteriales > Mycobacteriaceae > Mycobacterium > Mycobacterium kiyosense. The sequence continues at coordinate 6,293,643 of AP025179.1, forward strand.
GCCGCGATGCTCGAACACGAAACCTTGCCCGCCGACCCGACCCCCCGGAAAGTACCGGCCGGCACGCCCGGTGTCCCCCAGTGAGGACCGACATTTCATGACGACCAAGAAGTTCACCCCGACCATCACCCGCGGCCCCCGGCTGACCCCGGCGAGATCAGCCTCACCCCGCCCGACGACCTCGGCGTCGACATCCCGCCGTCGGGCGTGCAGAAGGCGCTGCCCTACGTGATGGGCGGCTGCATGGTCGGCATGATCGCGATCATGCTGGTCGGCGGCACCAAGCAACTGTCGCCCTACATGCTGATGATGCCGCTGATGATGATCATGATGATGGTCGGCGGGATGGCCGGCGGCACCGGCGGTGGCGGCAAGAAGGTGCCGGAGATCAACGCCGACCGCAAGGAATACCTACGTTATCTCGCGGGGTTGCGCGGCCGGGTCACCTCCTCGGCCACCTCGCAAGTGGCGTTCTTCTCCTACCACGCACCACATCCCGACGACCTGCTGTCGATCGTCGGCACCCAGCGGCAGTGGTCCCGGCCGGCCAACAGTGACTTTTACGCGGCCACCCGGATCGGGATCGGGGACCAGCCGGCGGTGGACCGGTTGCTGAAACCGGCCGTCGGCGGCGAACTGGCGGCGGCCAGCGCGGCGCCGCAACCGTACCTGGAGCCGGTGAGCCACATGTGGGTGGTGAAGTTCCTGCGCACCCACGGTCTGATTCACGACTGCCCGAAACTGCTGCAGCTGCGCACCTTTCCGACCATCGCCCTGGGCGGCGAGCGGCCCGGCGCGGACCGGTTGCTCACCGCCATGATCTGCCACCTGGCCGTGTTCCATCCGCCGGATCTGCTGCAGATCCGGGTCCTCACCGACGACCCGGACGATCCCGACTGGTCCTGGCTGAAATGGCTGCCGCACGTTGCGCATCAGACCGAGACCGACGCCGCCGGACCGGTCCGGCTGATCTACACCCGCCCGGACGGCCTGGCCGACCTGGCCGCCCGCGGCCCGCACGCCCCCGATACGTTGCCGACCGAACCGTACGTCGTCGTCGTCGACCTCACCGGCGGTAAGGCCGGATTCCCGCCCGACGGCCGCGCCGGGGTCACGGTGATCACGCTGGGCAACCACCGCGGCTCGGCCTACCGCATCCGGGTCGCCGAGAACGGCTCAGCCGACGACCGGCTGCCCGGCCAGCAGTTCCGCTTGGTGGTCTCGGCCGCCGACGGCATGTCACCCGCGGAGGCGACCCGGCTGGCCCGCAAGTTGGCCGGCTGGTCGATCACCGGCACCATTCTCGACCGGACGCAACGGGTGCAGAAGAAGGTCGCCAGCGAGTGGCACCAACTGGTGGGCGCCAAGAGTGTCGAGGAGGTGACACCGGCCCGCTGGCGGATGTACACCGACACCGACCGGGACCGCCTCAGGATCCCATTCGGCCACGAGCTCAAGACCGGCAACGTGATGTACCTCGACATCAAGGAGGGCGCCGAGTTCGGCGCCGGTCCGCACGGTATGCTGATCGGTACCACCGGGTCGGGCAAGTCGGAATTCCTGCGCACCCTGATCCTCTCGCTGGTCGCGATGACCCACCCCGATCAGGTGAACCTGCTGCTCACCGACTTCAAGGGCGGGTCCACTTTCCTTGGTATGGAAAAGCTTCCGCATACCGCCGCCGTCGTCACCAACATGGCCGAGGAAGCCGAGCTGGTGAGCCGAATGGGTGAGGTGTTGACCGGCGAACTGGACCGCCGGCAGAACATCCTGCGGCAGGCCGGCATGCAGGTGGGCGCGGCCGGCGCACTCTCCGGCGTCGCCGAATACGAGAAGTACCGGGAGCGTGGCGCCGACTTGCCGCCGCTGCCAACGCTTTTCGTGGTGGTCGACGAGTTCGCCGAGTTGCTGCAGAGCCATCCGGACTTCATCGGCCTGTTCGACCGGATCTGCCGGGTGGGCCGTTCACTGCGGGTGCACCTGCTGCTGGCCACCCAGTCGCTGCAAACCGGCGGGGTGCGCATAGACAAACTGGAACCCAACCTGACGTATCGAATCGCGCTGCGCACCACCAGCTCTCATGAGTCCAAGGCGGTGATAGGAACACCGGAGGCGCAGTACATCACCAACAAGGAGAGCGGCGTCGGGTTCCTGCGGGTCGGCATGGAGGATCCGGTGAAGTTCAGCACCTTCTACACCGGTACCCCGTACCTTCCGCCGGTGGTCTCCGACACCGACGGCGACGGTGGGCGCGGCGGTCCGCCGGCCGCCAGGCAGGCCGTGAGGATCCACCGATTCACCGCCGCCCCGGTGACCGAGGAGGCGTTGACGTCATGACCGAGACTGCCGAACCGCGCGCGCTGCGCGAGGTGATACTCGACCAGCCTGGGCACCGGCGAGTCCCGCGCATACAAGATGTGGCTGCCGCCGCTGGCCGACCCGACGCCGCTGAACGAACTGATCGCCCGGGATCGACGGCGCCCGTTGCGATTCGCCCTGGGCATCATGGACGAACCGCGGCGGCACCTGCAGGAGACATGGGGTGTAGACGTGTCCGGCGCGGGCGGCAACATCGGCATCGGCGGTGCGCCGCAGACCGGAAAGTCAACGCTGCTACAGACATTGGTGATGTCGGCGGCCGCCACCCACTCCCCGCGCAACGTGCAGTTCTACTGCATCGACCTCGGTGGCGGCGGTTTGATCTATCTGGAGAACCTGCCGCACGTCGGCGGGGTGGCGAACCGCTCCGAGCCCGACAAAGTGCATCGCGTGGTCGCCGAGATGCAGGCGGTGATGCGGCAACGCGAGCAACTGTTCAAAGAGCACCGGGTCGGCTCGATCGCGACGTACCGGCAACTGCGCGACGACCCGAACCAGCCTGTCGCGGCCGATCCCTACGGTGACGTGTTCCTGATCATCGACGGGTGGCCCGGTTTCGTCAGCGAGTTCTCCGAACTGGAAGCGCCGGTGCAGGATCTGGCCGCGCAGGGCCTCGCGTTCGGCGTCCACGTCATCATCTCCACACCGCGGTGGACGGAGCTGAAGTCACGCGTGCGCGACTACCTGGGCACCAAGATCGAGTTCCGGCTCGGCGACGTCAACGAGACGCAGATCGACCGGATCACCCGGGAGATCCCGGCGAACCGGCCCGGCCGGGCGGTGTCGATGGAAAAGCACCACCTGATGATCGGCGTCCCCAGGTTCGACGGCGTGCACAGCACCGACAATCTGGTGGAGGCGATGACGGCCGGCGTGGCCCAGATCGCGGCCCAGACCACCGAGCAGGCGCCGCCGGTCCGGATGCTGCCCGCGCGGATCCACCTCTACGAACTCGATCCCAACCCGCCCGGACCCGACGCGGATTACCGCACCCGGTGGGAAATTCCGATCGGATTGCGCGAGTCCGATCTGACGCCGGCCTACAGCCACATGCACACCAACCCGCACCTGTTGATCTTCGGGGCGGCCAAGTCGGGCAAGACCACCATCGCGCACGCCGTCGCCCGCGCCATCTGTGCTCGCAACAGTCCGCAGCAGGTGCGCTTCATGCTGGCCGACTACCGCTCCGGCCTGCTCGACGCGGTCCCGCAGTCGCATCTGCTGCAGGCCGGTGCGATCAACCGCAACAGTGCGAGCCTGGACGAGGCGATTCAGGCGCTGGCGGTGAACCTGAAAAAGCGCCTGCCCCCGACCGATCTGACGACACAACAATTGCGTTCTCGATCGTGGTGGAGTGGATTCGACGTGGTGTTGCTTGTCGACGACTGGCACATGATTGTCGGCGCGGCCAGCGGCATGCCGCCAATGGCGCCGTTGGCCCCGTTGTTGCCGGCAGCCGCGGATATCGGATTACACATCATTGTCACCTGTCAGATGAGCCAGGCCTACAAGGCCACGATGGACAAGTTCGTCGGGGCCGCGTTCGGGTCGGGCGCACCGACGATGTTCCTCTCCGGCGAGAAACAGGAGTTTCCCTCCAGCGAGTTCAAGGTCAAACGTCGGCCACCTGGCCAGGCATTTCTCGTCTCTCCCGACGGAAAGGAGGTGATCCAGGCCCCGTACATCGAGCCCCCCGACGAGCTCGCAGAATAAGTGTTCGGAGCACCCCCGGACCCCGGTTAGGATTATTTCGACACCGACGAACCGGGTTCTCGCCGACACCGAGAAATCGAGCTACGACAGTCACCGACCGCCGGATTCGTGTAGGGCGATAACGACGACGTTCAGGCCCGGGAAACCATTTCCTCATTGCATAACTGAACAAATTGGAATGGCGCCTGCGTTTTCGCCGATTACCGACAAAATCGAGCCGGAAGGGAGTTGATCACCATGCTGTGGCACGCAATGCCGCCGGAATTGAACACCGCTCGGCTGATGGCCGGTGCCGGACCGGCACCGATGCTGGCTGCCGCCGCGGGATGGGAATCCCTGGCCGCCGCCCTGGACGCTCAAGCCGTCGAACTGACCGCGCGGCTGAACTCCCTGGGCGAAGCCTGGACCGGCGGCGGCAGCGACAAGGCGATCTCGTCCGCGCTGCCGATGGTGACGTGGCTGCAGACCGCCTCGGCGCAGGCCAAGACGCGCGGCATGCAAGCTGCCGCCCAAGCCGCCGCCTACACCCAGGCGATGGCGACCACACCGTCGCTGCCCGAGATCGCGGCCAACCACATCACCACCGCGGTGCTGTGCGCCACCAATTTCCTTGGCATCAACACCATTCCGATCGCGTTGAACGAGATCGACTACTTCGTCCGGATGTGGACCCAGGCAGCCGTGGCGATGGACATCTATCAGGCCGAGACGCTGGTCAACACGATGTTCGACAAGATCGAGCCGATGGCGGCCATCCTCGACCCGGGGATGAGCCAGAGCATGGCGTCGAGCCCGCTGATCGGTATGCCGGCCCAGCTCGGCGCGCTGACCCCGGAGACGGTGCAGGCCACCGCCGGGCAGGTCGCCGAACTCAGCGGCCCCATGCAGCAGCTCGCCCAGCCGGCGCAGCAGATGACCTCGATGTTCAGCCAGCTGGGCAGCAACTCGGGCGGCACCGGTACCGGACTGGGCGACGACGAAGCCCAGCTGGGTCTACTCGGGGCCAGCCCGCTGTCCAACCACCCGCTTGCGGGCGGCTCGGGCGCGAGTGTCGGCGCGGGATTGCTACGCGGGGAAGCAATCCCGGGCGCCGGCGGCACGTTGGCCCGCACACCGCTGATGACCGGGCTGATCGACAAGCCGGCCGGTCCGGCGGTGCTGCCGGCGGCCGCAGCCGGGGAATCGGCGACGGGTGGCACCGCCCCGGTCGGTACCGGCGCGCTGGGTCAGGGCGCACCAGGCGGCGGCACCCGGGCGGCGCTCGCCGTTCCGGCCGCAGCGGCCGACGAGCACGACGAACCAGAAGAAGACCTGTGGGACGACGATGACGACTGGTGATCCCCACAGCCACCGCAGACTTCCCGGTCAACCGGGCCGGAAGACTTGCCAACCGATGGCGAGGAATGGAAAGAGAGAAAGAAGTCCAGCATGGCAGAGATGAAGACTGATGCCGCTGCCCTCGCGCAAGAGGCAGGTAACTTCGAGCGGATCTCGGCCGACCTGAAGACCCAGATCGACCAGGTCGAGTCCACCGCAGCGTCGCTGCAGGGTCAGTGGCAGGGTGCCGCCGGTCAGGCCGCCCAGGCCGCCGTGGTGCGGTTCCAGGAAGCCGCCAACAAGCAAAAAGCCGAACTCGACGAGATTTCGACGAATATCCGTCAGGCCGGCGTCCAATACCAGCGGGCCGACGAGGAGCAGCAGCAAGCACTGTCCTCGCAAATGGGCTTCTGATCAGTTTCCTCAAATCCCCCAAATACCACCAAGAAAAACGGAGCAACGACATGACAGAACAGCAGTGGAATTTCGCGGGTATCGAGGCCGCGGCCAGCACCATCCAGGGAAATGTCACGAGCATTCACTCCCTGCTCGACGAGGGCAAGCAGTCCCTGACCAAGCTCGCCGCGGCATGGGGCGGCAGTGGTTCGGAGGCCTACCAGGGCGTTCAGCAGAAGTGGGACGCCACCGCCCAGGACCTCAACAACGCGCTGCAGAACCTGGCCCGCACGATCAGCGAGGCCGGTCAGGCCATGCAGTCGACCGAGGGCAACGTGACGGGGATGTTCGCGTAACAAAACCCCTTTGTACGCGTAGACTCTCGAGGCACGAGATCGGGCGAGTTCAACCCAGTTCGGGGGATCTCGCCCCTTCTCGTGCTTAATACGTTCTGGCGAAATTCCGAGAGGTTCTGATGCCGGCCGACTATGACGCGCTCTTTCGGCCCGCCGCGGATTCCGATTTGCGCGAAGATGACGCCGGGCAAACTTTTTTCGACCCGAATGCCTTGGCCGGGGTCGTACCCGAAAATGGCCGGAGTACGCCCACCCCGCCACCGGTCGACTGGTCACAGCCACCAGCGCCGGTGGCGTTGGCGCCCGCGCCTCCCGCGCCTCCCGCGCCTCCCGCACCGCCGCCCGCCGCTCCCGCACCGCCCGCGGCTCCCTACCGCCTTCCGCGCCTCCCGAACCGGCGCCCGCATCTGCCGAACCACCCTCCGCGGCAACGGAGCCGGCGCCGGTCAGCGGGCCAGCCGCGGGTCGAAATCACCACTTCCGCCGATGCCCATCGGTGGACCGCCACCACCGCCGCCGCCCGCGCTGCCGCAGTACGAGCCCGAACCACCGCCCGTGGCGCCGCCCGCAGCCGAGCCGCCACGACAAGATGCGGAGCCTGCCGGCGAAGCCGCGCCCGCCGAGCAACAGCCCGCGCAAGCCGAACCACCTCGCCCGCAACAGATCTCGGCCGCAACACCTGCACCACCGCAAGCGCCGTCAGCGGCCCCGGCGCCCCGGTTCGGCCCCCGGCCCCAAGGCGCCGTCAGCCCCTCCCCACCAATGGCGCGCCGCCGCACCGCGCCGCCCCGACCGGACCGCCGCCGGTCCGGTGGGATCGTCCGGCGCCGCCTCCGGTGCCGCCGAGCGAGCGCACCCAGACCGCGTCCGGCGACATCCCCAACCGGCGGGTGCGGCTGGGCCCGACACAGCAGCCCGCACCGCACCCCACCGAGGCGCACCCACCCGAGCCGCCGCGGCGGGCGCGGCGCGGACACCGCTATCTGCCGGACCCGGATTCCGGCGAACCAGACCCGGGGGGCGGCCCCTACTTCCGCGTCCCGATGCCCGAAAACCAGGTCGGGCAGGCACGCCCAGTCGCGCCCGAACCGCCGACTGTACCGTTCCAGCTCAACCAAGCCGCACCTGCCGCGCGGGCACCCAAGCCCCCGGCGACCCGGCCCCGACCCGACTCGCAGCCTCCCGGCGAACGACGCAGTGCGGCACCGAAACCCCCTCCGGTCCGGCCGGCGCCACCGAGCCCGGCGCCGTCGGCGTCCACCCCCGCTGCACCGGCTGCACAGGCCACCGCACCGGCGCCCACCGCTGCACCACAGCCGCAGCCACCGGCACCGGCCGGCCCCAAGCCCATCCCCCAACGGGGTTGGCGCCGTGGCCTTTACCGGCTCACCCGGATCAACCCCGGCCTGTCCCGGGACGAGAAGTACGAACTGAGCCTGCGTACCCGGATTCGCCGTCAGCCGCGTGGTTCGTACCAGATCGGGATGCTCGGCCTCAAGGGCGGCGTCGGCAAGACCACCACCACGGTCACGCTGGGCACCATGCTCGCGCAGGTGCGCGGCGACCGCATCCTGGGGCTGGACGCGGATCCCGGCTGCGGAAACCTCGCCGAGCGCGCGGGCCGCACCTCGCCGTCGTCCATCGCCGACCTGGTGGCCGACAAGAACGTGTCGCACTACAACGACGTCCGCGCACACATCAGTGTGAACTCCGACAACCTCGAGATACTGCCGACTGCGGAGTACGCCACCGCCGCGCGCGGGCTGAGCGGCGAGGACCTGCGCCTCGCGGTCGACACCGTGTCGAAGTTCTACAACCTGGTGCTCGCCGACTGCGGCCCAGGCCTGTTCGACCCGGTGACCCGAGGCGTGCTGGAGACGGCGTCGGCCATCGTGATCGTGACCAACGTGTCGGTGGACAGCGCCCGGCAGGCCGAGAGTGCCCTGAAGTGGTTGCGCCACAACGGTTATCAAGATCTGCTCGATCGTGTGGTGGTGGTCGTCAACCACGTCGCGGTCGGCGAGACCAACGTCGCGGAGAAGCAGTTGGTGCGCCAGTTCCAACAACTGGTACGGCCCGACCGGGTGGTACTGCTGCCGTGGGACAAGCACATCGCGACCGGGTCCGAAATTCAACTCGACCAACTCGACCCCGACTACAAGCGCCGGGTCCTCGAACTGGCCGCGGCTCTGTCCGACGACTTCGAAAGGGCGGGACGTCGTTGAGCGCACCTACTGCCACTGCCGGTACCAGCACGGCGGGCGCGACGCCCGCACGACCCGCCACCACTCGGGTGACCGTGCTGACCGGACGGCGGATGACGGATCTGGTGTTGCCCGCGGCCACACCAATGTCCACCTACATCGACGAGACCGTCGCGGTGCTCGCCGAGCTGCTGGAGGACACCCCGCCCGACATCCTGGCCGGCTTCGACTTCGCCGCACAGGGCGTCTGGACTTTCGCCAGGCCGGGAGCACCGCCGCTGAAACTCGACCAGTCCCTGGACGAGGCAGGAGTCGTCGACGGATCGTTGCTGACCCTGGTGGCCGCGAGCCGGACCGAACGGTACCGACCGCTCGTCGAAGACGTCATCGACGCGATCGCGGTGCTGGACGAGTCCCCTGAGTTCGACCGGCCGGCCGTGGACCGGTTCATCGGGGTGGCGATTCCGATCCTGGCGGTGCCGATCACTCTGGCGGCCATGCGGGCGTGGTGGCTGACCGGCCGCAGTGGTACTGGGCACTGGCGCTGGGCTTGGTCGGAATCGCCGTTCTGGCAGGATCTTTCGTGGCCAACCGCTTTTACCGCAAGGCCGAGTTCGCCGAGTGCCTACTGATGGCATCGGTGCCGTTGATCGCGGCCGCGGCGGCGATCGCCGTGCCGCTGCGCCCCGCGGGGTGAGCGCGCTGGGCGCGCCGCAGCTCGCCGCCGCTGCCACCGCGGTGCTGCTCGTCACCTTGTTGGTGCGTGGCGGGCCGAGGCGACGCCACGAGTTGTCCTCGTTTGCCGTGATAGCCGCGATCGCGCTGCTCGGTGCCGCGATCGCGTACGGATACGGCTACCAGCGCTGGGTCCCGGCCTGTGCGATCGCCTTCGGCCTGTTCGTCATCACCACCGCGGCCAAATTGACGGTCGCCGTGGCCCGGATCGCGTTGCCGCCCATACCCGTTCCGGGCGAGACCGTGGACAACGAAGAACTGCTCGATCCGGTCGCCACCGACGAGACGACCACCAGCGAGACCCCCACCTGGCAGGCGATCATCGCGTCGGTGCCCAACTCGGCGGCCCGGCTCACCGAGCGCAGCAAACTGGCCAAGCAACTGCTGATCGGCTTCGTAACAGCGGGTGCGCTGATTCTGGCCAGCGGCGCGGTTGCGGTGGTGGCACGAGGGCACTTTTTCGTCCACACCCTGGTGATCGCCGCGCTGCTGATGGTGCTCTGCGGCTTCCGTTCCCGGCTATACGCCGACCGCTGGTGTGCCTGGGCATTGCTGGCCGCGACTGTCGGCATCCCGACCGGGGTCACCGTCAAGCTGAGTCTCTGGTACCCGCAGTGGGCCGCGTTGATCCTGGGCGGTTACCTCGCGCTGGTGGTCATTTCTCTGGTGGTGACCGGCGCGACGGCGCCGGTGCGGCGCGTTTCGCCAGTGGCCAAACGGATTTCGGAGCTGATCGACGGCGCTGTGGTCGCCTCCGTCATCCCGCTGCTGCTGTGGGTGACCGGTGTCTACGACATGGTGCGCAATCTGCGGTTCTGAACCGGCCGGGTCAGACCGGGCCGGCGGCACCACCTGATGCGGGTGTACCGGCAGCAGCCGCCGTGTCCGCCACCGGGGCGCTGACCAACGTAGCCGAACCCGCCGCGGCACGATCGGCCGACTGCGTTTCGTCGTCGCCGTCGTCGTCCTGGTTCTCGCCGTCGGGCTTGTTGTCACTGGCCAGCTGGGCCGGCGAACCGCCGCCCTGCGACGCTTGCGACGCGGCCTGCTGCACGCTCTGCCCCACCTGCTGGCCCATCGGGGTCAGCTGCTGACCCAGCGGCGCCAGCTGAACCAGCTGCGGCACGGTCGCCTGCAGGTGCGGGGTCACCGCCGCGACCTGCCCGCTGACCGCCTCAGCGAACTGTTGGCCAACTCCGGCCACGGCCGCGGTGCCACCGGCCGCACCCGGCAGTTGTCCGGGCGCGCTCGCCGGCCCGCCCAGCGTTGCCGCACCGAGCGTGCCCGCGTCCGTCTGACCCGACGCGGCCGCCATGGCGCCCAGCGTCGGTGCGGCGCCGTCGAACCCGTCCTGCGACAGCGCTTGGCCCAGCGACTGGTCGGCTTTGGTGTAGATATCCGCTGCGGCGATCATGCGTCCGGCGGTCCGTCGCAATGCTGCGGTGACACCGGGCAGGCCGTCGGAGACCAGGGACTCGATGCCCGGCATCGTCTCGTTGATCGCCGCCGACACCGCGTCCGTCCCGGCCACCTGCATCGGGGCGGGCGGAGCGGGGAAAACGAGTTCGGAGAGTTTGCTCGCCGCAGCGGTGAGACGGGTGGGATCGACAGCCAGTGGTTCAGCCATCACAACATCCCCTCGGTGCGAGCCCCATTCGACGAATTTTACCGGACCTGACGCGCCCTTCCCGCGCCAATTCTGTTGCCGAACCCGTCTTCAGCAGGTTCCGGTCAGGGCACTGTCGAGCAGCGCGGCGACGCACCGCCAGTACAGGAAGTCCTCGACGGCCAGGCGCTGGGGTTGCCCGCCCGCCGCACCGTAAGCGCGGTGCAGCGCGAGTTCGCGACAGTGCGTGGCGTAAGCGAAAAATGCTCGCAAATGCGCGATTTCGCGACCGGTGGCGGTGCTGGTCATCGGCTTCATCAGATCGAACCAGAGCATGTGCCGCTCGTCGTCGGGTGTCTTCTCGTCGGCCGGGGCCGGCGGCAACAGGTCCAGCAGGTGCAGGTCGTCGGTTTCCTGCAATTGGGCCGCCGACGACGGGTCGACCACCTCGAGCCGGGACCGGCCGACCATCTTTCCGCTGTCCGGGATGTCGTCGTCTTCCAGGACGATCTTGGCCACGCCCGGATCGGAATTCGCCAGTTGCTCCGCGGTTCCGATCACCGCGCGCAGCTCAAGGTCGTGGAAGGCGGCCCAGCCCTGCACCGCCAGCACGGGATAGGTTGCGGTGCGCGCCTTTTCGTCGGCGGGAAGGGCGCGGTCGGCGGTTGCCATGAAGACCTTGGCGGGCAGCTGGACTTCCTCGGGGATGTAGGCCAGCCCGTAGCTGTTGGCCACCACGATCTCGCCGTCGGTGGTCACCGCGGTGATCCAGAAGAACCCGTAGTCGTCGTCACCGCCGCTGTCGCGTGCGTTGAGTGCCGCGGCGACCCGTCGAGCCAGCCGCAGCGGGTCCTTCTTGGCGCCGCGGGCGCCGACGGCCGCGGCAACGGCATCGCGTGCCGCGCGAGCCGCCGAGACGGGCACCGACGGCAACGCCGTCACGTCGTCGGACGGCTTCTTCTTGTCGGTGTCCTCGCTTGGGGGCGCCGGACGTGCCGGCGGCGCGGTCCGCGCTCCCGCCGCGCGGGTCGACGTGGCGACCGGAGCCTTGCCCGCCTGGGGGGCGCGCCCGCCCGCGGCGCGGGTTCCGGCCGCCGCGGCGGCACCGGTGCCCTGGTTCGTGGCCGCAGCCGTGGGTGCGCCGCCAACTCCGGGCGACGAACCTCGCATCGGCGCCGCCATACCGGTGGCGGCCGCGGGTGTCATGGCCGGGGACGCGTCGTCGCTGCGGTGTGCGGGTCCGGAGGAGCCCGCGGGCTGTTCGGTACGGCCGGGCGAAAGGTCGTTCGCTGCAGCCGGTTTCACGTGTACGGGCTCGGTGCTCGGCGTACCCGATGGGCCCGGCGTCGGGGATGCACCGGGGCCCGCGGGCAGCGACGGCTGATTCGGCGATGGGTTCGTCGGCGACGGGCTGGGGTCGGGTGCGACGGGCTGACCGGTGCCGGCGACGGGGTGGGCTTCGGGCTCGGATTGACCGGCGTCGCAGGGGCGATCGGAGTCACCGGCGTCGCAGGGGCGACCGGACGATCCGGGTGCGGCTGGGCCGGGGTGACCGGTGTGACCGGCGGGCTCGGAATCACCGGCGTGACCGGGATGACCGGGGTTACCGGGGCGCCAGGGTTCACCGGGTCGTAAGGGTTCGCCGGCGTCGGCTCGAACGGCGTCGGGGTCACCGGCGGCACCGGAGTGCCCGGCCCGACCGGCTGGTAGGGATTGGCCGGTGTCGGCTCGAACGGAGTGGGCACCGGGGCGACCGGGCTGGGCACGCCAGGCGACGGAACCACCAGGGTCGGCACGTCCGGGGCCGGGGGCATCACCTGGTGCAGCAGATCCTGCAGCGCATTGTGCGGCGGTCTCCAGTCCTTGGAGGCCAGAACCTGTTCGGCGGTTTCGGCGACCAAACTGCTGTTGGCCTCGTGCGTCGCCCGGACCACCGCGTTGATGGCGGCGACGCGCGCTTCGGCTTGGAGTTCCGGATCGTGCTCCAGGATGGATATCTCGCGCTGAGCACCGTCCACGTTGTTGCCGATCTCGGCCTTCGCCGCAGCGATCAATCCGGCGATGTGCCGGTGCCAGGTGATGACGGTGGCCAGGTAATCCTGCAGCGTGCTCAGCTCGGTCAGATTGGTGCCGAGTGCGCCGTTGGCCGCGTTGGCCGCACCACCCGACCAGACGCCGCCGTCGAAGACCTCGACCTGTTGACGACGGGCCGCGTCCATGACATCGGTGACCTTGCGCAGCATCCGGTTGTACTCCTGCGCGCGGTCGTAGAACGTGTCCTCGTCAGCCTGCGGCCAGGCGCCCGGTTCGAGCATCTGACCGGCGTACTCGCCCGTCGGTCGCGGAATGCCCATCACCTGCTCTCCTCTCGCCGATCGTGAATCTCACTACGCGACACGCTGATTCGCCGTCGGGTGATTCACACTCGGCGGCGATAAGGAAGTTGTTTCAGGCGTTGCTCGCCCTGCTCATCGCTTCGAGTGCGGCGGTCAATTGCTCCCCCGCGGCGGCGTTGTACTCGCTGGCCGCCGCCTGCGCGTTCTGCAGTGCCTCGTTGACCCGCGCGCCGACCGCCTCGGCCCCCAGTTCCCGGATCAGGCCGTCATTGATACGCACGCCGGTCAGCCACTGGTGCCCGTTGATCGTCACCTCAACCGTCTCGGCCGCGTCCTTACCGCGGAACGCACCGGCGTTCATCTGGTTGAGGGTGCCTTCGAGGGCCTGCTGGAATCGTGCCGCCAGCGCCAACGCCGCCGCGACGTGCGGCTCCATCTCCATGTCGGTCACTTCGACTCCTTGCTGTCCTGCCGGCGACGTTGACCGATGACGGCCTCGGTCCATTCCCGGTCCTCGGTGTAGAGCGCCTCGTCATCCTGTTGTGCGCCTTTGGTTTTGGACCCGCCCCCGCCCTGGCCATGGGCGCCCATCGGCATTCCCATACCGCCGCCGCCCGGGCCGGCGCCCCGGCCGGCACCGGCCTGTCCGGCACCGCCGATGTCGCCCGCGCCGGCCGGCCGCACCGACTCACCCGCGACGCCGGCGCCGCCCGCCTCCGCCAACGGCATCGACGGCATTCCGCCGCCACCGCCGCCACCGAGCGACATCGGTTTCATGCCAGGCTCTTTCGGCAGACTCGCCGCCGCGTCCCGGCCGGCCGCCGACAACTCGGCACCAACGCCGGACGGCATGCCACCGCCGGCACCGCCACCGGTCATCGGCATCATCGGCGCCTGCATTGGCGAACCCGAACCCCCGCCGGCCATACTCGCCGCCTGCATCACCTGGGTGGGGATCAGACCCGGGGTCTGCGCCGGAGGCGGCGGGTCGATCTTGATCGCGGCCGGCGGCTTCGGCGGGTTCACCGCTTCCAGTTGAGCCTTGTTCGTGTACTCGTTGAGCACCTGCTCGGACTTGGACTGGTACTCGGCGTAGAGCTTGATCGCCTGATCCTTGTAGGCCGGATCCTTCGACAGCTCTTCGAGTTTGGTGATGTCGGCCAGCGTCGGGTGCGAGCGCCTGGCCCACAACTGCAGCTGCGCCAGGTAGGTGCCCTGCTTGCCCAGCGCGGTCGCCAGCTTGGCCATGTGGGTGATCCACTCGCGCTGCTGGTCCAGCGAGGCCTCACACGCGGTGGCCGCGTCGCCCGTCCAGTTCTCGAAGATGCGGAACCGCTTGACATCTGCCTGCAAAGCGAAGCTCAGCTGGTTCCATCCGTCGGCGAACGCCGCCAACGACGCGCCCTGGTCGCCCGATTCCAGTTTCGTTGCGGCAGCCTTCAAATCGGTGAACCCGTCGTCGCCGGCGGCAGCGACCTGCTGGGTGTCCTGCAGGCCCGCGGAGTTGTCGCCGCCGACGCCGCCGGCCGATTCGCCGGACACCTCGCCGCCGTCGTTGTTCAGCGCCGTCGCGCCTTCCTCGTCGACGTCACCGTAGGCCTTGGCCGCGTTGCGCAGGGACGTCGCCAGCCGCTGACGCTCCCGCACCCCGGCAGCCAAAAAGTCCCGCATGTTCTGGGCGGACAACCGCAGCTGCTCGGCGGCGTTCTTCGCCGCCGTCAGGCCGCACGGCGCCGCGGGGACGTCGGCCGGTGGCGTGGCCATCGGGGCTTCCACCTCGTCGGCCCGCGACAGGATTTCCTGCTGGTCCACCGTCACGGTCTGCGGCTGAGTCATATCGGATAGTCCTCCTTAATGCTCTAACCATTATCGTCGCCGCACGACGGGCTCCCCGCACCAAAATCGGCCGGATAGGTCGACCACTACTTGGGCAGGGCCAGCGCGAACCGGCTCTCCTCGGGCGGCGACACCCGCCTGATCGGCAGCTCCCGGTGCCGTGGGGTGCGGACCAGGTTGTGCCGCAGCACCACCTTGTCGACGCCGGGATGCGGGCCCAGGTACGTCGTCGCGTTCGGCCACGCGACCTTGGCTTCGGAGCCCACCTGCGCGCCGACCAGCCGGGCGAATTCCTCGAAATGCGCGCCGACGGTCACCGTCGCGCCCGCCGCCGCCGCGCGCACCACGAATTGCGTAAATGCTTGTGCGTCACCAAGATTAAGGCTCACGTCGACGTCGTCGAACGGCAGGTAGACCGGGCAGCGGTGCACCGTCTCGCCGACCAGCACACCGGCCGACCCGATAGGGATCTGACAGTGCCGGTTGGTGACCAGATCCTGGCCCGTCAGCGCCGGCCGCTGCCCGCCGAACAGCCGGGTGAAGCCGCGCGGCGTCTTGGGTTTACCGGCCGTGGTGAGCAGCACGGTGGCCTGCGGCGGCTCGCCGGGCCGGATCCGGACCCGGGTGACGGTGTGATCGGCGCGCGCCGACCACCACTGGTCGGGACCGCCCAGCGCGGTATACGCGGCGGTGTAGGAGTCGCGGCCTTTGATCATCGACCACTTCTCCCGCACGAAGCCGATGTCGATCGCGTGGTCGTAGTCGTCGAAACTGCGTCCGCATACCGCGTCGACGCCGTGGCTGGCCAGGTCGTCCGCGATGCGCGTCGCCGAGGCCACCAGATACCGGGCCAGCCCGGCGACGCCCTCGTCGCGGCGCTGTGCCGCGCGGCGGGTGCGTTCGGGGTCGGCGCGCAGCATGATCCAGGTCCGGCGGTTCGCCGGGGCCGGATCGGCGCCGATCACCCGCTGGTACAGGCTCACCACGTCCGGCGCGGCGGTGCGGCCCACCCGGAAACCGGCCGAGACCACGTCGGCTTCCAATCTGGGGCAGTGCACCTCCAGCAGCTGTTCGAGCAGCCTGGTGTCCAGCACGTCGTCGGTGTGGGCCACCCCGTCGACGATCACCGTCGGCGTGAACGGCCGCGGCCTGAGTTCGATCACCGCGATCAGGTGATCGCGGCGCCAGCGCACCGCGACGTGATCGCCGGGCTTGACGGTGGCTCCGACTTCCGGCTCGGACGGCACGTCGGGCGGCTTGCGCCGTCGGCGCAGCCACGCGAACACGGTCGCCACCCAGCCGGTGAGCCGGCGGTCGAAGAAGGTGACGAATACGACGACGGCACCGACCGCGACCAGGACGATGCCCACCCACCAGTACCGCGTCGGGGCGAACACCAGGGTGGCCAGCGGGGCCAGCACCGTCAGGACAACCGTGTGGCCGGTGGTGAACCGCAGCCGGACCGGGTTTCTCATCGGCGCCTCAGTGCCCGCGCCGTCAGCGCGCCGAAGACCAACGCCAGCAGCAGTCCGCCGACGGCCAGCGTCACCGCCGTGATGGGCCGGCGATCGGGCGCCGGCACGGGGGCCGGCGACGGCAGGCGCCGGACGTTGTACGGGATGGTCGCCGGGCCGGGCGCGATGTCCCACGTCAAGGCCGCGACGGCGTTCACGACACCGGCGCCGACCAGGTCATCGACCCCACCGCCGGGATGCCGTGCGGTCGCGGTGATCCGGTTGATGATCTGCACCGCGGTCAGCGCGGGAAACCGCTGCCGCAGCAGCGCCGCCAGACCGGAAACGTAGGCCGCGGCGAAGGAGGTACCGGCGATGGGAACCGGACCCTCCTTACCCTGCAGGGCGTTCACGGGGTCGCCGCGGTCACCGAGCGCGACGATGCTCTCCGCCGGTGCGGCCACCCCGACCCACGGGCCGTGCATGGAAAACGTGCTCGGCACCCCGCTCTCGCCGATCCCGCCGACGGGCAGCACCAGCGGCGCATACCAGGCCGGTGTCACGACGGTCTGCACCTTGTTCCAGCCACGCGAATCAGTGGGCGTCGCGGCGTCGGGCAACGGATTCTGCGCGCAGTCGCCACCGGTGTTGCCGGCCGCGACGACGATCACCGCCCCCTTCACATTGGCGGCGTAGTCGATGGCGGCACCCAGACTCGCCTCGTCGATCGGCTTGCTCACCTTGTAGCAGGCGGCTTCGCTGATGTTGATCACCCCGGCGCCCAGATTCGCCGCGTGCACCACCGCCCGAGCCAGGCTGCGGATCGACCCGGCCGCCGGGGTGGAGTTGGGATCGTTCGGATTCGCTTGGGCGCCAACGGGTTCGAAGGCCTCCGAGGTTTGCCGTATCGAGAGCAGCCGTACGTCGGGGGCGACGCCCACGTACCCGTCGGTGGGCGCGGGCCGACCGCCGATGATGGCCGCGGTCAGCGTCCCGTGCGCGTCGCAGTCCGATAATCCGTCGCCGGCCTGCGCTACGAAATCGCCGCCGGGCTCGGCCGGCACCCGCGCAGACGCGGCGACGCCGGTGTCGATCACCGCGACCGTCACCCCGGCTCCGGTGGCGAACTTGTGGGCTTCGGTGACCCCGACGTAGGAGTTGCCCCACGGCGGGTCGTGGAACGTGGAGTCGGGGAACACCGTCGCCGAGGTGCACTGCACCCGCTGCTCGGTCGGCTGGTCGGGACCGGTCACGTCCGGCGGCAGCGCGCCGGGATCGATAGCGGGCGGGGTGATTGCCATGGCGGACGGTGCGGTCAGCGGCGCCATCGTCAAGGCCAGCGCCACCGTCGTCGACAAGATCCGGTGCACCCCCGAATCACTCCGTTCATCGAGTCAGTACGGCCTGGCAATCCTGGGAGCAGTTTAGACGTAACGGGTGCGTAAACGGTGCTATTCGGATCGGGGCTTGGCGGCGCGTGTGTCCCGTCGCCCAGGCTGCGGAACACGCCGATTTGCGGCCTGAATTTCCGATAGCTCGCCAAGTGCCGGTGCGCTGGCCGATCCGGCCGGCCGGGCGTTACATAGCTCACCACTATTGTAAATACGGTACTTGCTACGATTGGGCTCGATTCCCGACAGAAAGCTCGAGGTTTGTTCATGGCCACACCCGTTATCGTCGGCGCCGTTCGGACCGCGATCGGTCGTTCGTTCAAGGGCACGCTCGTCAACACCCCGCCCGAGACGCTGATCACCGCGGTATTGCCCGAGGTGGTGCGCCGCTCCGGGGTGGACCCCGCCGCGATCGACGACATCATCTTCGCCGAATCACATTACGGCGGTGGTGATTTGGCGCGTTACGCGGCGACGGCCACCGGACTCGAGCACGTGCCCGGCCAGTCGGTGAACCGGCACTGCGCGGGCAGCCTGACCGCGATCGGCAACGCCGCGGCGCAGATCGGTTCCGGCATGGAGCGGGTGCTGATCGCCGGCGGCGTGCAGTCGCTGTCGATGACGCCGCTGACCAACTGGCGTATTCCCGGCCCGGAGCTGAAGTTCGAAGAGCGCTGGATGCCGCCCACCCATGTCGAGACCCCGGACGCACCGGCCAAGGACATGTCGATCACCGTCGGATGGAACACCGCGCAGTCGGTCGGCATCACCCGCGAAGAGATGGATGCCTGGGCGGCCCGCTCGCACCAGCGCGCCGTGGCAGCCCAGGACGCCGGCAAGTTCGCCGAGGAGATCCTGCCGCTGAAGATCACCCAGTTCGACGGCTCGGTGGTCGACTTCTCCGTTGACGAGCACCCGCGCCGCGACACCACGGTGGAGAAGCTGGCCGGCCTGAAGGTGCTGCACCCCGAGATCGAGGGCTTCTCGATCACCGCGGGCAACAGCAGCGGCACCAACGACGCGGCCGCCGCGGTCGCCCTGGTGGACGCCGATTACGCCGCCGCCGAGGGGTTGAACGTGATGGGCAGGGTCCGGGCCTGGGCCGCCGCCGGGGTACCGCCGCGCGACTGCGGGCTGGGCGCGGTCAAGGTGATCGGCAAGGTGCTGCAGCGGGCCGGCCTGTCGGTCGGGGACGTGGCGCTGTGGGAGATCAACGAGGCGTTCGCCTCGGTGCCCATCGCCGCGTGCCGCGAGTACGGCATCGACGAGGAGCTGGTGAACTTCTCCGGCAGCGGTTGCAGCCTGGGCCACCCGATCGCCGCCTCGGGCGCGCGGATGGTGACCACGCTGACCTATGAATTGGCAAGGCGCGGAGGCGGTATCGGGGTCGCGGCCATGTGCGCAGGCGGCGGTCAGGGCGGGGCGGTCGTCATCGAGGTGTGATCACCGCGTTCAGTTGCTGGTGGGAGCTCTGCCCTGAGCCGGGTAGCGTTCTACCGTGGGCTTGAACATCAAGAGTGACCGCACTGTGGCGCTGGTGCGTGAGCTCGCCAGCCATGCCGGCACCAACCAGACCGCGGTGATCCAGGACGCTGTCGCGCGCCGGCTCGCCGACGGTTAGACCATGCTGAGTCCCGGAACGGTAGTGGCGGGATACCGCATCGAGCGGCTGCTGGGCTCCGGCGGCATGGGCGAGGTGTACCAGGCCGCCCATCCGAATCTGCCGCGGTTCGACGCGCTCAAGGTCCTCAACGCGCAACTGTCCCAGGACCCCGATTTCCGGGTCCGCTTCCTGCGCGAGGCCGACGTCGCCGCCCGGCTGGACCATCCCAACATCGTCTCGATCTACAACCGCGGCCAGACCGAGCAGGGCCAGCTGTGGATCGCGATGCAGTTCGTCGACGGCACCGACGCCGACCGCGCCCTGGAATCCGGTGCGATGACCCCGGCCCGCGCGGTGCACATCGTCGGCGAGGTCGCCAAGGCGCTCGACCACGCGCACGGCCAGGGCGTGGTGCACCGCGACGTCAAGCCCGCCAACTTCCTGCTGTCCGGACCGACGGGTCCCGACGAGCGGGTGTTGTTGGGGGACTTCGGAATTGCGCGCGCCCTGGGCGATGCCGGGTTGACGGTCACCGGTTCGGTGGTGGCCACGCTGTCCTACGCGGCACCGGAATTACTCAGCGGCCAGCCGTTCGACGGTCGCGCGGACCTGTACTCGCTGGGGTGCGCGCTGTTCCGGTTGCTGACGGGCAAGGCGCCGTTCTGTTGGGCCCAGGGCTTGCCCGCGCTGGTGGGCGCACACCTGCAGGCCCCGCCACCGCGGGTCACCGAATGGGCGCCGGGGTTGCCGCCGCGCCTGGACGCGGTGATCGCCACCGCGATGGCCAAGGACCCCGCACAGCGGTTCGCGTCGGCGCGGGAGCTGGCGGCAGCCGCCGCGGACGCCCTTGCCGAACAGTCGACCTCGACAACCGCTCCGTGGCAACCGATCTCGAGCAACCAGGTCAGTGACTACTCGACCCCGGCGCCGGCGTGGTGGCAGCCGGGCCAGGACCGCACCCTGGCGGCCACACCCGCACCGGCCGCGCCGCCCGCGCCACCCCGCCGGGTTGGCCGACGCCGGCGCCTGCGCCTGCCCCGCGCCGTCGCCGGGGCCGGATCGCCGCCGCGATAGTGGCGGCGGCCGCAGCGACAGCCGTGATCGCTACGGTGGCGGTGCTGACCGTGCGCTCGCCGTCGCACCCACCCGCATCGGCACCCCCGTCGACCACATCGGTGACCAGCGGCGCTGCGACCACCACGACGGCCAATGGTCCGGTGCCACCGGTGATCGCTTCCGAGCTACCCGGATTCCTGCTCCCCGCCGACCAGATCAAAACCATAATGGGCACTGCCGCAATGCAAGTCGTCGAATCCGACGCCGATTCGTGGGCCAACGCCTCGTCCTACATTTCCGACCAGGACTGCGTCGGGCCCTACCAGCCTGCCGACTTGGCCGCCTACAACAACTCCGAAGCCAAAGGATCGCAACGCCAGTTCCTGACCAACCCCGCCGGGGGGGCCGACGTCCAGCAGGCCGTCATCGTCTTTCCCAGCGCCGACGCCGCGCAGAAAGCTCTCGCCGCGCAGCATCCGGTGTGGGCGGCGTGCGCGGGGCGCACCTTCACCGTCACGCTGCCAAACGAGAGTCCGCACCGGTGGAGTTTCGGTGCGTTGAGCAACCCGGACGGCGGCCTGGCGATCACCACCGCTCGCGAGGGGCACCACTACGTCGGTTGCCAGCGCGCGCTGACCGCGGCCAACAACGTGCTGGTCGACGTCGGTGCCTGCAGCATGAGCACCGACCACCACGGCGTCGCCATCCTGGAGGCGATTTTGGCGAAGATCCCGCACTAAAGTCGGGTGCGATGAGCATGCTGAGCCCCGGGTCCATGGTGGCCGGGTACCGGGTCGAGCGGGTACTGGGCACCGGCGGCATGGGCGAGGTGTACCTGGTCGCCGATCCGAATCTGCCCAGACATGCCGCGCTCAAGGTTCTTCCCGTCGCGCTGTCCGGCAACCCGGAGTTCCGCGCCCGGTTCCTGCGGGAGGCCGATATCGCGGCGCGGCTGGATCATCCGAACATCGTGTCGATCTACGACCGCGGCCAAACCGAGCACGGCCAGCTGTGGATCGCGATGCAGTTCGTCGACGGCACCGACGCCGCGCACGCGCTGCGGGCCGGCACCATGACCCCGGCGCGGGCGGTGCACATCGTCGGTGAGGTCGCCAAAGCGCTGGACTACGCGCATCAGCGCGGCGTGGTGCACCGCGACGTCAAGCCCGCCAACTTCCTGCTGTCCGGTCCGGCTGGTCCCGACGAACGAGTGTTGCTGGCGGACTTCGGTATTGCCCGCGCGCTGGGTGAGACGGGATTGACCGGCACCGGTGCGGGGATGGTGACGTTGTCGTATGCGGCGCCGGAGGTGATCGCCGGCGGACACGTCGACGCCCGTGCCGACCTGTATTCGCTGGGCTGCAGCCTGTTTCAATTGCTGTGTGGGACACCGCCTTTCGCCAGGGACGGTGGTGTTGCCGCGGTGGTGGCCGCGCATCTGCACGCGCCGCCGCCGCGGGTCGGCGAGCGGGTGCCCGGCCTGCCGCCGGAGCTGGATGCGGTGATCGCGACGGCGTTGGCCAAGGACCCCGCGCAGCGTTTCGGCTCGGCGCGGCAGTTGGCCGCCGCGGCCGCGGCTGCACTGTATCCGGCTGCGCCGGTGGCTCATCCGGCGCCGCGGCCACCGCTGCCCGCCCCGCCCCCACCGTTGCCCGCCCCGCCCCCACCGTTGCCTGCCCCCGACCCGGGGCGGCGCGGCCGCATCGTCGCCGCGGCCGCCGGTCTCACCGTGATGGTCGCCGCGGTGGCCCTGGCGGTGACCATGATCATTCGCTCCCCGGCGCCGCGCTCGGCCGCCCCGCCCTCTTCGGCCGCGCCGACATCGTCACCGGCCAGCACGTCCGCGACACCCACCATGGCGCCACCGGCGGCGGTGTCGCTGCTCCCGCAATTCCTGTTGCCGCCCGAGCAGATCGCCGGCCTGCTGGGCGTCGCCGCGATGAAGGTGTCCGACTCGTCGTCGCACGGGTTCACCGACAACACGCAGTTCGTGTCGGACAAGGAGTGCACCGGCCCGTACTCCCCCGGCGACCTGGGTGCCTTCGGCCGCTCGGGGTCGATCGGTTCGCAACTACAGTTGCTGACCAACCCCGATGGCCCCAACGCCGTGGAGCAGGCCGTCATCGCCTTTCCCAGCGCCAGCGCGGCCCAGCAGGTGCTCGCCGCCCAACAGCGGCAATGGCAGGCGTGCTCGGGACGCACGTTCACCGTCACCACCCCCAGCGAGACACCGTCGGACTGGACTTTCGGCCCGCTGACCACGTCCGGCGGGACGCTGGTGATGAGTTTCGTTGCCCGGCTGCGTAGTTCGGTCAGTTGCCAGCGGACGATGGCCGTTCGCAACAACGTCATCATCGACATCGCGGTCAACGGGTTGAACGTCGGCAACCACGGGGTCGACGTGCTCAACGCGATCGCGGCGAAGATACCCGGGTGATCAAAGCGCTATCGGCACATGCTTTTCCGCACACGCATCGCGCACGGCGGTGATCACGTCGGCGGCGCGTAGCGTCTGTAGGTCGTCGACCGTCACCGAGCCCTTCGCGCTGCGGTGCTGCGCGGCCACCCGCGAATCCCGCAGCCGCTCGGCACGTTCCACCACATTGCGGGCGAACCGGCCGTTGTGCATCACGTCGATGCCGTGCGTGCCGTCCGGGGCGTGGTACTCGCCCAGCACCGTGCACGCCGCGTTCAGCGCCGCTGCGGCCTCGGGTGCGATCACCGTGGCGCGCGGATCGCCGTAGCGCACCGCAATCTCGACCAACTCGTCCGGGGTGTAGGACTCGAAGCGCAGCTTGCGGTTGAAGCGACCGGCCAAACCCGGGTTCACGGTGAGGAATTCGTCGACTTCCTTCTCGTATCCCGCGCCGATGAAGCAGAAGTCGAACCGGTGCACCTCCAGCGCCACCAGCAACTGATTGACCGCCTCCATGCCGATCATGTCCGGCCGCCCGTCCTGGTGTCGCTCCACCAGCGAGTAGAACTCGTCCATGAACAGGATGCGGCCCAGCGACCGGTTGATCAGTTCGTTGGTCTTGGGTCCCGACGCCCCGATGTGCTCGCCGCAGAAGTCGGCCCGCTTGACCTCGACGATCTCGGGGTGCCGGACGATCCCGAGCCCGGCATAGATCTTGCCCAAAGCCGCCGCGGTGGTGGTCTTTCCGGTCCCGGGGGGTCCCACCAACAGCATGTGGTTGGTTTGATTGGCCACCGGCAGCCCGGCCGCAAGGCGCAGGGCGCGAACCTCGATCTGATCCTCGAGCTCCGCCACCGCCCGTTTCACATCGGCCAGCCCGACCTGGTTGTCCAGTAACGCGCGCCCCTCTGCCAGCAGCTCGTTGCGTCGCTCCTCGTTCTCGGCTTCGGTGCGCTGCTTCGCCGAGCGCTGGGTGCTGACGTCCCATTTGTCCGTCCGGGTCGCGATGACATCCTCTTCGGTGATCACCAGTTGCAAGCCCGGATCAGCCAACGCCTGCTTGGCCGCCTCCATCAGCGCGCCGTTGATGGTCGCGCGGGACAACCACACCTGCGCCTGCTGCTCCTCGCCTAGCTGACGGTGTGCCATGCCACGCACGTAGGCCAAATCTGCTGCGATCAAGGGGAACTCGGCGGCATCGATCGCTGCGGAGGTCAGTTGCCGGCGAGCCTGCGTCGGACTGGGATGGTTGGCCCGCACCTCGACGCGATCCGCCCACTCCAGCGCGACCCGCGCCTGCCCCAGGTGCGCCGCCGCGTGCGCGGCCAGCGCACAGGTCGCCGCCGTGACGGCCGACATGATGATGGCCTGCGGCGGCAAGATCGCCGCCGCGACCGAGATCACGTCCGGCCAGCGTTGCGTCGCGAACATCAGGTACGCCTCGAGATGTTGCTGCCACTGATGGTTCTCCCACGCATCCAGCAGAGCCGAATCCGCCAGCAGCGCTGCGGCTTTCTGATACTGCCGGTCGTCGATGAGGGCACTGGCCAGCGCCAGACCGGCGTGCGAGGCTTCGGTCACCGAGATCGACAGGTACGGGCCCGCTTTGACGGGTGCCGACAGCCGCACCCCGATCCGGTTCGTCTCCCGATGCAACCGGGGCCCGTATTCGTAGAGCTGTTGCACCGTCGGCAGGGACTCGTCACCTGCCGCGATCAGGCCTAGCCACGCATCGGCCATCGCGGGATCGATCTCGGTGGCTTCCCGGAAACGCGCTCTGGCACCGGCCAGGTCGTTGTCCAGCAACGCCATCGCTTGGTCGAAGCGTTTGCGGGCGGCGGCGGTGCTGGTGCTGCTGGTCATGGCGCATCCACTGGTTCGAGTTCGCCACTGCGCAGGACGGTCGGCTCGGACGACACGTAGCGATTCTCGGCGCGAAACAATTCGATCTCCACGGTATGGGTCCGGCCGCCGGCGGACACCTCGACGGTCGCCGGCCCGGTCTGCGTGATCAGGACGCTGGCGAAACCCCGGTAGGCTGCGTCTCGGTCGCCGACCGAGACCACGGTGTTCGGGCGCGGCGACGGCGTCACGGTCCCGTCCACGACACTGACGGTGGTTCCGGCCACCGGTTTGGCCGCGTCGGTGACGGCAACATCGGGCATGCGAACACTGGTCCAGCGTCCGGGGTTTCGGGTATGCACCGTGATCCGCTCGCCAGCGCCCGCCAAGCGCACCACGATGCGCTTGGCCAGTGCATCCTCGGCGGCGATGTGCACGCGGCTGAACTCCCCCGGATCATCCAGCGGCAACAACATCCGATCGCCCGCGCCGACCTTGCCCAGCAGCACTCCGGACGGGCCGACGGGTATCACGACGGGACCGGTCAGCACGCCGTGGGCGACACCGCGCAACACCGGTAGCGGGCCACACAGGCTGGCCGCTACGGCGTTCGCCTGCTCTCCGGGCAAGGTCTGCAACATCGTGCTCGGCGGGGCGGTCGGTGGTTGTGCGGTTCGGGCCGTCAGCGTCGCGGCGACACCGCCATCTGCGAAAAGCGTGATGTTCTGCGTGATTCCGTCAGCCCGCAGCATCCAAGCCTGGGCCAGCGCGGCAGTGGTGATGTCGGCGGGCCGGTAGGAGTAGCTGGTCAGCCAGCCCGCGTCGGCACGCACTGAGCGCCACCGGCGATTCGCGGCGTCCAGGGCCGAACGTCCCAGCCGCCGTTCGAGTTCGACGATGTCGGTCGCAGTCGCCACCTTGGCCCGGATTCCGTGCTGGCGCATCACCGCGGCGATCCGCTGCGCGACGGCCAGGGTCGCGGTGCCGATCGAGGAACGGCATTGCAGCGCCTCCACATTGGCCAGTGCGGCCACCCGCACGATCACCCAGGTCTCGCGCTGCCCGGCGTACGGAGGAGTGCCGATCAGTGTGTCGTACACCCGCGGGTAGTCCCCGGTGCTACGTCGTCGGGCACCGGTAGTGACGACACTCAGCGAATGGACCACAAGGCCCAGGCTCTGCCGCATCAGCGGCCGCAAAGCGGCGATGTCGACGGTGTTTTCGGTCCGAGTCGAGGTGGAGCCGGTGAACAGGGTCGCGACGTGCGGCTTGCCGAGCAGTTGTACTGCGGCCACCGCGACCCCATCTTGATATCGCACTCCGCCACCGGCGCGGTCGTTGGCAACCGTCAGCGGATCGACCAAGGTGATCGGCCGGTGACGCCGCCCCCACAACAGCAGCCATTCCCAGCCCGTCCGGCCTCGCCAACGCAGCAGACACAAAGCCGCCACGAACGCCGAAACCGCTGTGGCACAAAGGTATCCATCGATCGCCAATCCGGTCAGGAAGGCAGTGAACACAGCGGCGATGATGGTCAGCCGCTTGGTCGCCGTCATCGTTCCCGCCGCACTCGAGCGATCAGGGCCACACCGGCGGTGACCGCCAGGACCACGCCGGCGAAGACCAGTGCGGCGCTGCGGGCACGGTGATCCGGTGGTGCCGGCGGCGCGGTGGGTGTGATGACCCGGCTGTGCGCCCCCGGCGCGAGCCGATCCCCCCACCGGCACGTCGAAGGTCAATGCAGCCACCGGATCGACGACGCCGTAACCGACTTGGTTGTCCACGCCGCGCGGCGGGGTTGTGCGCGGTCTGCAGGATCCGATTGATGATCTGGTGCGCCGACAGGGTGGGGTACTTGGCGCGCACCAACGCGGCGACACCGCTGACATAGGCGGCCGAGAAGCTGGTGCCCCAGATGGGCATGTTCTTCTCGCCCGGATGAATCGGCGGGTAGGCGTTGACCGGGCCACCGGTTTGCGGGGACAACCCCATGATGCCCACGCCCGGCGCGGCGGCAGCCACCCACGGCCCGGCGAGGCTTTTGCTGATCGGCGCCCCGGTATTGTCCACCGCCCCAACAGATAAGACGTAATCGGAGAACCAGGAGGGAGACGAGACCGTCTTCACCTGATGCCAGTCCCGCGGATCCGAGGCGTCCAACGGGTCGAAGGAGGGGTTCTGTGCGCAGCCGTCCTCGCTGTCGTTGCCGGCGGCGGCGACGATCACTGCGTCCTTGACCGTGGCCGCATACCAGACGGCCGCGCCGATGGCGGCCTGGTCCAGCGGATCGGCGGCCGAAACACACGATGTCACACTGATATTGATCACCTTTGCGCCCATGTTGGCGGCGTGCACGATGGCGGTAGCCAGGGATGCGATCGACCCGGCCTTCTTGCGGACCTCCGAATCACCGGGGCCGGGGTTCACCGGTTCGAACGCCCGGGAGGACTGGCGGATGGAGATGATCACCGCGTGCGGCGCGACGCCCACCACCCCGTCGGGTGCCCCGGCGCCGGACCCGGAACCTCGGGAACGTCGGCGGGCCCGGTGCCGGGATCCCCTGGACCGCTGGACGGTTCGTCGGACGGCGGGGGCGGGGGTGTGCCGGCTTGGTCTCGGTGACCGTCACCGGGGTGGGCGGCGGCGGGGTGCCGGTGGCGGCGGGGCACCGCCGGGCGGGGGCGCCGCGGACTCGACCGGTGCCGGGCCGGCCGGCGGTGGGAAGGCCGGGGCACTCGGCATCGGCGCCGGCATCGGACTGCCTTGCGGCGCAGCACCTATCAGTGACGCCACGATGGTGCCGTGCGCGTCGCAGTCCATCAGCCCGTCACCGCTCATGATGTAGTCCCCACCCGGCACCACCCGTAGCCGGGGGCTGGGGTTGATGCCGGTGTCGATGATCGCCACCGGTACCCCGTTGCCGGTCGAGTACTGCCAGGCCTTGCCGATGTTGAGCATGGTGAAACCGGGCGCGGTGACGGCCACGTTGGGATCGGCGATGGTGATGGTGCGCGCGCACATGTTGCTCTGCCGCATCGGCTGGTCCGGCCCCGGTCTACCGTCCGGCGGGACCCGGGCGGGATCGATGGTGGGCTGCGGAATCGCCAGCGCCACAGGCACGTTAGCCGACAACGCCACCGCCAAGGTGACCAGCGTCAGCACCAACAGCCGTCCGCCGATGGAACTCATCGCATCCGCACCCAGGTGAACAGCCCGCCAATCCACGCTGCCAGCGGCAACGCGGCGATGATGGCCACGATCTCCAGCCATTCGGCTGCCATCCGCACCAGCGGGGTGAACCTGGTGACGGGCACCAACAGCGCCGCCAACAGTCCCGCGCCGGCGAATGCCGAGAGCAGCACCGCCGCACCCAGCACTGCCTGCCCGTGGGAAGCCGGTTCGTGCACAACGTATTTGATGACGCCGGCACAAGTGGCCACCGCGGCGCCGCAGACCAAGGCGACCGCTTGGCGCTTGTCGGCGAAGGCCCGGCCCCGGCTGATGAAGATCACCACGAACAGCCCACACAGCACCGCGGCCGCAGTGGCACGGTCGCGGCCGGGCATCAAGGTGGCCCATACCGCTGCCGGCAGCGCCGCGGCGGCACCCACGCAGATCCCGGTCAGCACACTGTTGGCACGTATCGCCGCCCGGGCGATCTGCGCCCCACGGGCGGTGGTGTCGGGATTGACATCCTCCGCGCCACCCTCCGTGCCGTCGCTCACCGGGGAGACGGCGTCGACCGGCATACCGTCCGCGCGCCGGAACAGATCGCGCCCGGTGATCGAGCCGAAGTACGGCGGCCGGATGCGGGCGGCCCACAGCGAGATGGTCGGGGCCATCGTCAGAACCAGCAGCAGGGCTACGAGGGTGCACATGCCCAGCCACTGAGCCGGAATCGGCCACCACATCCGCGGCGCGGCCACACTCGCCCCAAGTGCGCACCAGGTCACCACCGCCGCTGCCGCATCGACATGGCGCCGGGTCGCCGTCGCGAGGCCGCACGTCAGCACCCCGACCGCCAGCACCGCGATGAAGACGTGGGCCGACCCGAGCCTGCCGGGCGCGGCAGCGCCCAGGCTGACCGCGATCAGCGGCACGGCCAGCCAGCCGAACCCGTCGAGCATGTCGACCCGGCGCGGCCACCACCGCCACACCGCCACCGCCGTGCTGCCCAGGACCAGCCCCGTCCCGCCGGAAACCAGCGCAGCCAGCAGCGAGTCGGATGAGATCCGCTGCCGCACCACTAATCCGAGAATCGTGACGGCGACCATCGCGACGATCGCCAGCGCGGTATGGGCGGCCGTCTGCACGGTGACGGGTTCGAAGAGTTTCTTGCCCACCCGTGCCAGACCGGTGGACAGCGACTCGTATTGCGGCTCGAACGACTCCCCCTCGGTCGCGGGTACCAGCGTGAGGGTGGCGCCGTCCTCCACGCCGAGTTCGTCCAGCGTCTTTGTGACGTCCAGGCGGACCCCGTTGGCTTTGTGGAGTTCGTATCCGACGCCGGATTCGAGCCCCGGCAAGCCACGGCGCCTGAGTTCGTCGTTGACGAGTTCGACGACGTTGTCGACGAAGACCTCGATCGGCACCGAGGCCGGGTACACCTGCGAGAGCAGGTGTTCGCCGCAGACCACGGCGACCGCGCACCGCGCCGGGAACGAGACCTTGCCAACCAGCGACGTCATTTAGCGAGGCCTGTCGGCGTCCGGAATGTACTTGTCGGCCAGCGCCGCCGCGATCTCGAACAGTCGCAGCCGCGATTTCTTTTTCAGTTCGTGGCGGGTATCGATGATGCCGCCCTTGGCGAGATACGGGTCATAGGGCATGAATTCGACTGTTGCACCGGATTGCTGGAACCGCTCGGTCAGGTATGCCAGGGCGTCGGCGTCGTACTGGTCGCGGCTGTCGTTAAGGATCACCGTGCTGCGCGACACCAGTTCGTGGTATCCCATCGACCGCAGCAGATCGATGGCGCGCGTCACCGGCAGCGACGTGTCGGCGGTCAGCCCGGAGACGAACACCAGCGCGTCGCAGGCATCGAGCACCGCCTTCATCACCGGGTGTTCGATGTCGTCGGATGTGTCCACGACGATCACGGTGTGGGTTCGGCGCAGCCGCGACAGCACCCCGGTGAACATGGACGGAACTAGCGGCCGGGGCTGATCCGAGGCCCGGTTACCCGCCAATACATCGAGGCCGATGCTGTTCTGCCCCAGATGTTCTCGGATATCCGCGTAACCTTGCACGTCGGTGTCGTTGAGCACCGCCGAATAGTCGCCCGGCGGGGATTCGTCGATGCGTCCGGCCAACGTCCCGAATCCGGGAGCGGCGTCGATCGCAACGACGTTGTCGGGTCGGCATTCTCGGAACACACCTCCGATGCACGCCGTCATCGTGGTCTTGCCGACGCCGCCCTTACCCGAGACCACCCCGATCACGTACTGCTTACGGATGTGGCGTCTGATCCGGGCCTGCAGCTCCCGATAGTGTCGCTCAGCCGGTGACTCACCGAGGTTAATCGTCTGAAACGAGATGTTGTACAAGAACTTTCGCCATCCCGAACCGGGCGGGATCTTCCGCGGCGCCACCATGTCAGAAATCCGCAGTGTGCCCGACACCGACTCTTGGTGCACGAAGCGCCCAGCGGGCACGTCCCGTTGGGTCATCCCCGACTGCTCGGCATTGGGGCCGGCATTCCACGAGTTCGTCACGACACGTCTTCCGACACTTTGAGTTACACCTCTCGACTACACAACTTTGCGGTACGAAAACCATTCCTGTTCGGCGGGCAGGCGCCGCATCATGCGGTTGATCGCGCCGGCGATATTGCCGATGGTGCCGGGCGCGATGATCATCCACTTTCGGCCGGCGGAGTCGACGTCCTCGGCGACCAGCCGCCCTTCGGGAGTGTCGATGACCGTTACCGCACCGGCTTCGACGTGCGTGCGCAACGATCTGCCGGTGGCCACTCCGGTCTGCACGGCCACAATCGAGGCTTGCGCCGACCGCCTGGGGTCGGCGGCCAGCGTCAGCAACCGCACCTGGTCGGACTCGAGCCCCTGACTGCCGATGAACGCGTCGAGTTCGGACCGGCTGACCGACGCCGCGCGCAGGGCCTCGGCAGCGAGTGTGACGGGCCGCAGCGTGGCCGGCGCGTGCTGGCCGCACCACCGTTCGATCTGTGCACGGATCACATTGCCGGCCGATCCCTCCGCGCTGGAGGTGCCCGCGGCGCTGATGCGAATCAAGTCTGCGGAGCGTTCCAGGGCGACCCACCACTGCGCGAAACGCGCGAGCAGCGCCCGCGCGGGCTCCTCATCGCCGGGTCCGCGCAGCTGCACGAACAGCCCGATGTCTCGGCGCGCCAGCACCGTCAGCCATTCCAGCACGATGCCGTCGACCGCTCCGGATTCGTCGACAACCCCGGCGGCGCGCAACTCTGCGGTGACGGGGTGCCGCAGCGCCAGACTCCTGGGTTCCACACTGGGCAGCAGCGGTCGCAACCCCAACTCGGGGGCGACGGTTTCGATGCCGGTAAGGACCTGTAGGGCCCACAGCCCGTCGACGGTGGTGGTTAACACGGTGTTCCTCGACATAGGCCCGGGGCGCACGCGTCGCATGCGCCCCGGCCCGATCAAAGTGGCTAGGTGAAGAGGTTGCCCATCTGGGCGTCGGTGGCCTGGGCCATCTCGTCGACGCTGTGCACAGTGTGGGCGTGCCGGCTGACGGTCTGAATCAGATCTTCCAGCCCGTGCAGCATCTGCTGCTGCGCGTCGAAAAACGCGGTAGCGCCGTGGCCTTGAAAGAAGTCCCCCAGGGCCTGAGTCAGGTTGAGGACGTCGCTGTGGATTTCCATCGGCTGCGCGGCCTGGGCCCCGACCTCGCCGGCGAACCCGACGACCGCTCCGTGGTTGTAGACGATGTGATCTGCCATGAACGTTCCTAACTTGTGGTCAGTGGAATGGGTGAACAGCGATTCGGGCTAGACCGCTTGGGTCCCGCCGCCGAACACACCGTTGAGGTTGTGCGCCGCATCGGCCTCGTGGTTCTCCATCAGCACCGCCGCTTGACCCAACCCGTGCGCGAGCCGTTGACCGCCCGTCATGATCTGTTGGAGGTCGTGATGGATCTGACCGGCAGTATTCAGCGAGGTGTTTCCCGCGTCGCCTGCCCAGCCGGTGGCGCTGATGATGTTCTCGTGCCCGCTCAGGTACTGGTTGGCGATCGCGGCGGCTTCTTGCAACCGCGTTTCGATCCGCTGCTGGGTGCTGCGCAGCAGCTCTGGAGTGACAACTGTTGCGTTTGCCATACTGAAATCTCCCTCGAATATTTGCTTTCGCCGAAGCCGGATCTGCGTAAAGCTAGATCAGCTTGCCCCCGACTGTCACTTCACCCACATGACCACTGCACATAGGTGGAACAGGCTGTTTAGTGGACAACAGAATTCTCCGCGTGTCAAACGATGGACGGCCGCCCCACTCCGGATAGCCGAGGTCACCCCGGCCCCGCTTCCGGCCGGGGTGGGCTGACAATTAGCTGGTGGCCTTTTCTCGGCAGACTCACACGGCTGCGGCGCCGTCGGCTGACCCGTCGCCGTCGGAATCGGAAAGCCGGATATCCCAGCGTCCGTCACCGTCGGTGTCGACGTATCCGGTGACTCCTGCGGGACCGGTGCACACCACCTGATCGGCAAGTCCGTCGCCGTCGCTGTCGACCAGTCGGTCATTCGGTTCGCCCTGTCCGTCGAAGTCGACGAGCGGCCCGCCGGAATGCTCCACACCGTCAAGGCCGAACCACCGCACCTGCCGGTCCACGGCGACCGTCCACGTCCCGGACCCGTCGTCGACGAAGTAGCTCTCCGGGATGCCGTCGTTGTCGACGTCCAGGACGGCGTGGTCGGCGGTCCCGTCATGGTCGAGGTCCAGCAGCGCGTCGTCGCGCAGTCCGTCACCGTCCAGATCCAGCCCGACGGCGTCGAACGTGCCGTCGCCGTCCAGATCGAGGTCGGACGGACGATTCCAGATCGAGGCGGTGCCGTCCGCACCGCTCACGCAGTACTCCATGCACGGTTGGACGCAGACCCGGCGCGGCGGGTTCCGGTGACCTTCAGTCGCCCCGGTTCTGCCACCACGCCAGCAGTTCGGCGGTGGCCTCCTCGCGGGACAGCGGCCCCCGATCCAGCCGCAGCTCCTTGAGGTACTTCCACGCCTGGCCCACCTGGGGACCGGCCGGGATGTCGAGCAGCCGCATGATCTCGTTGCCGTCCAGATCCGGACGCACCCGGTCCAGGTCCTCCTGGGCGGCCAGTTCGGCGATCCGCTCCTCCAGCCGGTCATAGGACGCGCGCAGCCGCGCGGCCCGGCGCTTGTTGCGGGTGGTGCAGTCGGCACGCACCAGCTTGTGCAGCCGCGGCAGCAGCGGTCCGGCGTCGGTGACGTAGCGGCGCACCGCGGAGTCGGTCCACTTGCCTTCCCCGTAGCCGTGGAACCGCAGGTGCAGATACACCAGCTGGGACACGTCGTCGACCATCTGCTTGGAGTACTTCAGCGCCCGCATCCGCTTGCGGACCATCTTGGCGCCGACCACCTCGTGGTGGTGGAAGCTCACCCCGCCGTTGGGTTCGTGGCGGCGGGTGGCGGGCTTGCCGATGTCGTGCAGCAGCGCGGCCCAGCGCAGCACCAGATCGGGGCCCTCGTCCTCGAGTTCGATGGCCTGGCGCAGCACGGTCAGCGAGTGCTGGTAGACGTCTTTGTGCTGGTGGTGCTCGTCGATGGCCATCTGCATGCCGCCGACCTCGGGCAGCACCACCGCGCCCATCCCGGACTGCACCAGCAGGTCGATGCCGGCCACCGGGTGCGCGCCGAGCAGCATCTTGTCCAGCTCGACGGCCACCCGTTCGACGCTGATCCGCCCCAGCTGCGGCGCCATCGCCTCCAGCGCGGTCAACACCCGCGGAGCGACGGTGAAGCCGAGCTGGGAGACGAACCGGGCGGCGCGCAGCATCCGCAGCGGATCGTCGCCGAAGGACACCTCCGGGGCCGACGGAGTGTCGAGCACCTTGGCGCGCAGCGCGGCCAGGCCACCGAGCGGGTCCAGGAATTCCCCCGCCCCGGCCGCGGTGACGCGCACCGCCATCGCGTTGACGGTGAAATCGCGGCGCACCAGGTCGTCCTCGAGGCGGTCCCCGAACCGCACGTCCGGGTGGCGCGACACGTGGTCGTAGGTGTCGGCGCGGAACGTGGTGATCTCCAGGCGGTGCTCGCCCCTGCCCACCCCGACGGTGCCGTACTGGATACCGGTGTCCCACAGCGCATCGGCCAGCGGCCGCACGATCTGCTGGATCTGGTCGGGGCGCGCGTCGGTGGTGAAGTCCAGGTCCGGGCTGAGCCGGCCCAGCAGCGCGTCCCGCACCGAGCCGCCGACCAGGTACAGCTCGTGCCCGGCGGCGGCGAACGCGGCGCCGAACTCGCCGAGCAGGCCGGCGTACCGGTGCAGTGCGACCGCGGCCGCGGTCAGCAGATCAGCATCCTGGACGGGTTCCACCACGGTCGGTGAGCCTAATAGCAATGCTTCGGTGACTCAGCCCACGTGCGACGGCAGCGGCGGGGCGTCGAGTGTGCAATGGCGGCGCCCAACGTGAACCGACGGCCTTGCGTGTGAAGCTGGGGCGTTGCGCGGGTAGCCAGGGCGGGAAAATTGCCCGGATCCCGCCCTACGTTCACGCTCCGCGCCGTGTGCTCACACTCAACGCCATCGGTTCACCCTGAACAACGAGGCGGTAGAGCGCCCAGACGCTCACGAGCGGGCCGACCCCCGACGAGCGGGCGTTCTGTGGCGTAAGCGATGCACGCGACTAAAGTGACCAAAGGTGTCAACGGACGGCGAGTGCGTCCGGTACACCAGCCCCAGCCAGCTAATATCGCTTGAATGTCGGACGGCGAACAAGCCAAACCACGTCGACGCCGGGGCCGGCGTCGCGGTCGTGGCGCGGGACGTTCGGCGGATCAGAAGCCCAACGGCCAGTCGGCCGACACTGCGCCCACCGCCCCCGCTGCCCCCACCACCCCAACCCGGCCACCGCCGCCAAACGCCGGGTGCGCCGCAGCCCCGACCGCATGCGGACCGTGCACGAGACCTCGGCCGGCGGACTGGTCATCGACGGAATCGACGGTCCGCGCGACGAACAGGTCGCGGCGTTGATCGGCCGGGTCGACCGGCGCGGCAGGATGCTCTGGTCGCTGCCCAAAGGCCACATCGAACTCGGCGAGACCGCTGAGCAGACCGCCATCCGCGAAGTCGCCGAAGAGACCGGCATCCGCGGCAGCGTCCTGGCCGCACTGGGACGCATCGACTACTGGTTCGTCACCGACGGCCGACGGGTGCACAAGACCGTGCACCATTACCTGATGCGGTTCTTGGGTGGGGAGCTCTGCGACGAAGACCTGGAGGTCGCCGAGGTGGCGTGGGTGCCGATCCAGGAGCTGCCGTCGCGGCTGGCCTACGCCGACGAACGCAAACTGGCCGAGGTGGCCGACGAACTGATCGACAAGCTGCAGAGCGACGGCGAGGAGGCGTTGCCGCCGCTGCCGCCGAGCGCGCCGCGCCGCCGCCCGCAGACCCATTCCCGCACCCGGCACGCCCACGACTCCGCATCCCGGAAGAACGGTAACGGGCAGGGGCCGTGACCGGGCCGCGACTTCGACGGGCCCCGGCCAGGGCCGAAGCCAACGCCAAGGTGGGCCGCCTCGCCGCAGTGATCGGCATCGTGGCCGGCTTCGCCACGATGCTGACCGGCAGTCCGCCGCACGCGAACGCCGGCGAACCCACCGCCACACCCTTCGTGCAGGTCCGGATCGACCAGGTGACACCCGACGTCGTCACCACCACCAGCGACCCCGTCGTCACCGTCAGCGGAATGGTGACCAACATCGGCGACCGACCGGTGCACGACGTGATGGTCCGGCTCGAGCACGCCGGCGCCGTCACCTCGTCCACCGCGCTGCGGACCTCGCTGGACGGCGGCACCGACCAGTACGAGCCGGCCGCCGAATTTCTCACCGTCGCCCCCGAACTGCAGCGCGGACAGCAAGCCGGGTTCACCCTGTCCGCCCCGCTGCGCTCGCTGACCAAACAATCGCTGACCATCGACCAGCCCGGCATCTACCCGATGCTGGTCAACGTCAACGGGACCCCCGACTACGGCGCGCCGGCCCGCCTGGACAACGCCCGCTTCCTGCTGCCGGTGGTGGGCGTACCCCCAGACAAACCGGCGGGCATCGACGCGGCTGTGGCGCCGGAAACCCGCACTCCGGTGTGGATGACGATGCTGTGGCCGCTGGCCGACCGGCCCCGGCTGGCGCCCGGGGTGCCCGGCGGCACCATCCCGGTGCGGCTGGTCGACGACGAGCTGGCCAACTCGCTGGCCAACGGCGGGCGGCTGGACACCCTGCTGTCCGCGGCCGAGCTGGCCACCAGCCGTGACGTCGACCCCGACGGCGCGGTCGGGCGGGCGCTGTGCCTGGCCGTCGACCCCGACCTGCTCGTCACCGTGAACGCGATGACCGCCGGCTATGTGGTTTCCAACTCCCCCGACGGGCCCGCGCAACAACCCGGCACGCCGACCCACCCGGGCACCGGCCAGGCCGCGGCAGGCCTCTGGTTGAACCGGTTACGCGCGCTGGCACACCGCACCTGTGTGGTGCCGCTGCCCTACGCCCAGGCCGACCTGGACGCCCTGCAGCGGGTCAACGATCCGGGGCTGAACACCGCGGCCACCGCCGCGACCGGCGACATCGTCGACCGCATCCTGGACGTCGCCTCGGTGCGCGGCACCGCCCTGCTCTCCGACGGCCCGCTGACCAGCCGGGCGGTGACCCTGCTGGACGCCAACGACAGCACGGTCGCGGTCGCGGCCGCCGAAGCACCCGGTCAGGACGCCGACACCGCCTCCGGCAGCGCCGACATCTCGCCCCGCCGGCTGTCGACGCGGGTGGTGACCGCCCCGTTCGACCCGGCCATCGGCGCCGCGCTGGCCGGCGCGGGAACCAACCCGATCGTGCCCACCTACCTGGACTCGTCGCTGTCGGTGCGCGTCACTCACGACTCGGCCACGGCGCGGCGCCAGGACGCGCTGGGCGCCATGCTCTGGCGCGGGGTCGCACCCGATGCCGCGCCCCGCACTCAGATCCTGCTGCCGCCGGCGTCGTGGACCTTGCAGGGCGACGACGCGCAGTCGATTCTGACCGCGCTGGCCACCACAATCCACTCCGGGCTGGCGGTGCCGCGCCCGCTGCCCGCGGTGATCGCCGACGCGGCGGCACACACCGAGCTGCCCAGCCCGCCGGGCGCCTACCCGTCGGTGCGGGGCCGGTTCACCGACGAGGTCACCGGCCAGATCACCGACCAGGTCGGCCGGGTGTGGAAGCTGACCACGGCATTGATGACCGATGATCGCACCGGGCTGACCGGCGCGCAGTACACCGCGCCGCTTCGCGAGGACATGCTGCGCGCACTGAGCCAGGCAGTGCCCCCGGACACCCGCAACGGGCTGGCGCAGCAGCGGTTGAGCGTGGTCGGCACCACCGTCAACGACTTCTTCCGCTCGGTGACGATCGTCAACCCCGGCGGCTCCTACACCCTGGCCACCGAGCACAGCCCGTTGCCGCTGGCCCTGCACAACGGCCTGGCCGTGCCGATCCGGGTCCGGCTGCAGGTCAACGCGCCACCCGGGATGACGGTCTCCGACGTCGGCGAGATCGAACTGCCGCCGGGATACCTGCCGCTGCGGGTGCCGATCGAGGTCAACTTCACCCAGCGCGTCGCCATCGACGTCGGACTGCGCACCCCGGACGGGACGGCGCTCGGCGAGCCGGTGCGGTTGTCCGTCCATTCCAACGCGTACGGCAAGGTGCTGTTCGCGATCACGCTGACGGCGGCGGCGGTGCTGGTGTTGTTGGCCGGGCGGCGGCTGTGGCACCGCTTCCGCGGCCAGCCCGACCCCGCCGACCTCGACCGCCCCGATCCGCCGTCCGCCGGGCACGGCCGGGCACCCGAGCAGCCCCGCGCCATCTCCGGTCGGGTTCACGAAGAGCATCGCGTATGACCCCCGCACCCCGGCAGGTGCAACCATCGCAGTCGCCGCCGCAGCGGCCGCCGCTGTCGCAACCGAGGTCTGCGGTGCCACCACCGGGCCTACCGCCGCGGCCCGGCTGGACCCCGCACCAGCCGCCCCGCCCCGCCCCGCGCCGCCCGCGCCGCGCCGAACTGTCCGACGCCGCGCTGGTCAAACGCTCCTGGGGATGGCGTTCGCGACGCTGATCAGCCGGCTCACCGGCTTCGCCCGGATCGTGCTGCTGGCCGCGATCCTGGGTGCGGCGCTGTCCAGTTCGTTCTCGGTGGCCAACCAGCTGCCCAACCTGGTGGCCGCGCTGGTGCTGGAGGCCACGTTCACCGCCATCTTCGTGCCGGTGCTGGCCCGCGCCGAGCAGGACGACGCCGACGGCGGCGCGGCCTTCGTGCGCCGGCTGGTCACCCTGGCCACCGCCCTGCTGATCGTGGCCACCGCGCTGTCGGTGGCCGCCGCGCCGCTGCTGGTGCGGCTGATGCTGGGCCGCACCCCGGAGGTCAACGAGCCGCTGACCACCGCGTTCGCCTACCTGCTGCTGCCGCAGGTGCTGGTGTACGGCCTGTCCTCGGTGTTCATGGCGATCCTGAACACCCGCAACGTGTTCGGGCCGCCGGCCTGGGCGCCCGTCGTCAACAACATCGTGGCCATTGCGACCCTGGGCGTTTATCTGGCGGTGCCGGGCGAGCTGTCCGTGGATCCGGTGCAGATGGGCAATCCCAAGCTGCTGGTGCTGGGGATCGGCACCACCCTGGGGGTGTTCGCGCAGACGGCGGTGCTGCTGGTGGCGATCGGCCGCGAACGCATCAGCCTGCGCCCGCTGTGGGGCATCGACGAGCGGCTCAAACGCTTCGGCACCATGGCCGCCGCGATGGTGCTGTACGTGCTGATCAGCCAGCTGGGTTTGGTGATCGGCAACCAGATCGCCAGCACGGCGGCCGCC
Organism: Mycobacterium kiyosense; assembly: GCA_021654635.1. NCBI lineage: Bacteria > Bacillati > Actinomycetota > Actinomycetes > Mycobacteriales > Mycobacteriaceae > Mycobacterium > Mycobacterium kiyosense. The sequence continues at coordinate 6,332,352 of AP025179.1, forward strand.
TCCGGCCCGGCGATCTACAACTACACCTGGCTGGTGCTGATGCTGCCGTTCGGGATGATCGGCGTGACGGTGCTGACCGTGGTGATGCCGCGGCTGAGCCGTAACGCCGCGGCCGACGACATCCCGGCGGTGCTGGCCGATCTGTCGCTGGCCACCCGACTGACCATGATCACCCTGATCCCCGCGGTGGCGTTCATGACCGTCGGCGGCCCGGCGATGGGCAGCGCGTTGTTCGCCTACGGGCATTTCGGCCAGGTCGACGCCGGATACCTGGGCGCGGCGATCGCGCTGTCCGCGTTCACGCTGATCCCCTACGCGCTGGTGCTGCTGCAGTTGCGGGTGTTCTACGCCCGCGAACAACCGTGGACACCGATCGTGGTCATCGTGGTGATCACCTCGGTCAAGGTCGCCGGCTCGATCGCCGCGCCGCATCTGACGTCCAACAAGCAGCTGGTGGCCGGATATCTGGGGACCGCCAACGGCCTGGGATTCCTGGCCGGCGCGGTGGTCGGGCACCTGCTGCTGCGGCGCAGCCTGCTCCCCAAGGGCGGCCGGTTGATCGGCCTCGGCGAGGTGCGCACCATCCTGGTGACCATCGCGGCCTCCCTGCTGGCCGGCCTGATCGCGCACGTCGCCGACCGGCTGCTGGGGATCGACCGGTTGACCGCCCACGGCGGCATCGGGTCGCTGCTGCGCCTGGCGGTGCTGGCGGTGATCATGGTGCCGATCCTGGCCGGGGTGCTGCTCGGCGCGCAGGTCCCCGAGGCACGCGCGGCCCTCGACGTGATCCGGCGCCGGCTGGGCACCCCGGATCGGGGGGCGGCCCCGCGCAGCACGACGGTTTCGTCCGGGCGGGCCCCGGTCACGTACCCTGAGCAAAGAAATGCGGCCCTGCCGGGCGATAACGCGGTCCGGGAGCCCATCCGGCGCGAACCCCCGGCGACCAGGGCCGGGCTAGCGAAAGGACCGGAGGTGACCGACCGCACACCGGACAGCGCCTCGTCCCCCCGCAGCGCCCAGGCGGGACAGGACCGGCCGCGGGCCGACGACTTCCAGCCCGACATCCCGCCCGCCGCGCACCGGGCTCCGTCGCGCGAGCAGGTCAACGGGGACGCCGCCGAAGCGCGAGCCGCGCTGCCGTTCGACGCTCCCCGCGAACGCGGACCCGAACCAGCGCCAGACGACGCCAACCTGGTTCCCGGCGCCCGCATCGCCAATGGCCGCTACCGGTTGCTGATCTCACACGGGGGCACGCCGCCCCTGCAGTTCTGGCAGGCGATGGACACCGCTTTGCACCGGCAGGTCGCACTCACCTTCGTCGACCCCGGGGGCGCCCTGCCCGAAGACGTCGTGCAGGAGATCCTGTCCCGCACGCTGCGGCTGAGCCGCATCGACAAGCCCGGCATCGCCCGGATACTCGACGTCGTCCACACCGGCTCCGGCGGGCTGGTGGTCGCCGAGTGGATCCGCGGCGGCTCTCTGCAGGAGGTCGCCGACACGTCGCCGTCCCCGGTGGGGGCGATCCGGGCCATGCAGTCGCTGGCCGCCGCCGCCGACGCCGCCCACCGCGCCGGTGTCGCGCTGTCCATCGACCACCCCAGCCGGGTTCGCCTCAGCATCGACGGCGACGTGGTGCTGGCCTTCCCGGCGACCATGCCCGACGCCAACCCGCAGGACGACATCCGCGGAATCGGCGCCTCGCTGTACGCCCTGCTGGTCAACCGGTGGCCGCTGCCGGAGACCGGGGCACGCAGCGGATTGGCGCCGGCCGAACGGGATGCGAACGGGCAGGCCGTCGAACCGACCGTCGTGGACCGCGACATCCCGTTCCAGATTTCCGCGGTCGCCGTTCGATCCGTTCAGGAAGACGGCGGAATACGAAGCGCCTCAACACTTTTGAACCTGCTGCAGCAGGCGACAGCGGTGGCCGATCGCACCGAGGTGCTCAGCCCGATCGCCGAACCACCCGCCCCGGCGTCGCCGCGCCGGTCCACCGGGCGGGGCGACGAAACCTACTCGCGGCGCCGCCGCAACCTGCTGATCGGCCTGGGTGCGGGCGCGATCGTCCTGGTGGTGGCGCTGGTGGTGCTCGCCTCGGTGGTCAGCAAGATCTTCGGCGACGTCGGCAACGGACTCAAGGGCGAGCAGCTGGGCTTGAACAACAACCCGCCGTCGTCGGCAACGGAGACACCCGGCCCCACCGCACCGTCGGGCAGCACGGTCAAGCCCACCAAAGTCACCGTCTTCTCCCCAGGCGGCGACGCCGACAACCCCGGTGACGCAGCCAACGCGATCGACGGCAATCCGGCCACCTCCTGGCAGACCGACACCTACACCGACCCGGTGCCGTTCCCCGGCTTCAAGAGCGGCGTCGGACTGCTGCTGCAGCTGCCCAAGCCGACGGTGGTCGGCGCGGTCACCATCGACATCTCCAGCACCGGCACCAAAGGTGGAGATCCGCTCGTCGTCGTCGCCGAACCCGTCGCGGCTGGAAGACACCACCGTGCTGACCCCGGCCACCGCGCTCAAAGCCGGCCACAACACGATTGCGGTCAAAGCGTCCGCACCGACGTCGAACCTGCTGGTGTGGATTTCCACCCTGGGCACCACCGACGGCAAGAGCCGCGCCGACATCTCCGAGATCACCATCCAAGCCGCTTCCTGAAGTGCTCGGCGTGCGCCGATTGGTTACTGTCCGGCGGTGGCATTCCGGCAGGGCGCGCGGCGGCGCAGCGACGCCGAACTGCTGACCGCGCACGCGGCCGGCGACCGCCACGCCTTCGCTGAACTGTTCGCCCGCCACCACCGACCGCTGTACCGGTTGGCGCGGCTGACCAGCCTCAACGCCGAGGACGCTGACGACGCGCTGCAGGAGGCGATGCTGTCTGCGCACCGCGGTGCCGGCTCGTTCCGTCATGACGCGCAGGTCGGTTCGTGGTTGCACCGCATCGTGCTCAACGCCTGCCTGGACCGGATACGCCGCAGCAAAGCGCGGCCGGCGGTCCCGCTGCGCGAGGACTACCCGGCCGCCGACCGCACGGCGCAGGCCGACACCGCGATCGTCGTGCAGCGGGCACTGATGCGGCTGCCGATCGAGCAGCGGGCCGCGGTGGTCGCCGTCGACATGCACGGCTACTCGGTCGCCGAGACCGCCGCGCTGCTGGGAGTGGCCGAAGGCACCGTCAAGAGCCGGTGCTCGCGCGCGCGGGCACGGTTGGCCCGGTTGCTGGGATACCTGGACGCCGGCGCGCCGGGCCTGCCGGGCAGTGCCGGCGCCGAACCGAGCATGACGCACACTGGGGCGGATGAGTCCCGCCGAGAATCACGCCGATCCGGAACCGCCGCCGACGGTTGAGCAGCTCGCCGACCTGCAGGCCGGACTGCTCGACGACGACACCGCCGCGGCCGTCCGCGCCCGGATCCGCACCGACCCGCAGGCCGCCGCGTCGCTGCAGGCGCTGCAGCAGGTGCAGCGCGACCTCGCCGCACTGGCCGCCGCGCCCGCGCCCGAGGCTCCCCCGCAGGTTGTCGGCGACATCTCCGCTGCGCTGCGCGCCCCCCGTGCCGCACACGCGTTGCGGCCACCGATGCGTCCTCTCCGACTCGTCGCCGGCGTGCTCGGTTGCGCCGCCGTGCTGGCCGCCATCGGCGTGGGCACCGCCGCGCTGCTGCGGTCGCCCTCCTCCGATTCGCGAACCGAACCGACCGCGAACCACATCACCGTCTCCACGCCCGTCCCGGTGATTCCGCTGTCGGACCCGGAGATCATCGCCTTGACGCACCGCCCACCGGACTTCGGCGCGCTGGGCAACCCCGCGCAACGCGCGTCGTGCCTGGGTGGGCTGGGCTACCCGGCGGCCACCGAGATCCTGGGAGCGCAACCGGTCGAGGTCAATGCCCGCCCGGGGGTGCTGCTGGTCATGCCCGGCGACACGCCAGACACCGTGACCGCCTACGCGGTGGCATTGAACTGCAGCGCCGCCGACACCGGGCTGCTGGCCACCACCACCATTCCGCGTGCCTGACCGGTTGCGCCGGGTGTCGCGTGCGATGGCCGGGAACACCACTGCCTAGGCTGGCGTTCGTAGACTTTGCAGATCCATCTCGACATCGAAGATTCAGGCCCCGCCCGCGAAAGGCCCGCATGCCCGCTTCAGACACCATCCACGACGTGATCATCATCGGTTCCGGTCCCGCCGGCTACACCGCGGCTCTGTACACCGCGCGTGCTCAGCTCAAGCCGCTGGTCTTCGAGGGGACCTCGTTCGGGGGGGCGCTGATGACCACGACCGAAGTGGAGAACTACCCGGGTTTCCGGGACGGCATCACCGGCCCGGAGTTGATGGATCAGATGCGCGAGCAGGCCCTGCGCTTCGGCGCCGACCTGCGGATGGAAGACGTCGAATCGGTGTCGCTGCGCGGCCCGGTCAAATCCGTGGTCACCGCCGAAGGCGAGACGTTCCGGGCCCGCGCGGTGATCCTGGCGATGGGCGCCGCGGCCCGCTACCTGCAGGTACCCGGCGAGCAGGAATTGCTGGGCCGCGGGGTGAGTTCGTGTGCCACTTGCGACGGCTTCTTCTTCCGCGACCAGGACATCGCCGTGATCGGCGGCGGCGACTCCGCGATGGAAGAGGCCACCTTCCTGACCCGCTTCGCCCGCAGCGTCACCCTGGTGCACCGGCGCGAGGAATTCCGCGCGTCGAAGATCATGCTCGAGCGCGCGCAGACCAACGACAAGATCACCATCCTCACCAACAAGGCCGTGCTCGGTGTCGACGGCGACACGACGGTTACCGGGCTGCGGCTGCAGGACACCGTGACCGGCGAAACGTCCACGCTGCCGGTGACCGGTGTGTTCGTGGCGATCGGCCACGAACCGCGCTCGGCTCTGGTGCGCGATGCCGTCGACGTCGATCCGGACGGCTACGTGCTGGTCCGGGGCCGCACCACCAGTACCTCGCTGGAAGGTGTGTTCGCGGCCGGGGACCTGGTGGACCGCACCTACCGGCAGGCGGTCACCGCCGCCGGCAGCGGCTGCGCCGCCGCGATCGACGCCGAACGCTGGCTCGCCGAGCACGAAGCGGCGGGAGAGGCCGACAGTACCGACACCCTGATTGGAGCAAAGCGATGAGCGACGCCGAAAAGTCGGGAACCATCGAGGTTTCCGACGCCTCCTTCCCCACCGACGTGTTGTCCAGCGACAAGCCGGTGCTGGTGGACTTCTGGGCCACCTGGTGCGGGCCGTGCAAGATGGTGGCCCCGGTGCTCGAGGAGATCGCCACCGAGCGGTCGGCGCAACTGACGGTGGCCAAGCTGGACGTGGACGCCAACCCCGAGACGGCGCGTGATTTCCAGGTGGTGTCGATCCCCACCATGATCCTGTTCAAAGACGGTGAACCGGTGAAGCGGATCGTCGGCGCCAAGGGCAAGGCGGCGCTGCTGCGCGAGTTGTCCGACGCTGTTCCGGGCCTGGGATAGCCCGGCCCCGGTCCACCCCGCGCCCGGCCCCGATGGCCGCGCGTTTTTGCAGAAACAAGCCCCCGACTGGCCTGGGGTTTTCCCGATCCGGCCGAGGATCTGCGACAATACGAGTTAATTGCGCTGCTTTTGGCGGCGATGTCAATTAGTCCCGGAGGACCCTTGGTATGCCGAGTCCGCGCCGCGAAGACGGCGACGCGCTGCGCTGTGGGGACCGCGGCGCAGCTGTCACCGAAATCCGGGCGGCGCTGGCCGCGCTGGGAATGCTGGACGGCTCCGACGAGGATCTGACCACCGGTCGGCACGTCGCGGTCGAGGTGTTCGACGAAGAGCTCGACCATGCGGTCCGCGCCTTCCAGCAGCATCGCGGACTGTTGGTGGACGGGATCGTCGGCGAGGCCACCTACCGCGCGTTGAAGGAAGCCTCCTACCGCCTCGGCGCGCGCACCCTGTACCACCAGTTCGGTGCCCCGCTGTACGGGGACGACGTCGCCACCCTGCAGGCCCGCCTGCAGGACCTCGGGTTCTACACAGGTTTGGTGGACGGGCATTTCGGCTTGCAGACCCACAACGCGCTGATGTCCTACCAACGCGAGTACGGCATGGCCGCCGACGGGATATGCGGCCCAGAAACGTTGCGCTCCTTGTATTTTCTCAGCTCACGCGTCAGCGGCGGTTCGCCGCACGCGATCCGCGAGGAGGAGCTGGTGCGCCGCTCGGGGCCCAAGCTGTCGGGCAAGCGCATCATCATCGATCCGGGCCGCGGCGGCAACGACCACGGTCTGATCACCTACGGCCCGGCCGGACCGATCAGCGAAGCAGACGTGCTGTGGGACTTGGCAAGTCGCCTCGAAGGTCGGATGACAGCCATCGGCATGGAGACGTTCCGGTCTCGGCCGCACGACCACAGCCCGTCGGATGCCGAGCGCGCCGCGATCGCCAATTCCGTTGGCGCCGACCTGATGATCAGCCTGCGTTGTGAAACCCAGGCCAGCCCTTCGGCCAACGGCGTGGCCTCGTTCCACTTCGGCAACTCGCACGGCTCGGTATCCACCATCGGCCGCAATCTCGCCGACTTCATTCAGCGAGAAGTGGTGGCCCGCACCGGATTACGGGACTGCCGGGTGCACGGCCGGACGTGGGATCTGTTGCGGCTCACCAGGATGCCCACCGTGCAGGTCGATGTCGGTTACATCACCAATCCCCGCGACCGCGAAATGCTGATCACCACCCAGACGCGTGACGCGATCGCCGAGGGAATTCTGGCCGCGGTCAAAAGGCTCTACCTGCTGGGCAAGAACGACCGGCCCACCGGTACGTTCACGTTTGCCGAGCTGTTGGCGCACGAACTGTCCGTCGAGCGGGCGAGCCGCATCACCGGCTCCTGACCCCTGCTAGTCCGAGGGGTTTTCGCACTCCTGCGGCGCGCGTAGCACGTTGCCCGTCGCACTCCCCGCCGATGCCGCGCCGACCGGTTGCTCGAGCTGAGCGTTTTCCAGCAGCCGCTCCAGCGCCGCCTCGACTTCGGCCTTCCAGCCCAGCCCCTTGTCCAGCTCCAGCCGCAGCCGCGGGAAGTACGGGTGCGGTGCCACCACCACGAATCCGACGTCGATCAGGAAGTCCGCGTCGATGATGCAGTTCTCGACGGAGCAGTCGTTGAGCGCTTCGAGCACCGGCCGGATGTCCTCGTCGATCGGCTCGCGCAGCTCAGTGGCCGCCTCGGTTCTACCGAAGGCCTCGAGGGCACGCACACCACGACGCACCAGTTCGTCGATGACCCCGGTGATCAGCTGGTCCGGGAGGTCACCCATGACGTCGGCGTGGGCCTGGCCACGCTCGATGCCCATCGACGTCAGCAGCACCGCGTCGGCCGATACCGGCGCGGTGGGAAATCGGTGCGCGCGGGGCACCGCTCGCGGCGGGGCGTAGAGGACGTAGCCGACCACCGGCGGTTCGGCTTGGCTGCGCTCGTCGGGGATCGCGGTAGCGACCTGCCCGCACGAACCCCACTCCAGCATCACCATGGACAGCCACGCTTCTTTTTCGAATTCGGGGTCGGCCAAGTGGTCGTCTTTGCCCAGGGTCGCCGGATCGACTTCCCAGAAGACGCAGCGGCGCGCATGCTTGGGGAGTTGCTCGAAGGCTTCGAGCCGCAGCGCTGAAATCCGAGCTGACACTAGTCTCCTGGCCTCCGTGCGATGCTCAAGACCCTCAAACCCATAAGCCCCACTCCTGTGCGGGCCGGTCCGGCTCGCGTCGTCGCAAGGCCCGCGGTCCGCGGCGTCTCGCGCTGTTGCACTGCGATCCCCCGGCGACCACTTGCTCCGGGCTGTACACCGGAGGTGCGCCGGCAACCCTTCCAGGATAGGGAGTCGGTGCGGATCGGGCCAGTGGTGGCCCGCCCACCACGCAGGGCATGGCGAGTGAGCCGCCCACCACAGCCGGGCACCGCCGGGATCGCCGTGCGGCAAGGCCGGCGATTCCCGAAATAGGTTGCTGCATAACGGATCTGCTGTAGGTGCGGTCGCCTGACAGGGGCAGTCCCACGGCGCGACGTCGGCTTGGTGTCACAGTGACGTAATTACACGATGTGGTGGGTCGTGCCAGTTCAGCCTTGCTTCGCGGTCATCAGGTCGATGATCCGCTGCAGATCGTCGACGGAGCCGAACTCGACGACGATCTTGCCCTTCCGTTTGCCGAGTGCGACCGTGACCCGGGTGTCGAAGGCGTTCGACAGCCGCTCAGCAACGTCCTGCAGTCCTGGCATCTGAATCGGTTTGCGACGCGGCTGGGTCGGCGTGGCACCGTCACCGCGGTTGGCCAGCGTGACCGCCTCTTCGGTGGCACGCACCGAAAGACCTTCCGCCACGATCCGGCTCGCGAGTTCCTCCTGCGCGTCCGGCCCCGACTCCAGCGACAGCAAGGCGCGAGCATGCCCCGCGGACAGCACCCCCGCGGCGACCCGCCGCTGCACCGGGATCGGCAACTTGAGCAACCGGATCATGTTGGTGATCAACGGTCGCGACCGGCCGATGCGGGCGGCCAGTTCGTCGTGGGTGACACCGAACTCGTCCAACAATTGCTGATAGGCCGCCGCCTCTTCCAACGGGTTCAGCTGCACCCGGTGAATGTTTTCCAGCAATGCGTCGCGCAACAGGTTGTCGTCACCGGTCTCGCGCACGATGGCGGGCAGGGTGGCCAGGCCGGCAGCTTGCGCCGCCCGCCACCGCCGCTCCCCCCATCACGATCTGGTAATGCGCGCCGCTCGCCGAAGCCGGCACCGCGCGCACCACGATCGGCTGCAACAAGCCGAACTCGCGGATCGAGTGCACCAGTTCGGAGAGGGCTTCGTCGTCGAACACCTGCCGGGGCTGCCGCGGGTTGGGCTCGATGTCCGACGGCGCGATCTCGCGGTACACCGCGCCCATCGCGGTGGCGTCGGGCAGCGGCCCGCCGATCACCACGTCGGCGGCCGCGGACCCCATCCGCGGCCCGAAGCTCGACGGTCCCGAATCACCTTCAGCTGGGCCGGTCGGAATCAACGACGCCAAGCCGCGGGGCCGAGGCCGCCTTTCCTGCGCGACGGGTTCGTCATTCGTCATTCCCTCCCGGCTGGTCGATCGCGCTGCGCTAGCTCGCGGCTGGCGTCGAGGTAACTCATCGCGCCACGCGAACCGGGATCGTAATCGATGATGGTCATGCTGTAGCCCGGCGCCTCCGAGACTTTGACGCTGCGCGGGATCACGGTGCGCAACACCTTGTCGCCGAAGTACCGGCGGACTTCTTCGGCCACCTGATCGGCGAGCTTGGTCCGGCCGTCGTACATGGTGAGGACGACGGTGGTGACGTCGAGCTGCGGGTTGAGATGTGCCTTCACCATCTCGATATTGCGCATCAACTGGGAGACGCCTTCGAGGGCGTAGTACTCGCATTGAATGGGGATCAGCACCTCGGGTGCGGCCACCAAGGCATTGATGGTGAGCAACCCCAGCGACGGCGGGCAGTCCACGAAGACGTAGTCGAAGTCGAACTCATCCAGCTCGGCCAACGCGTTGCGCAGTCGATTCTCCCGCGCAACCATGCTGACCAATTCGATCTCGGCACCCGCCAGGTCGATGGTGGCGGGCACACAGAACAGGCGCTCGCTGTGGGGGCTGCGCCGCAGCGCTTCCCGCAGTGGCACCTCGCCGATCAGCACTTCGTACGAGGATGGCGTGCCGGATTGGCGGTCGGTGATGCCCAGCGCGGTGCTGGCATTACCCTGCGGATCGAGATCGATGACGAGAGCCTTGAGACCCTGGACGGCGAGGGCCGCGGCGAGGTTGACCGCTGTCGTGGTTTTACCCACCCCGCCTTTCTGGTTGGCGACGGTGAAAACCCGGCGCTGACGGGGCCGCGGTAGCGGTGCGTAGGTGGTGTGCAGGACTCGCATCGCTCGTTCGGCGGCAGCACCGATAGGGGTGTCGAAGTCGGTCGATGTTTCACGTGAAACATTCACGGAGGGATTGTGCTCCTCCGTCGGCGGACCCGCCAACTCGGGGGTGGTCGCCGCGCGCCCCGCACCCGGATCAACCGCCGCCGCAGCGGGGGCCGTTGACGGCGCCGCCTCGGCTCGCGCCGGCCTCGGGACGGTAGTCGGTTCGGCGGGGGGTTCGCCGCGGTTGGCGCTGCGGCCGAATCTCATGTTGCTGCCCTTTTCGCCGACGGCTTCCGCCGCGTGGTTGCGCCACGCCGCGCCGTTACGACGGTGGTGGGCTGCCGCAGCAGGGTCGCTCCACATGTCACCACCCTGACATCGACTGCACCCAGCGAGGCCATCACACGCCGATGTTCCCGGACTTCGTCCGGTGCCCGCTCCCCTTTGATCGCGACCATCAACCCGTCTTGTCTTAGCAACGGCATACTCCACTTCGTCAGTTTGTCCAGCGGGGCGACTGCTCGGGAGACCACCGCATCGGTGTCGCCGAGTTGCTTTCGGATCCCTGGTTCCTCGGCTCGACCGCGCACCACCTCCACCGGCAGCTCAAGCTCAGCGACCACCTCCCGAAGGAATTCGCTGCGTCGCAGTAGCGGCTCCACCAGCACGACACGTAGGTCCGGTCGGGCCATCGCCAACGGCAACCCGGGAAGGCCGGCGCCGCTGCCGATGTCGACGACGGTTGCGGCGTGATCCAACAGTTCTCCGATCACCGCGCTGTTGAACAGATGCCGCTCCCACAACCGGTCGACTTCGCGGGGCCCGAGAAGTCCGCGTTCCACCCCCGCGGCCGCCAAGATCTCCGCGTACCGCCGGGCCTGGCCGATCCGGGAGCCGAAGATCGCCGCGGCGGTGTCCGGGCTGTCCGGATCAAGTTCGGTAGGTCGGTGCGGATCGAGATGTTTCACGTGAAACATTCCTCCGTTCTCCGCACGCCCGATCCGCTTCGCCGACTCGATCGCGTCAGAACTACATGCCTGTAACTCCGATGGTCACCGCGCGATCACGGTTGACAGTCGAGTCAGTCACGCAAGACGACGACGCGGCGTGACGGCTCCGCGCCCTCGCTCTCGCTGTGCACGCCGGCGACCGCAGCGACGGCGTCGTGCACGATCTTGCGCTCGAACGGCGTCATCGGCGACAACGCTTCGCGCTCGCCCGTCTCGGCCACCCGCCGCGCCACCTTGTCGCCGAGCGCCGCCAGCTCTTCACGGCGCCGACGACGCCAGCTCGCAATGTCCAGCATCAGCCGGCTGCGCACTCCGGTCTTCTGATGCACCGCCAGCCGGGTCAGCTCCTGCAGTGCGTCGAGAACCTCTCCCCCACGGCCGACCAACTTGTTGAGGTCATCGCTGCCGTCGATGCTCACGACGGCCCGGTTGCCCTCGACATCCAGGTCGATGTCGCCGTCGAAATCCAGTAGATCCAACAGCTCTTCCAGGTAGTCGCCGGCAATCTCACCCTCGGCTACCAGACGCTCTTCCAGGTCGTCACCCTCGCCGACGGATTCCGCTGGGGAGTCGGTCTGCTCGTCTTGGGTGTCGGTGTCGAGTTCGGTGGTGTCCGCTTCCGTCATCGCTTTCTTTCCCCTCATCCAGGAATTGGTGGTCACACGGCGTTACGCCGCGAGGTCTTCCTCGGTACTACTCGGCCCGCCCGGCGGCGTAGGACTCAGCTGGTCCGCGGGCGGCAGCCCTATCGTTTGCGCTTCTTCGGCCGTGCTCCCGGCCGCGGTGCACGACCCGGACCGCTGCTGTTGCGCGCGGCCGGATTCGGCTTGGTGGACTGGCTGGGCGAGGATTCCTCGGCATCGGCAGACCCCGACTCGGCCGTCGGATCGCTCTCCGCGACCGGCGTCGACTTGGCCGAGCGGATGGGTTTGGCGCCCGGGGCGGGCGCGTTGGCCGCCCGACGTTCGAGCACTTCCTGCTTCTTCGCCTCGTCCTCTTTCTCGATCATCCCGAACACGTAGTGCTGCTGACCGAACGTCCAGATGTTGTTGGAGAACCAGTACAAGATGATGGCCAGCGGCATCGGGAAGAAGATCGGACCGATCAATACGCCGAGCGGAAACACGTAGAGCGCCAGCTTGTTCATCATCGCCGTCTGGGGGTTGGCCGCCGCCTCCGCGCTCTGCCGTGCCACCGACGCACGGCTGTTGAGGTAAGTGGCGATACCGGCCAGGATCATCACCGGCAGGCTCACCGCAATCAACATGCCCCGGTCGAAGTGGCTGAACGCGTCCAGCCCGGTGGTCTGCCTGATTGCCGCCCCGATCGGCGCCCCGAACAGGTTGGCGTCCAGGAAGTTCCCCACGTCCTTGGCGCTGAACACGTAGTTACCCAGACTCCGGTTCTGCTCCACCGACAGCCCCATCCGCCCGATGCCCGACTGGGTCCGGTTGAACGACATCAGCACGTGGTAGAGACCGATGAACACCGGCAACTGGGCCAGCATCGGCAGGCAGCCCAGGATCGGGTTGAACCCGTGCTCGCGCTGCAGCTTCTGCATCTCCATCGCCATCCGCTGCCGGTCCTTGCCGTACTTCTTCTGCAGGGCCTTGATCTGCGGTTGCAGTTCCTGCATCTGGCGGGTGGTCCGGATCTGTTTGACGAACGGTTTGTACAGCAGCGCACGCAGGGTGAAGACCAGAAACATCACCGACAGCGCCCAGGCGAAGAAGTTCTTCGGGCCCAGCAAGAACGCGAACGCCTTGTACCAGACCCACATGATCGCCGATACCGGGTAGTAGACGAAGTCGAGACTGAAGAAATCAAACAAACGATTCACTCTCCCCTTGAGGTGCCGCGCTTCGGTTTCCGTCCGCGGCTTCATCGACGACATCGGCGTGCCGGCTGCACTCGTGACGCTCCGGGATCGGATCCCAGCCGCCGCGATGCCAGGGACCGCACTTGGCCAGTCTGGCCACCGTCAGCCAGCCGCCGCGAACTAGGCCGTACTCACTGAGCGCATCAACCGCGTATTGGCTACAGGTGGGAACGAACCGGCACGATGCCGGCCGCAGCGGCGACACCATGTGCCGGTACAGCTGGATCAGATAAATGACCGCCCGCACCGCCGCGGATCCCACCCGACCCAGGAAGCGCGCCGGCGGTGTTGCCGTGACAGTCATCGGCCGGTGCCCGCCAGCTCGAAAGCTCTACGTAGCCCGCTGCGCACCTGTTGCTCCAGCCGGGCCGACGAGACGTTCCGGCTACTCGGCAAGGCGCGAATCACCACCTGGTCAAGTGGATCCAGACTTCCCAGCATCGGGCGCGCCACATGGCGCAGCCGCCTGGCCACCCGATGCCGCTCGACCGCAGAGCCCACCCGCTTGGCCACGATCAGCCCTACCCGGGGCCCGCGGTCGCGGTCCGGATCCAGGCCGTGCGGGGGCGCGCTGCTGCGCCGGAAATGCACGACGAGGTCCGGCTGCACCGAACGCATGCCGTACTTCACCGTCGCGTCAAATTCCGTCGACCGCCTCATGCGGTTGCGTGCGGAAAGCACCGCTGGAAGACCCGATCTTGCGATCAGGCAGTTAAAGAGCGGCGACCCTTGCTGCGCCGGTTCGACACGATGGCCCGTCCGGCGCGGGTGCGCATCCGCAGCCGGAAGCCGTGAACCCGGGCTCGCCGCCGGTTATTCGGCTGGAAGGTCCGCTTGCCCTTGGCCACCGCGTTCTCCTCGCTGTGTTCGGCATAACCATCCGCCCGCTGATGCTTGGCAGCTCGTCGGGCGGAGAGTGTCTCGCTTACTGGCCGGCGCGGTCCCCGGACCTCTGGTCCCGGTCGCAGCCGTATCGCCGACTTTCGGGCGACTGTTTGAGGGTACTGACCACATGTGTCCTGGTCAAACCTCGGCCGTCACAGCAGACCCAGGACCGCCGCCCGCATCCGCCCGTTCGACACACCTGCGGATCGTTCCTATCGACCAGAATTATCAAGAACGCCACCGGAACCCAAAGAACTGTTGGCAGCCGGAACGAAAACTGTTAGCTTCGGGCGGAGTAGTTCCAAGCCGGGGCGGATTTGAAACTCTGTCGACATGAAGCGAGGACGGCGGATCGACCAACTGGTCGGACCACCTTGACGGTTGTCCCCAGTTCCGAAGGATCGCAACCTGCGGCGGCAGCGGTTGCGGT